>JBMNQS010000077.1:0-9298 GCA_050944255.1 Christensenellales bacterium | reverse complement strand
AAGGAACGTCAGTACGATGATATTGCTGGCGTGGTTGTGGTACACTACCCGGGCGCCGGTGGTATGTTTTTTAACTTCCAGCAGCTTCAGGTGGACGGGAAGCTCCACCGTGGGGCCGGCGCCGTCGTCAAGGCCCCAGACCACGCGGAAACGGCTTCCGGTCTCATCGATCTGGACGATGCCGATGCTCTCAAGGGGCCGCCTTTTCACGTTGTGGAACATTTTGCCCGTGCCGGTAATGAGCACATACTCCCCGGCAAGCCCCGGCGCGCTGATATCCAGAGATTTCCACGGGCCGCCGTGGTCGAAGGCGTCCCGGGAAGCCTGCGTCTCCTTGCCTTGGATGCGGTAGGATAAATTCCCGCCGTTGATTTCATGCCAGCCGCGGTCGAAGGCGTCCTGGCACATCCGGATAAAGTCTTTCACGTACGGCGCATTTAAAAGGTCCATGGATTCACTCCTCACTTTCTCTTTAATTGTACGTCCTGTTCGTACCGGCGCACCGTTTCAAACCAGCTTTCCAGCGGCTCCACGCCGTTTATTTCACAAAAATGGCTCCAAACGTCGCCCAGCGGATACATTTTCAGCTCCTCCTGCAGCACCATCAGCGTTGAATAGTCTCCGGCGTCCTGCAGCGCCCACAGGTGATCGTGGGGCATCAAAAGCGCATATAAAAGCGCCTTTTGCATATTGCGCATCCCCACCACCCACGCGGACACCCGGTTGATGGACGCGTCGAAGAAGTCCAGCGCCAGAAACACCCGGTCCATGGCGTCACAGCGGACGATTTCCAGCGCGATGTCCCGCGTCACGTCGTCGTTCAGCACCACGTGGTCGCTGTCCCAGCGCACCGAGCGCGTCACGTGAAGGGCGATCTTTTCGTTGAATAGCAGCAGCGTGGGGATTTTATCCGCCACCGACTCGGTGGGGTGGTAGTGCCCGTTGTCCATCAACGGCAGCAGGTTGTTTTTGGCCGCGTAGAGGAGAGCAAACTCGCCGGAGCCCACGGTGTAGCTTTCAAGGCCGATGCCAAAGAGCTTGCTCTCCAGGCAGACGTAGACTTTTTCACGGTCGTAATCGATGGAGAGGGCGTCGTCCAGCGAAGCCTTAAAGCGCGCCCTTGGCCCCAGCCGGTCGGCGGGCACGTCCTTGAGGCCGTCGGGAATCCAGATGTTCATGGCGCAGGGCTGGCCCACCTCCGAGGCAAAGTACTCGCAGATGCGGATGCAGCGCTTCGTGTGCCTGGTCCAGAAATCCCGGATGCATTTATCCGGGCTGGCCAGCGTAAAGGATTCGGCCATGGGATGGGAGAAGTACGTAGGGTTGAAGTCGATACCGAGCCCCCGGGCTTTGGCGTAGTCCACCCACTTTTTGAAGTGTTTTGGCTCCAATTCGTCCCGGTCGGCCCATTCTCCCGGCTCAAAGATAGCGTAACTGGCATGAAGGTTGATCTTGTGCCTGCCGGGAATCAGCCGGAGGGCCATATCCATGTCCGCCATCAGCTCATCGGGGGTGCTGGCCCTTCCCGGGTAATTGCCCGTGGCCGCAATGCCGCCGGACAGCGGCCGGTCCGAATCGAACCCGCGGCAGTCGTCCCCTTGCCAGCAGTGCATGGAAATGGGCATGGCCGCCAGCTCTTCAAGGGCCGCGTCGGTGTCCACGCCGATAGATGCGTACATTTCTTTTGCCGAGGCGTACCGATCTTCAAAGCGCATATTTTGTCCTCCTTATGGCTCGTAGGTTTTCACGGAAAAGGAACCGGCGATCACCTGTCGGGCGTGGGCCAGGCTTTCAAGCTCGCCCGATGTGATCATCTGGCATGCCAGGTTGCCGATGGCCGTGGCCTCCGAGGGCCCCGCCACCACGCGCCGGCCGGTCATTTTCGCCGCCAGGCGGTTCAGGTAATCCGCGTTGGAGCCGCCGCCGACGATATGGATCGTATCGTAAGTTTTTCCCGTGGCTTCCTCTATTTGTGCCAGCGTGTTTTTATAGCTTTGGGCCAGGCTCCTGTAGATCACCTGCGCCAGCTCGCCCGGCGTTTCGGGCACGCGCTGCCCGGTCCTTCTGCATTCGTCCTGTATGGCGCGGATCATGCTGTCCGGCGCCATGTATCGGGGGTCCACCACATCCACGACGGACGGAAAATTCCCGCTTTCCTCCGCCAGCGCGCAGTACTCATCGTAAGTATACCGGCCGTTCATCTCGCGGCGCACTTCCTGTATCATCCACATGCCCATGATGTTTTTCAAAAACCGGATGGTTTTTCCGTAGCCGCCTTCGTTGGTTAAATTGTACCGGCGCGCCGTCTCGGTGAGGACCGGCCCTTTCAGCTCTGCGCCCATCAGGCTCCAGGTGCCGCTGCTGATGTAGATAAAGTCCTTGCCCCGCGCCGGTACGCCCATGACCCCCGAGGCGGTGTCGTGCTCCGGCGGCTGCACCACCGTAGCCTCAAAGCCCACCTCCGCGGCCACTTCCGGCAGCAGCGGCCCCAAAGGCGTGCCCGGCTCGCTGATGGGAAGGAATATCTTTTCGGGAAGCCCCATCCGCGCAATCAGGCCGAAGTCCCAGTCTCCGGTTTTGGCGTTTAAAAGCTGCGTGGTGGAGCAGTCGGAATATTCCGCCGCCTTGATTCCCGTTAAGAGGAAATTGAAGTAATCCGGCAGCATAAGGAAGGTTTTCGCCCTCTCGAGCTGCTGCGGATGCTGTTTTTTCAGCGCCAGAAGCTGATGCGACGTATTAAACGGCGAGTTCTGCAGCCCGGTGATGCGGTAAAGCGCCTCTTGCGAGATGATTTTATCCAGCTCCGCCGCCATGTCCTGCGTACGGCGGTCCCTGTAGGCCACCGCGTCGCCGATGAGCCTGTCGTCCCTATCCAGCAGCACAAAGTCCACACCCCAGGTGTCAATGCCCACGTATGACGGGATTTTGCCCATTTCCCGGCAGCGCTTCATGCCCTCTTTGATGTGGGAAAAGAGCCTTTCCACATCCCAGACGCGGGTATTTCCCTTCATCTGCATACCGTTTTCAAACCGGTACGCTTCCTGAATTTCCAGTCTGCCGCCCTCTATGTGCCCCAGTATATGCCGTCCGCTGGAGGCGCCGATATCGATCGCGAGATACGCTGCGTCCAAAATTTCACCCCGCTTTATAAAATTGTATTGTCTTTATTATAGAGCCAAACCCCTGGAAAGAAAAGACATATTGCCCTATGCCGGAAGATATGCATGATCCTCCGCGTCACGAAGGCTCTTTTGCATTTGGGCATTTGACAATGATACCGGCATGTCCCATAATTTTAGGGAATGCTTTAAATCAGGGAGGGAACCCTATGCAGCGAGCCGACGGGGGACTGGCCTTCATGCTGCGGTATGAGAACGTGGCCTGGTACGAGGATGGCGCCGTGCGCATTCTGGACAGGCGCGTCTATCCCGGGGAAGTGCGTTTTGTACGGTGCGGCTCGCACCGCGAGGTGGCCCGGGCCATTTTCGATATGGTCACCCAAAGCGCCGGGCCTTACGCCGCCGCCGGCATGGGCATGGCGCTGGCGGCGCATGAGGCGCGGGATCTGGAAAAAGACGCTTTTCTGGCCCACATGCGGGAGGCGGCCCATGCGCTCTCACATGCCCGGCCCACCACATCCAAGCGGATGCGGATCATCACCGCCGCGTGCATGAAGGCGGCGGTGCGGGCCAAAGAGGCGGGGGAAAGGGCCGACATGGCCGTGCGGGACCATACGGTGGAAGCGCTCAACCGCCGCTACGCAAAGATCGAGCGCATGGCCGAATATTTAAACGACCTGATTCCTGCGGGCGGTACCGTCATGACCCAGTGCTTCGGGGAAACCATCGTGGGGCAGATGCTCAAGGTGGCCGCGCGGCGCGGCAGCCGGTTGAAGATCATCTGCCCGGAGACCCGCCCGTATTTCCAGGGCGCCCGGCTCACCGCCAGCGTGGCCTGCGACATGGGCTTTGACGTTACCGTGATCACCGACAACATGGGCGCCGCCGTGATGAAAGAGAGGGCCGTGGACGTGTTCACCTCCGCCGCCGACGCCATCTGCATGGATGGGCACATGGTCAACAAGGTGGGCACGTTCCAATTGGCCATTGCGGCGGCGTATCTGGGGATTCCGTACTTTACCACCGGGGCGCCGGATGCGGGGCATGAGACCGTGGATACCGTGACCATCGAGCAGCGGGACCCCGCACTTGTGCTGGAGGCCTGCGGTATCCGTACTGCCATGGATGGCGTGAAAGGCTGCTACCCGGCGTTTGACATCACCCCGCCGCGGCTGATTGCCGGCATCGTGACGGACAAGGGTATCTTTTCACCATATGACCTTCCCCGCTACTTTGCGGACGGCGCCGGCGGCGAGTACGAGCTGACCATCTGAGCAAACCGCTACCGCGAGAAATATACACCTGGAGGAAGAACCGTGCCTTCGCGTCTTTGTTTTCGAGACGGACAATTCAAGATCATGCAGGTTGCCGACGTGCAGGAGCAGGCGGAAATTTCCGCCGATACGCTGCGCCTGCTGGAGGCTGCACTGGATGCCGATCCGCCGGATCTGGTGATTTTCACCGGCGATCAGGTGATGGGCTATTCCGGCACCTTCAAAAAGGGTGATGTGAGGCAGCGGTTCGCCCATTTTGTCCAGACGCTGACGGCGCCCCTTGAGGAGCGGGAAATCCCGTTTACGGTGACCTTCGGCAATCATGACCTGGAGCTGGGCCTGCCTCTTGAGGAACAGGAGGCTATCTACAGAGAAAGCCCCTTGTACGTGCGGCTCTACCACAGTCCCGGACCCGGCACCGGGGTGCTGCCCGTCTACGACGGCGCCTGCGACCGGCACATCTTCGCGCTGTATCTGTTTGAATCCGGCGGCAGGAAAAAGGGGGGCGGCTACGAAAGCGTGCGGCCCGAGTATGTCGGGTGGTACCGCCGGATGCGCGACCAACTGGCTTCGGAAAACGGCAGGGAGCCCCTTGCGGCCATGGTCTTTCAGCACATTCCGCTTCGGGAATACTACCACGTGCTGATGAAGGTCCGCCGCGGCACAAGGGGCGCCGTGCGCGCCTTTGGCATCCATAAAAACGAGTTTTACATACTGCCCGGGCCCACCCGCCATCAAAACGAGCTCTTTAGGGAAGCACCGTCTGTGCCCGACGAGAATACCGGCAGCTTTCAGGCCTTTGCCGAAAGGGGCGACGTCTGCGCCGTCTTCTGCGGCCACGATCACAACAACAGCTTTGTGCGCGACCTGGGCGACATCGACCTGGGCTACACCCAAACCTGCGGTTTTGACACGTACGGGCCGGACACGCTGCGCGGCGTGCGGATCGTGAAGATTCATGAGCGCAACCTACGCCTGTACGACACCTACACCCTGACCTATCGGGAGCTGGTGGCAAAGCGTCCCTCACGGCCCCTGATGAACGCCGTGTACAACCGCATGCCTACCAGCATACCCCAGGCGGTGCACCTGCTCAAGCGGATAGGCTTCGCAGTTTTGGGCCTGATGCTGCTGGGGCTGCTGCTGATTTGGATACTTTAGGAGGACACGATGCGCGCAGTCATCATTTCAGGCGGCCGCATGGCCGATTATACGTTTGCCGCCTCGCTGATCGAAGAGGATGATTACATCATCTGCGCCGACAGCGGCTATCTGCACGCCCGGAAAATGAATCTTGAGCCAGACGCCGTCCTGGGCGACTTCGACTCTCTGGGCCACGTGCCCGAAAGCGGTCAGGTGGTGCGGCTGTCCGTGCGAAAGGACGACACCGATACCGAGGGGGCGCTGCGCCTGGCGCGGGAAAAGGGTTTTTCCCGGTTTTTGTTTTTGGGGTGCATCGGAAGCCGCATGGACCACACGCTGGCCAACATCCTGCTTCTGACCGGCTGCCTGCGGCGCGGCGAGGATGCCTGGATGGTGGACGAGCACAATAAAATCACGGCCATAGACGCCAAAATCATTCTGGACGAGCCGCCGGGCGCCATCGTATCGCTCGTTCCGCTGACGACCTGCAGCGGCGTGAACACCTTTCATATGGAGTATCCGCTTCATGATGCCGCGCTGATCCCCGAGGAGAGCCGCGGCATCAGCAACGTCACCACCGCCCGCGGCGCCGGCTATACCATGAAGGACGGCCTGGCCCTGGTGATCGTGGCCCGGGACTAGCCGTCCGCAGGTTTGGGCCTGCCGCGTTTGCTTTTTATACCTTTACACCCGTCCCATTGCCGGAAAGTGCCGGCGCAAGGCGCGCGGCCGGCATAAAGCCAAAGCACACCCTTTGCCGCCGCCTGTTTTGCGCGATCCATCCCCGGTAAGCGCGGCGCCTGCCTGAGCGGGCGCCGCCTTTACGGCCGCCGTTTGCCCGCCCGCCCCTTGAAACGGGCCTGCAAATGTTGTATCCTCATTTACAGTAACGTTTTTTAGATTTTATATTTTGGAGGAGAACAAATGATTAACTTTGATTTCTATGCACCCACGTACTACAGTTTCGGCAAAGGCGCGGAAAAAAACACGGGCAGGCTGGTCCGGCAGTTTGGCGGCAGCAAGGTGCTCTTGCATTACGGCGGCGGCTCCATCAAGAAAAACGGCGCGTACGACGCGGTGGTGGCCGCATTGAATGAAGAGGGCATCGCCTTCGTGGAGCTTGGCGGCGTACAGCCCAATCCCCGCAGCTCACTTGTCTATGAGGGCATCGAGCTTTGCAGAAAAGAGGGCATCGATATGATACTGGCCGTGGGCGGCGGCAGCGCCATCGATTCGGCCAAGGCCATCGCCGTAGGCGTGCCCTATGACGGCGACTTCTGGGACTTCTACGAGAAAAAGAGCCCCGTTGAGAAGGCGCTTCCCGTGGGCGTGGTGCTGACCATCGCCGCCGCGGGCAGCGAGGCCAGCGGGGACACCGTCATCACCCACGAGGCGACCATGTACAAGGCCGGCGCCGGCGGCGACGCGCTTCGTCCCCGGTTCGCCGTGCTGAACCCGGAGTACACCTGCACGCTGCCCCTTTACCAGACGGCCGCGGGCATCACCGACATCATGGCCCACATCTGCGAGCGCTACTTCACCAACACAAAGGACGTGGAGGTGACGGACCGTCTCTGCGAAGGGCTTTTAAAAGCCATGATTGCCCAAAGTCCCATCGTCATGGCCGATCCGGCCGATTACCAGGCCCGCGCCAACATCATGTGGGGCGGCATGGTGGCCCACAACAACATCTGCGGCGTGGGCCGTCAGCAGGACTGGGCCAGCCATCATATCGAGCATGAGATTTCCGCCCTCTACGACGTCACCCACGGCGCCGGGCTGGCGGTGATTTTCCCCGCGTGGATGAAGTACGTGTACAAGCACGACATCGACCGCTTCTGCCAGTTCGCCGTGCGCGTCTGGGGCTGCGACATGAATTTTGCCAATCCCGAGGTGACGGCGCTGGAGGGTATCGCCCGCTTCGAGGGCTTCCTGAAAAACATTCTGGGCATGCCCACTTCGTTGAAAGAGCTGAACGTGCCCACAGAGGCCATCGACGAGATGGTGGAGCACCGCTTCAAGTACGGCGCGCCCACCGACGGCAACTTTGTGGTGCTGGGCCCCGAGGATGTCAGGGCCATCTACCATCTGGCCAACCAATAGGCGGGACAGCGCCCGTCAAATGTCGCCCTCTGCGCATATTCCCTTACCGCGGAGCGAAGTAAAATCTTTGGGGCTCGGGGGCCGGACGCCGCCCGGAAAAACCGCCCTCTACGCATATTCCCCTGCCGCGAAGCGAAATAAAATTCTTTGGAGTTCAGGGTCCGGGCAGCGCCCGGAAAAAGCCCGGCAAAGGAAAGACCTTATGAAGCCCGTAAAAACCAACGCCATGCGCGCGCTGGAGCGTGCCGGGATAGCCTATGAACCCATTTTCTACGATCTGGGCGACGCGGAATTTTCCGGCGCCGCCGTTGCGGAGGCGACAGGCGTCCCGCAGCAGCAGAGCTTCAAGACTTTGACGGCCAGAGGCGCCGGCGTGTTCGTGTTTGTAGTGCCCGTCAGCGCCGAACTGGATTTGAAAAAGGCCGCCGCCTGCGCCGGGCAGAAGAAGGTGGAGATGCTCCACGTCCGCGAGCTGCCGGCCGTCACCGGCTACAACCGCGGCGAGGTTTCGCCGGTGGGCATGAAGAAGCATTATCCCACCTTTATAGACGTTTCCGCCGAAGCCTTTGACTTCATCGTGGTCAGTGCCGGCAAAAAGGGCGCCTCCATGAAGATTGGCCCCGCCGACCTGGCCCGTTTGCTGGGCGCCCGTTTCGCCGGGCTTTCCAAGTGAACGGCTTTGGGCAGCCGAAGCCTTCTCCCACATGGATAAGAACCAAAAACCCAAACCCCTGCGCTTAGCGCAGGGGTCAGCCTGTCAAAAAAGTCTTTTGGGGGTTATTAGGGGGCCGAAGCCCCCTAATTTCAATTCCGTGGGCAAGGTTGCGAGCCGCAGCGAGCGTTTCGAAGGCAACCGCCGAAGGCGGCTCTTGGCCGCAGATCGACATGCGCGGCCGCCGCCCAGGCCTTTCAGGGTTTTCCGGCCGCTACAAAAACTGTTCATCGGTTTTTGCAGCAGGAAAATCCCTGGCAGCTCCGTCAAAAACATTGTTTTTTGACGGCAACCTGTATTGACTGGACCCTTTACAGGATCTTCCGCACCTGGCTCAGCGTCTTGAATTCGCCCTTGAGCGCCTGGTAAAGGCTCCTGTAAAGCGGGTATAGCGCCCGGTATTTGGCGGCATTCTCCGCTATGGGGGACTGGGTCTTGTCCGGCGCGATTACTGCGTCGCAGGCCTCGGGCACGCCGTCGTACATCCCCACGCCCACTGCGGCCAGTATGGCCGCGCCCAGCGCCGGGCCCTCGGTGGTTTTCAGCGTCTGCACACTGACGCCGAACACGTCGGCGCAGATCTGCCGCCACAGCGGGCTCCTGCCACCTCCGCCGGAGATGCGCACGCCGGTTGGCGTGATGCCCATTTCGCCGATAAGCCCCAGCGCGTCATTGAGGGAAAAGGCCACGCCCTCCATGATGGCGCGGATCAGATCGCCCTTGTCGGTGGTGCCGCTCAGGCCGAAGTACACGCCCCGGGCGTCGCTGTCCAGATGGGGGGTCCGCTCACCCAGAAGGTAGGGCAGAAACAAAACGCCGCCGCTGCCCACGGCGGATTTTTCCGCCGCTTGGCCCATCAGCTCGTAGGGGTCCACGCCCAACTCCTCAGCCCGCCGCATTTCCGTCTCGCACAGCGTGTTTCTGAACCACTGGAGAGAACCGCCGGA
>JBMNQS010000076.1:0-9331 GCA_050944255.1 Christensenellales bacterium | reverse complement strand
CCGGAATATTTGAAGCAGAGGATACTGTCATGGGTTTTTTCATTGCCATTTTTGCTGGAATTTTTATCTATATCATCTTTAAAGGCGCCACGCAGTATATCGACAATGAAAATTCCCCGCTGGTCACCGAGCCGGCCCATGTTGTCAGGAAGATCAACGATACGCATATGGACGCCAACAACGTCATGCACACCACCGTGCTGATCGTATTTGCGCTGGAAAGCGGGGAGCAGATCAGGTGCGTGGTGGGACACCGCGTATACCGGGCGATTCCCGACGGCGCCTCGGGGATGCTTACCCATCAGGGCACCCGTTTTTACCGCTTTGAATCAGGAGGGATCGTGGTGGAAAAATAGCCGTCCGTCCATGAAGTGCCGGATGCTTCCGGCCTTTTTTATTGCCGCAACAGCTAAAAACGAATAAAAGAGCCCTGTGCGTTTCGCACAGGGCTCCGGCGTTGATGGAGCGTTTAACTACAACACGCGCGCCGTGATCTGGATGGTGGCAAAGTAGAGGCCGGCTTCGGCCTTCATCATTTCCACATCCTGTCTGGCGTAGGGGTTGGGGCTTAAAAGCCAGTCGCTCCAGGCCTCATCGTGGCAGGGCATGTCGCGGCAGAGCATGACTTCCACGCCGCTTTCGCCTTCCCAGAGGTCTTTCCACCAATGGCGGGAGTAGAAATTCATATCCTCCCTCAAAAAGGGTTGAAGCTCCGGGGGAATACCGTTTTCAAAGTCCTTTTTCAGGCCGGGAATGGCCATGGCGATGGTGCCGCCCGGCCGGACAAAGGCCGCCAGGCGGGGCAGCATTTCCCTGTTGCTGCCGAAATAATGATACGCGTCGATGCACAGGAGCATGTCGAAGTAGCCTCTGGCGAAGGGGATATCCTTCGTGGCGTCCACGCTGACGGGGAAGATATGGTCTTCAAATCCCTGGGCCTTGAACCGCAGGAAGTTGTCCGTGGGATCGATCCACAGGTCGGCGGCGGTGACTTTCGCCTTGCATTTTCCCGCCAGAAGGATACTGGACAGGCCCATGCCGCAGCCCAGGTCCAGGATGCGCATGCCGGGCCGGATATCCAGGCCGTCGGCCATTTCCTCGCAGATGAGCATAGCGTTGGGGCCCATCATATATTCCAATAGGAGCTGCCTGTCGTAATGGCCGGTAAAGGGATGCTTCATTTTATTTCCTCCTTACAGGGGCGGCGGCCGGATGGCTGCGCCCCGGGCGCGCCCTGCAGAACGCAGAGAAAAAGCGCAGACGGGCTGCGCTGCAAAACCACTGTATAAAGAGGCTTAATGGCTCTGCAAGGCAGTTTTTGGGCAAGCAAAAACCCTGCACGGATTTTCTGCCCATACAGTCGAATACCTTACAGAATGACCGACATCCACACACCTCCATGGAGAAACTGCTTACAGGATACACGAAGAAAGGCATCCTGTCAAAGCGCCTGATTCTCCGTCGGCGGATTTTCATCCTCCGGCACCTGGTTTTCGTCGGCCGGCTGCGTGGGAGCCGGCGCAGATTCAATCTCCCCGATCCGCAGTTTCAGCCGTTCCATGCTCTCCCAGCCCAGTATGCCGTCCACGGTGATGTTCTCGGCCCGCTGGAATGCCTTCAGCGCCTGCCCGGTCTTTTGGCCGAATATGCCGTCTGGGTTGCCTTCGAGATAACCCAGATCGATGAGCATCTTCTGCATTTGATAGACGTCGCTGCCCCGCCTGCCGTCTTTGAGACCGCGGAAGGGGATGCCTTCGTAGACGATTTTTACCGGCACGCCCCAGGACATGTAGCCCTTGAGCTCCCTGACGTCCTTATTGTTCATGCGGATACAGCCGTGGGAGATGTTGTGCTGGCCCACCGCCCAGGGTTCCACCGTGCCGTGGATGCCGTATTTCCCCCACGGAACGTTCAGCGATATCCAGCTGCCGCCGAAGCCTTCGCCCCAGTGGTCGATGCCGTTGACGATCCAGCAGCCGACGGGCGACGGACTGTTTTTCGACCCTCCGGACACCGGCCAGGACTTGTATTTTTCCCCGTCCTTGTACAGCGTCAAAAGCAGATGGTCAAGGTCCACCAGCACCGAATAGCCTGTATCGGTGGGCACGTCGATGTCCTCGCCGGGGATTTCCAGCCAGGCATAGTGGGACGCATCGGGGAACTGGCTGTGGATATAGCGGTCGCGCAGCGCCGTGACCAGAAAGGACAGGATAAAAACAATCAGCACGAATGCTGACGCCGACAAGACGGTGAAAAAAATGCTTTTACGATTCAACTTCATGCAATCCGCTCCTTAATCCACCATATGCACAAGCCGGCGGATTCAGAAATGCACGGTGGCAATCGGGAAGATTTTTTTGTTTTCTCCGTCAAAAAGTCCTCCTGCGCCCGGCGCAGGAGGACGGGAAGCTGTTTTTAATTGATCTGTCCGTGGCCGTAGGGAAAGCGGCTTATACCGTCTGCGTGACGGCGATGTTGTAGATGGTGGTGACGTCGTCCGCCGTCAGGGGCACGAAGAAACCGCGGGTGACGGTGTCGGTGACCCCCAGTTTTTCCACCATGTAGGGGATATCCTCCGCCTTGGCGCCCAGCTCCTTGAAGTTGATGGGCATACCGATGGACGAGAGGAACTGTTTGAAGCGCCGGATGCCTTCAAGGGCGGTGGCCCTGGGGTTGTCGAAGTCCATGGTGCAGCCCCAGATATTGACGGCGGCCTGCGCGAAGCGCATGACGTCGTGGTCCACCACGTAGGTCATCCACGCGGGCATGATGACCGCCAGTCCCGCGCCGTGGGGCACGTCGTAGAGCGCGGAGAGCTCATGTTCGATGGCGTGACTGGCCCAGTCCTGCACGCGTCCCACGCCCAGGCTGTTGTTATGGGCCACCGTGCCGCCCCACATGAAGTTGGCCTGCGCGTCGTAATTGGCGGGGTCCTCCAGCACCCGGGGCACCTCGCGGATCAGTGATCGCATGACGCCTTCACACATGCGGTCGGTGAGGGAGACTTCCTTGGTATTGGTGAAGTAGCGCTCCATGATGTGGGCCATGATGTCCGTGGCGCCGCAGGCGATCTGGTATTTGGGCAGTGTGAAGCAAAGCTCAGGATTCATGATGGCAAATGCCGGCTTCAGCATGTCGTTGCCGAACCCCCGCTTGAGCTTGTCCGCCTCCCGGGTGATGACGGTATGGTTGCTGGCCTCGCTGCCGGCGGCGGGAATCGTCAGCACGCAGCCGATTTTCATGACGGTCTGCGGGACGGCCGTCATGCTGTAGAAATCCCAGAAGTCGCCGTCGTAGGGCACGCCGGCGGCAACGGCTTTGGCGGTGTCGATGGTGCTGCCGCCACCCACGGCCAGAAGAAAGTCCACATGCTCTTTGCGTACCAGGTCGATGGCCTCGTAGACCAGCGTGTCGCGGGGATTGGGCTTGACGCCGCCAAGCTCGACATAGCCGACGCCCGCCTCGTCCAGCGATTTTTTCACCCTGTCCAGAAGGCCACTGCGCACCACGGAGCCGCCGCCGTAGACGATCAGCGCCTTTGTGCCGCCGAAACGCTTGACCAGCTCGCCGCTTTTGGCCTCGGTCCCTTTGCCGAACTCGAAGTAGGTGGGGCTGCAGAAGAAGAAATTGTCCATGATAAAAGGCCTCCAAAAGAATATTTGAACGGCGGAAAACCGCGCGTCCATTTCTCCATCATTTTCTTTATCATAAAGCATCCGTGGATTTTTCGCAAGGGACCGGCCCTGCCCCGCGCGGCACTTTAAAGCGGCGCAGCCAGATCCGCTGCGCCGCCGGGGATACTTCCTGCCCGAAAGCCTGTTTCGGCTCAAGCGGATGCCGCAGGGCATGTCCTAAGCGGCTGCGGAACGTAGTGCACTTTGCCTCGATTACCGGGCGCCGAAGGCTTTCTTGACCGGGGTTGCCAGCCGCCGGGTTTTCACCGACACGGCGCCGGCCAGGACTAGGACGCAGACGATGAAGTACAGCGGGCCGCGGGTATCCGCCGTCTGCGGCGGCGCTTCATCGGGCCCTGTCCGCCGGCCGCGCACAAGCAGCCGGTGGCTGTTGACGGCGTAGGGGGTGCAGGTGATCAGCGTCATGTAGTCCTTGCCGGGCACGGGGAGGAGGTCCTCCACCTGGTCGGGCGGGACTACTTTAATCTGGTCCACGCTGTAGGTCAGCTCCCTGTCCAACACATGGATGTGGAACACATCGCCTATTTCAAGCAGGGGCAGGTCGGCAAAATACCTGGCCCTTGCAAGGCCCGCGTGCCCGGTGACGGCGGCGTGGCTGCCCTCACCGCCCACGGGAAGGCTGGTGGCCTCCAGATGGCCGATGCCGCTTAAGAGCACTTCCTCGCCGGTGCCGTGGTATATGGCCCAGATTACGCCGATTTTGGGTATGCGGATATACGCCATGGCGCCGCCGATGCTCAGCAGGCTGGCGTACTGCGCCTGGAGCTGCGGGCCGGCGCCTGGAAGAAAGGGCTGATCGATTTCGGCCAGCCGGCGGTTATAGGACTGGGCCCGCTCCCATTCATTTTGCAGAAAGCGGGCGTGGGCGTTGCTGACGGAGTCATCGTAAGACTGGATAATCCGCACATGCCTGCGGCCGATGATATGTCCGCTGGCATGCGGGTAGGCCAACAGAGCCGATCCGACGGCCAGAAGAAGCACAATGACGATGATCCTTGCGGTTTGCCTTTTCATGGATATGGCCCGTCGGGGCGGGTTATGGATGGACGGCGCTCTTTTTGCGCGTGGTAAACAGCAGTATCAGGCCGGCGCCCACGCATACTGCGCCCATCAGTGTCAGGATGATGGCGCCAGCGCCGCCGGTGGCGGGCAGTTCGAACCCCTTATTGTTGAGCACCGTCACGCTGCCGATGGCGATGATTTCGGTCTCCTGCTGGTTATAGATATAGGCGGGTTCCACCTCTATAACCGGATTTTCGGGCAGCATGTACCCGCTGGGCGCGAGTACTTCCACCAGATGATAGGCATGCTGCGGGGCGGCGCCTTCTGCCGGGGCCAGCGCGTCGTTATAGGGCAGAAGTTCAAAGACGGCCTCTCCCTGCGCGTCGGTCTCCACGGCATAGTCGTCGGAGGGATCGGCGGGGTCTTTTAAGAACCGGCCGTCTTGCGCGTCGGATAAGGACGCCGCAATTTTAAACACGGCTCCCGCGAGCTTGACCGAAGGGTCGGCCGCGCTGTGCTTGGCGAGGCGTATCCGGCCGATGTGGACCTTTGGCTGCTGGTGCGCAGTGAATTCAAGCAAACCGAACAAATCCGGATGCGCGTAAGTCAGTTTGGTTTCATTGCCCGACAGGGACGCGTGATGCGCCGCGCTCGAAGGGTCGGTAAATTTTGTTTTATAGGAAATGCGCAGATAATTGTAATCGTGCCCATCGGGAAGGAACGGACTGGTTACCTGGAAGGAAACCGTGCCGCTTTGATCCGTTACGTTGAAATGCAGGGTATCCTGTATCGGGGTTCCGGAGAGGTCGTCATGGTTTTCGAGCAGTTCGGCCAGTATGATGCGCTGCGGGTCGTAATCCACCCGCTGCATGCCGCCGGGGAGCTTGTCCGAAATGGTAAAGGTGGTGGCCCGGCTCATGCTGTCGGACACGGGCATCTGCAGAACCCAGGTGATTTCATAGTTTTCGTCCACCGTGCCGTGCATTTGTCCGTAGCGGGTGACGCTCTTTTCGATCATGCTGCCCTCGCTTTTGGGATAGACGTGTACATCGCGCAGCCACGCGCCCGGCTGCTGGGGATCGGCCATGGGCAGCGTGATGATAAACGGCTGGTTCCTTGTGATGCAAAGGGGATGGCTGGGCAGTTCCTCCACTTTGTAGTACCGGGGCGTCAGGTCTTCGTGGGCGGCCTGCAGGTCCTCCACTTTGGCGATGCCGTAGGCGGCGCCCGCTGTCGTGGAGGTGGTGACGATCATGCTGTAGCCGCCCGGTACGGCGGTGTAGTCATTTATATCCGCTCCGCTGCCCCGCACCTCCGTCACTCTGAAGGACACGCCGCCCACCGGCACCGCGCCCTCCCCGGGCGTCCAGACGCCGCCGTCGCCCGCTTCTTCTGTGCCGGAGAGATTGCTCATGACATGCTTGTGGATGTACAGGTTTACATAACCCATGGGCCCCTGCTCTGCCAGCGCCGTGGTAGTCAGCGTGCCTGTCAGCAGCATGACCAGGAGGATAAATGCGGCGATGAATTTGTTCCTGTTTTTCATAAAAGTATCTCCCCCTACGTAAAATTTGTGATGTGGAAAACGCGTACGGGCGCCTGTGGCGCGAAATGCAACAAAAGCCGTCGGCCATTTGCCGCCGGATATTTTTTAAAAGAAAATAAGTCCGGCACCGGTTGGTGCTGCGCGGCTATATGCTATATGAACGCAGGATTGCGATGTTATATCTTGTCGAAATTCAGAAAAATATGTCACAATTATACCGCATATGGAAACAATTGGAAAGATATTTGACCCGATTTTTTAGTTTATTTTTGCAAAAGTAACAAAATTCTTGAATGTGCGGCGCAAAAATATTTTCGATGAAATCAAAAGCCCTCCGTTCGAGAGCATGCCCTTACAGGATTACCTTGGCTTTTGTCACGGATTTGAATCGTTTTCCCCGCAGAGGCATGCTCCGCGGGGAAAACGGATTGGATCTTATTTTTCTTGCGGACGCAAAGATTACTGATCCATATATTCGCTCAGATTGTCCAGCGTGATCAATTTGACCGGAATGAGGATGAGCTTATCCACGGTGCCGCCTTCCAGCACGGTATAGGCGGTTTCGATGGCCGTGATCCCTAATTGTGCGGGGAACTGCACCGCGCTGGCCTTCATCTTGCCGTCGCGGATCATCTCCTTGCCCTGTTCGGAGCCGTCCACGCCAAAGACGGCGATCTCGTTGATCTTGCCGGCGCTTTCGATGGCGGCGATGCAGCCGATGGCTGCCGGATCGTTAAAGGCAAACACAGCGGCAATATCCGGGTCCGCCTGCAGCATATTTTCCATTACCTCAAGGGCCACGTCGATCTGCCCGATGCCGTCCTGGCGATTGACGACGACGATTTCGGGATAATCGGCAATGTAGTCCTCAAAGCCTGCCACCCGATCCACGCCCGCTTTGGAGATGGAGCTTTCGTAGATGACGATTTTGCCTTTGCCGTTCAGTATTTCCACCATGCTTTCGGCGCAGAGCTGACCGGCTTTGTAGTTGTCCGAGCAAACGACCGTTGTGGCCAGCTGTGCATCGGCTTCGGGAATATTCTGATCAATCATTATGGCCGGCACCCCGGCCTTCTGGCAGGATTCCAGCATGGAGCGCGTCGCCTGCCAGTCCACCGGGCTGATCAGGATGACATCGCACCCCTGATGGATCATATCCTCCACGTCGTTGATCTGTTTGGACTGGTTCTGCTGCGCGTCTATGAAGATGATTTCGTCCCCTTCTCTGACGACGGTCCTCATGGCGTCGGCCACCTCGATATTGTAGGGGTTGGTATTGGACTTCTGCGAAACACCGATCAGGTATTTTTTCTGGGGTGTTTCTGCCGGCACCGATCCGGGACTCTGACTTGAGGCGTCCGTTGGCGCGGGGCTTTCCTGTTCAGCGGCGCCGCATCCGGCCAATAGGCCCAGCATCAGCGCTGCACACACAAGTAAGGCGATGTGTTTGGTTTTCATTATTGATTCCTCCCATCTTGCGTTTTTTAGTTTGCGAAGGTGTTCTTTAACTGATTTGCCATGATTGTTTTTTGAACTATGACGACGTCCTCCTTTCCAAAACCCTACCTGATCAGGTAACCTCCGTCTACCGGAATGATGGCCCCGTTGACGTAATCGCTGGCTTGGGAGGACAGAAAGATCACCGCGCCTTTCATATCCTGCGGTGTCCCCCAGCGATTGCTTGGGATACGGGCCGTAATATAGTCCATTCTTTTTTTATCCTGTTTCAGCCCGGCGATCATCTGGGTGTCCATGTATCCGGGTGCTATGGCGTTGATATTGATGCCGCGTGAAGCCCAGTCGTTGGCCATGGCCTTTGTCATCTGAGCGACCGCGCCTTTGGCGGCGGAGTAAGCCGCCACGGTCTGTCCGCCGAAGAAACTGACCATGGAGGCGATGTTGATGATTTTGCCATAGCCTTTCTTCAGCATGATTTTCCCGGCCAGTTGGCACTGTATAAACACCGCGTCCAGATTGACGGACAGTACCTCGTCCCACTGCTCAATGGGGAAGTCCTCCGCCGGATAGCGGCGCTGTATGCCCGCGGCGGTGACGAGTATATCCAAATCGCCGCCCAGATGCGAGAGCGCCTGGTCGAAGGAGCCGTACACCTGGCGGCGCTTGCCAAGGTCCGCCTGAACGCCGTGGCATTTGTAGCCCATGGCCGCATAATCCTGTGTCACGCGCCGCACCTGGGGCGTGGAGGCAATCAGCGCCACTTCGCAGCCGTGTTCCATCAGCCCTTCGGCCATGCCCTTTCCAAGGCCTCTGCTTCCGCCCGTCACAATGGCTTTTTTGCCCGAGACATCAAATAGGTTTTTCATTTTGCACCTCGATGTATATGAATTGCAGCCCTTTACGGCACCTGCAGCGTGCCGTCTGTCGAGCGGGTCTGCGTCCAGAGGGTCACATTGCTTTCGCACGGGTATTTCTTTGCCGCCTTCTCATTGATGTCGATGCCCAGCCCGGGTTTTTCATTGGCGTACACGTAGCCCTGATGCAGTTCGGGCAGGCCTTCGAAGACCTCCAGCAAGGCGCCCTGGTGGCCGCTCAGCTCCTGCAGGATGGCATTGGGCGATTGCGTGCCGGACCACTCCTGGACGCCGAAGTTATGCGCGGCCAAATCCAGATGGATATTTGCGGCGTGTCCCACGGGGGAGAGGTCCCCGGGCCCGTGCCACGCGGTTTTGACGCCGAACTGTTCGGCGAAAAGCTGCAATTTTCTTGCCGGCGTGATGCCGCCGATCTGCGTGATATGGGCCCGGATATAATCGATCAACTGTTCGGCGATTAAAAAGCGCCACTCCTGGGGGTTGTTGAACAGTTCGCCATGGGCCAGCGGAATCGATGTTTTAGCCCTCAGTTGCCTGTACCATGCACCCTGTTCCAGCACGACGGCGTCCTCCAGAAACGCCAGCTCATACGGCTCCAGCGCCTGGGCCAGACGGATGGATTCACAAAGCTGCAGCCGTTCATGCACGTCATGGCAGAGCGAAACGCCAAAGCCGATTTTTGACCGGATGTCGTCGAAGAGCTTTATCGTATCGCCGATATACTGACGGCTGTTTAAATAGACGCCGTCGGGCGC
>JBMNQS010000075.1:0-9585 GCA_050944255.1 Christensenellales bacterium | reverse complement strand
CTGGCGTCGTTGGCCACCATGACGCCCACGGCGCCCAGCCCCACTACGCCCAGGCGCTTGCCCTTGATCTCCGGTCCGGCAAAGCTGGCCTTGCCCCCCTCCACCAGTTTGGCAACCGCGTCTCCCTTGCCCTTGAGGGTCTTGGCCCACTCGATGCCCTCTATAATGCGGCGGGAAGCCAAAAGCATGGACGCGATCACCAGCTCCTTGACCGCATTGGCGTTGGCGCCGGGGGTATTGAACACTACGATCCCCTCTTTGGCATAGCGCTCGGTAGGAATATTGTTCACGCCGGCGCCGGCGCGGGCCACGGCCAGAAGATTTTCACCATGCTCGTAACCATGCATGTTCCCGCTTCGCACCAGAATGCCGTGGGGGTCCTTGGCCTCGTCATTGAATACAAACGATCCCTCGGGGAGGTATTTCTCCACTACGCCGGAAATATTGTTAAACCTTAAAATTTCATACATCTTCGCTTTCTCTCCTTCAGCTTAGACGGTCTTTTCAAACTTGGCCATGAAGTCCACCAGCTTTTCCACACCCTCCACGGGCATGGCGTTATAGATGCTGGCGCGCATGCCGCCCACCACCCGGTGGCCCTTCAGGTTCACGAAGCCTTCGGCTTCCGCTTCCTTTACGAAGCGGTCGTCCAGCTCCTTATTGGGCAGCACGAACGTCACGTTCATCAATGAGCGGAACTGCTTCTGCGCCGTGGGCGTGAACTTGCCGGACTGATCCAGAAAATCGTAGAGGAGCTGCGCCTTTTTGACGTTGATCTCATAGATGGCCGGGACGCCGCCCATCTCAAGCAGCCAGTCGAATACCAGGCCGCAGACGTAAACGCTGTAGCACGGCGGCGTATTGTACATGGAGTCGGTGTCCTGGTAAGTCTTGTAGTTCATCAGGACCGGCACGCTCTCCGCCGCCTTGCCGATCAGCTCTTTTTTGATAATGACCACCGCCACACCGGCGGGCCCCATATTCTTCTGGGCGCCGGCGTAGATCAGGTCGAAGTCATTCACATCGTATACCTGGGACAGGATGTTGGAGGACATGTCGGCCACCAGCGGCACCGCTACCTTGGGAAGCCGGGTAAAGCGCGTGCCGAAAATGGTGTTGTTGGTGGTGATATGAAGATACGACGTATCCGGCGCCAGCTTGGAGGCGTCCACATCGGGCACGTACGTATATTGATCCGCCCTGGAGGAGGCGACGATATCCACCTGGCCGAACCTTCCGGCCTCGATGGCGGCATTGTGCGCAAAATTGCCCGAATCCACATAGGCCGCGCGGCCGGTGGTCATCAGGTTCATCGGCACCATGGAAAACTGCATCGTGGCGCCGCCCTGCACGAAGAGAATCTCGTAATCATCGGGGATATGCATCAATTCTTTCAGCGACGCCTTGGCCCTGTCGAAAATATCGATAAACGCCTTGGAGCGGTGGCTCATTTCCATCGCGGACGTTCCCGTGCCGTTACAGTCCAGCATTTGGGCGGCGGCTTTTTTCAGTACCTCTTCGGGAAGCATGGACGGGCCGGGCGAAAAGTTATAAACGCGCATGTTTTCCTCCTTGACTGCGAACTTGAGAATGAAGCGGGCTCGCCAGTATTTATGCAACTTTCATTATAACAGCATCTGGGGATTCCGCAACGAAAATTGCAACATTTCTGAAGTTTGTGGACAAAAAAATAAGGCCAGGGACAGGCTCTGCCCCGAGGCGGCCCTATCCCTTCTTATCGTGGCGGCTCCACTTGCGCCCCGCCATCCGCTTGCCCACTTCCACTTCGAACCCCTGATCGGACGGGTGGTAATATTCGCTTTCCTCAAGGCCCACAGGCCGGTAGGGCTGATCGTAATGGTGGCCCGGGTACTCGTGGGGATAAACGTACCCCTCCCCCGGGCGCCGCAGCCCGCCCTCCCCGTCGGGCACCGGGTAATTGGCATCGCGCAGGTGATCGGGCACCTTCTCGTGCCAGGTCTCCTTCGCGTCCTTCTGGGCCCGGTCGATGGCCGTCACCACGGCGTTGCTCTTGGGCGCCTGGCAGACATAAATAATCGCCTGGGCCAGCGAAAGCCTGGCCTCGGGCATCCCCACCAATTGCAGCGCCTGCGCCGCCGCCACCGCCTGCACCATGGCCATGGGCTCGGCCAGACCCACGTCCTCGCTGGCGTGGGCAATGACGCGCCGGGCGATGATCCTCGGGTCAAGTCCCGCCTCCAGAAGCCGCGCCGCCCAGGCCAGCGCCGCCGTGGGGTCGCTGCCCCGAAGGCTCTTGCAAAACGCGCTGAGCATATCGTAGCGCAGCGACTCGTCCATGGGCAGTATCCGCTGCTGCATGGACTGCTCCACCGCCTCCAGGTCCAGCACGATCTCTCCCTGCTCATTCATCGGCGTGGACAGAGCCGCCAGTTCAAGCGCCGTCAGCGCCTGGCGCACGTCCCCGTTGGAGCGGTGGCACAGCGCGTCGATGACCTGCTCGTCCATTTGTATATTCAGTTCGCCAAGGCCCTTCTTCCGATCCGTCAGGGCGCGCTTCACCACGGTTTTGACGTGCCCGGGCAAGAGCGCCGTAAACTCAAATATCCTGCAGCGGCTGACGATGGCCGGCGTCATGGCGATCACCGGATTTTCCGTGGTGGAGCCGATAAAGAGGATCGTCCCCTGCTCGATGGCCGGCAGCAGCGCGTCGCTCTGCGCCTTGCTCCAGCGGTGGCACTCGTCCAGCAGCAGATACGTGCTCTGCCCGTAGAGTTTTTGCCGGCTCCGGGCCTCCTCCACCACCTTTCTGACATCGGCCACACCGCTTGTCACCGCATTGAGCTTTTCAAAAGCCGACTTCGTGGTAGCCGCCACGATGGACGCCAGCGTCGTCTTCCCGCTGCCCGGCGGCCCAAAGAAGATGCAGCTGCCCAGCCGGTCCGCCTCGATGGCGCGGCGAAGCAGCCGCCCCTGCCCCACGATATGTTCCTGCCCCACAAATTCATCCAGGCTCTCGGGCCGCATCCTCTCGGGAAGCGGCGCCATGGCGCGCGTCGCCTGTTCAAATAAATCCATCGCAAAACCCTTCTTTTCCCGGTTCCACCGCTTCTGTTTGTTTTTATATTATACCAAATCCTTGCTATAAAACCAATAAAAAGCGCACAAATGTTTGTCATCTGTGCGCTTCATTCTTCTATATTTACTGCCGTTATCCCGGCGCCGCCGCTAAGCTCAGGCGGCGAGGCTGGCTCCGCCGGCGGCCTGGGCTAGTTTTCCTCCCAGTTGTCCGAGCCGCTCTGCTCCGTCTCGCTCATCCTGGAGGCCGGGCCCGTCTTGCCTTCGTTGGGGTCCGTGGGGTCCCAGCGGGTGCCCTCGTCTAGGGGCTCCACCTGCAGCTGCGTGGCGGCGCCGGCGTAGACGCCGCCGTCTACGACCTCCACCTCCGTGCCGATATTGCAGTTGTCGTAAATCCACTTGGCGTCCACCGCCCGCAGCCGCACACAGCCTTCGGAGGCGGGCGTACCCAGCTTATTGAACTCCTCCCATTTCAGCGTTTCCACGGCCTGCTGCTCATAGGGCACCGAATGGAACAGGAAGCTGCCCTGGAACCGGCAGGCATACTGCCCGTAGACATTGCCCTGCAGCCATCTCCAGCGGTATTTGTCGGTGATCTTATGGACGCCCTCAGGCGTGTTGCCGCTTTTGCCCGTGGAGCAGATCATATTGCGCACCGGTACCGTGTAATTGCCCGAGGCGTCCTTTTCATACACGGTGACCACCTGCGTCTCTTTATTCACCAGAATCCTGTAGGGCTCCTTGGAATCTGATTCCGCCAGCTGATGCGTTACCTGGTTCTCCATCCGACTCAAGTCCGTCACCGCGCCTGCAACCGCCGCGGCCTCCGGCATGGTATCGCCCTGCGGCGCCATATCGTCCTGCGATACCGTATCATCCTGCGGCATCGTATCATCCTGCGGCGTATCGCCCGGGTCCTGTTGGGGCGCCGCCGAGACCGAAGGTTTTTCGGCCGCCTGCACGGACGACTCCTGCGGCGGCTGCAAATCGCCGCTTACAAACAGATTGAAAACAACCCCGATCAAAATCAGCATGCAGATGACGATGAAGGGATTACTCAAAACGCCGTTTCTTTTCTTTCTTTGGTAAATCTGGCTCATATATCTTCAAACTCCTGAAAGCGGGGAAATAGCATCCGGATGGTAAAAAATATTGTATCATATTCCGTTGCGAAATGACCGGATATTTGTCTTTTTATGCAAATTGTTCACAGATTCCCGGGCATGCAAAAGGGGCGCGGATATCTCCGCGCCGAGGGGCCGGCAAAAAGATTATGTGAAGATCAGCGCCAACAGCGGCACCACCCCTAAAAGGGCGATCATCGACAGCAGCGTGCAGGAGCTGGCCAGCTCGTCGTCGGCGCCGTAGGCCTGTGCCACGATGGTCACCTGGCTCATCACCGGCATGGCCGCCTGCGTAACGTAGGCGCGCTGCATTTCAAAGCCCACCCCCATGGCGCCCGTCACCAGAAGCGCCGCCAGCGGGGAGATGATCAGCCGTCCCAGCATCGCCGGTATGGCCTGTTTGTTCTTCCACGCGCCGTGGGCGATGCCCCGGTATATGGTGCCTCCGGTGATGATCATGGCAAGGGGCGTACCGGGGCTGCCCAGGGTCCTGGCGGTGGAGATCAGTACGTGAGGCGGTTTCACCCGCAGGAAGAGAAGCGCCAGGCAGGCTACCAGCATAACCAGCGACGGCGACAGCAGGTTTTTCAGCGACTCCATGGAAAAGAGCCTGCCCCGGCTGCCCCCGTCGCGGCGGATGCGCCAGACGCTGTAGGTCCAAAAGACAATGGTGTTGCCCATAAAGAAGAACAGCGCCGGCATGCTGGACGCCTCCCCGAAGAGCGCCTGATTCACCGGCAGGCCCACAAAGATGGTATTGCACATGGCAAACACGGCGCAAAAGACGCCGCGCTTGTCTTTGGGCACTTTAAAGAGCATGGCGCAAAGCTGCGCCGCCACGTTGCTGGCCACAACGATCAGGATGGGCGCCAGAAGCGACCAGCCGGCTTCTGCGAGGCTCTCCACCGTGAAGTGCGAGAAAATATTGTTAAGCATGGCGCTGGGCACGATGACGCGCAGCACGATCATCGTCAGCTTGCGGCTGGTCTTTTCATCCAGGATATCAAATTTGGCCAATAAAAATCCGGTGATCATCAGCGCCAGGAAGGTGATGACAACCTCTATAACGTTTTGCATGATGCTCCTTCCCGGCTAAAACCTGTGCGCGAAATGTGTGCGCGAAAGTTCAACAAAGTGCGCGCCACCGCACGGGGAGGCCGGCGCACGCCAAAAGAATTCGGAGAAAACCTTTAAAGATCTTCCCCGAAGCATTTATTGGCCGAATTCGGCATATATGGCCCGAAGGGCCGTCTCGAAATCCTTGCCCTCCACGCCGATGATGATGTTCATCTCGCTGGAGCCCTGGTCGATCATGCGTATATTCACGTCCGCCTTGGTCAGCGCCGTAAACAATCGCGCCGCCACGCCCTTTGTCTTGATCATCCCCTGACCCACGGTGGCGATCATGGCCATATCGCTGTTGACCTCAATGGAATCCGGCGCGCAGGTGCTGGTCAGGTCCAGCACGATCTGGCCCAGGTTCGCCAGGTACTTGTCGTCCACCACCACCGAAAGCGTGTCGATCCCCGAGGGGATGTGCTCGAAGGACACCCCGTGGGCTTCAAGCACTTCGAGCACCTTGCGGCCAAACCCCAGCTCGTCGTGCATCATCGTCTTTTCCAGGGTGATGATGGTAAATCCCTTGCGCCCGGCGATACCCGTCACCACGCCCTGGCGCACGTCGGAGGAGAGCTCTTCCTCCGTCAGGCGCGACACGATGCGCGTGCCGGCATGCTCCGGCTCGTTGGTATTGAGAATGTGAATCGGAATGCCCGCCTGGCGCACCGGATAAATGCTCTGGTCATGCAGCACCGTGGCGCCCATATAGGCCAGCTCGCGCAGTTCGTTATACGTGACCACGTCGATGGTCTTGGCCTCCGGCACCACCCTGGGATCGGCCATCATGAAGCCGCACACATCCGTCCAGTTCTCGTAGACGTCCGCGTGCACGCCGCGGGCCACCAGCGCGCCGCTGATATCCGAACCGCCCCTGGAGAAGGTGACGATCTCGCCGGAGGCCTTGGCGCCGTAAAAGCCGGGCACCACCGCGCGCGCCAGGCCCGAGAGCACCTGGGCCATGGCGTCGTCCGTGGCCGCCTCGTCCAGCTTCCCGTTTTCCTTGAAGCGGATGACCTGCGCCGCGTCCACAAAGGGGAAGCCCAGGTAACTCGCCATTACCTGACCGCTCAAAAACTCGCCGCGGCTGGCGGCGTAGTCGGGCGTCTGCTGCGCTTTCATGGCGGTCCTGATGGTCTCAAACTGGTCCTCCAGCGAAAAATCCAGTCCCAAATCCGCGATAATCTCCCGGTAGCGGTCGCATATGGCGTCGAACAGCTTGTCAAAGACATCCTGGTCGTCCCGCGCCTCGTGGCACCGGTAGAGCATGTCCGTAATCTTTTCATCATCGCAGAACCGTTTGCCCGGCGCGGAAGGCACGATATAACGCCGCGCGTCGTCTGCCGAAACGATGGCCCCCACCTTCCTGAACTGCTGTGCATCCGCCAGTGAACTTCCGCCAAACTTCGCAACTTTAACCAAAACCGCACTCTCCCGCTTCATATATTATTTGTTGGTAAAGACAATAGATAAATTATAATAATCCGCGCATTCCTTGTCAAGAAATGCGCGGGGCGTCAGCGAACGATCAGCCGGGCTTCCAGATAATACCGCTTTTCGTGGGCGTGCCCCATGGAAAAGGTCTTTCTGGGCAGCACCCCCTCATGCAGAACCGCCGGGAACAGCGCGCTTTTATCCATGGCCGGAAGGAGAAACGCCGCCGCGCCACTGCCCTGGCCCAGCTTTTTAGCCACGTCCCCACCGTGTATGTAGTCGATGGCGGCCTGAGGAAAGGCTTCGAGCACCTCGTCGAGTATCCCCTGCAGCGTCCCCACCGGCAGTCTGTCCACGGGGTTTTCAAACACCAGCATCCTTTCATCTCCCTCGAAGTAAGCCTCGATGACGTGGCTCCCCTCACCTGCCGGAGCGTCCGGTTTCATGGCAAGCCCCCGCCTTTCGGCCGCCTCCCGCATGGCCTTTAAAAGCGCCTGCGGCGCTATGCCGAACACCACCCTGTGTATGGGCTCAAACACCAGCGAATCATCGTGCAGGTTTAAAAGCTCCACCATGGCCAGCCGGGCCGGGTGGCCTTCCAGTTCCGTTTCCGGGAGCGTTGCCTTCAATTTTTCCCAGTGGGCCTTTGCCGTGGCCAGCGAGTGGTTGCCGTCGCCCACGGCAAAGAGTATGGCGCCCGTCTCTATATCCACGCCCATCCGCGCCCTGTACGCCCCGGGCGCAAATACGCCCTCCAGCGCGCCGGCCAGTTCGCCCAGCATTTCGCCCTCGGGCACGTGCCAGCCGCGCAGGCGCCCGCCGCCCTGCATCAGTTCAAAGTCATACTGGAGCGCCAGTTGGGGCGTATGCGCAAACAGGCCCTCCACCACGCGGCGCTGCGGGTCGTCGATAAGCACCTGTATGTGCGACAGCTCCAGCAGCGCGTGCTCCCGTACCCTGAGCCTGGGCGGTATCCGCTCTTCGATGGTGCCCTCCGTGGCCCGTATCGGGCTCTTTTTTTCCGGATGGAAATCATAGGCCTCCAGATCCACCGCCAGCACCACCGACCTTCGGATCATGCCCGTATCCCCCAGCGTGCGCTCCACCAGCATGACGCCCTCGTCAAGGTATCTGAAAACGCCTTCTTCCATATATCGGCGCATGTGCGCGCCGGTGGCGGCGATGCGCTTCTCGTCGCCTTGGCCCAGGTAGATCTCCGGCACGACCATGTGAAGCGCCGACGGCGCGTCCCCCACCAACGCCTCCACCTGGCGCCAATAGTCCGGCTCGGACGTATACTGGTCGCAGGCCACCACGGCAAAGCGCGGCAGATAGCGCTCCTTGGGCAGCAGCATCCGGCAGGCGGACACCCCGTATTTCATCAGCTTCTCATTCATCTTCCCCGTACTCGTCCTTTCCCCCGGCCCCCGCCGGCAGCGCTTTCATGACTTTTTATATCCATAAATTATATCATGGCCTTCGGCGGCTTTCAACTTCGCACCACCTTTTGTTCCGGCGCATACATTGATATTGTCAAAGCCTACCCACCCATTAAGAAGGAGGATTTCCCATGTCATTTTATGCCTATGAGGCCGAAGGGCGTCCTTGTCCCTCCCCCGGCCCGATCACCGGAGACCCCACCAAAGGACTGTGCGAACGCACCTGCGTGCAGGTCAAGAAGGTATTCGACTCCTGCATGTTCCAAAAACAGCTGGATAATGTGCATCTGAGCCTGAAGGACATCGAGCCCCGCGACCAGACGTTCGTCTCTCCCCTGACGTTCATCTCCTGCTGCAGTATCCCGGGCAAGTCCTGGATTGAGGATCTGTGCATCACCCGCTTTGCCGATCGCCCCAACTTTGCCCGCGTCAGGGGCGTGGTGCATATCCCCATCCGCGTCGTGTTCGAGGACTGCAATGGCTGCGAGGGCATCGGCGTCGCCATTATCCAGGTACCCAGGGACGTGATCCTCTACGTGCCCGACGACTCCATCATCCCCTTTGAGGCCGAGGCGGTGGCAAGCGCCATATGCGTACAGGGCAGCTACCACGGTGACTTCAAATTCTGCGTCACCATATGCGTAACCGTCATCCTCAAGATCGTGGCTCCCGTGGAACTGCTGATCCCCTCCTACGGTTACTGCTCGATTCCTCCCTGCGAAGAATTCGCCGCCGGCGTATGCGACGACTTCTTCAGCCTGCCCATCTTCCCGCCTTCGGAAGGCTGTGAATGCTGATAATAGCCTCTTGTGCTTAAACGTATTGTCAATAAGGCCGGCACGCACAGCCGAGGCCCCGTCACAGGCGGGGCCTTTTGACTGTCGACAAGGTCGACAGCCTTCGAAAAAATGATTGATCATTTTTTCGATTTGCACGTTTTTCCTACATTTCTCCGAAATGCGGCCGGAAAAACGCGTAAGGAATGGATTTTGCTAGCAAAATCCTTCCGAAACCACCGCACATGTCGCTGGTTTCCGATTACATATGAAGGGGCCACGCCCCTTCATACATCCCCGGAAAAGCAGTGAAGATGTATCGATGATCTGAAGGCCCGCCCCAAAGGTAAGGCCGATTAGGGATACTTCGAAACAAGAGAATTTTTAACCGACACCCTTCAAGCGGAGACACAAACTAAAGCCCACACCGAAGAATAAAACCTTTAGTGTGGGCTTTGGTTTATATTTCATAAACAGAAATTAACATATCTCCATAATCGTAGTTCTAATGTAAGTCTGACAAGTTAAGTTGCTTATTGTTTAAATAGTTTTCAAATAAAAATTCAGGATCAAGCATTCTAACTTCTACAATTCCTAATCCGAGATCTTTTAGGATATCCATCTTAACATATCCGGGAA
>JBMNQS010000074.1:0-9887 GCA_050944255.1 Christensenellales bacterium | reverse complement strand
CGGTTTTCCGACAGGGCCACCGGCAAGAAATCCGAGTTTTCCAGTGGACGGCAGGTGCTGCAGATCGACATCGATCCGGCGGAGATCAGCAAAAACATCCCGTCGAACAACTGCATCATAGGCGATGTGAAAGCCATTTTGCAAAAGCTGTGTGAAAAACTGCCCGCCATGGGGCATGAAGCGTGGAACGAAAGCGTGCGCGTGATGAAGCAGGACCCCTCCAACCATATGGACATGGGGCCGGACCGCCTGACGCCGCAGTATATCATCGAAAACGCCTGCGGGCAGATGGCGGAGGATGAGGTGGTGGCTACCGACGTGGGACAGCACCAGATGTGGACCACCCAGTATTACCGCTTTTCCAGGCCCCGTACGTTTGTTACCAGCGGCGGGCTGGGGGCCATGGGCTTCGGCATGGGATCGGCCATCGGCGCCTGCGTGGCCTCGGGCAAGAAGCGTACGCTGCTGTTTACCGGCGACGGTAGTTTCCACATGAACCTGAACGAGCTGGCCACCGCCGTTTCGGGGGAGCTGCCCCTGGTGATCGTGCTTTTGAATAACTGCGTGCTGGGCATGGTGCGCCAGTGGCAGACGATCTTTTTTGAGGGCAGGTACGCCTGTACCACCCTTGGCCGGCGCACCGATTATGTGAAGCTGGCCGAGAGCTTCGGCGCCACGGGCCTTCGGGCAGCGACCCGGCAAGAGTACGATGCCTGCCTTGAGAAGGCCTTTGACTGCCGGGGGCCGGTACTCATCGAGTGCGCCGTGGATCCGGATGAAAAAGTGCTGCCCATGATCCCGCCGGGCGGGAGCATCGGCGAAATTATTCTGCGCTAAGGAGGGAAAGGAAGATGGAAAAAGGGCAATTTATCGTATCGCTTTTGGTTTCCAATCATTCCGGCGTGCTGATGCGGGTGACGTCGCTGTTTTCCCGGCGCGCCTTCAATATCGACAGCCTCACCGTGGGCGTTACCGAGGATGAGGCGCTTTCTCGGATCACCATCGTATCCCACGGGGACGCTTACGTGAAAAACCAGATCGTCAAACAGCTTCAAAAGCTGGTGGACGTGAAAAAGGTGCAGCTGATGGACCCCGATCGTATCGTGGTACGGGAGCTTCTTTTGATCAAGATCAAAATCCAGAAAAACCAGCTTTCGGAGATCACCGAAGCGGTGGCTACCTACCGGGCCAATGTGGTGAACCTGTCCCCGGAGTCCATGATCATCTCCATTACCGGTGAACCCGCCAAACTGAACGCCTTTATGCAGTATATCCAGTCCTACGGCATCATTGAAATCTGCCGCACGGGCCCCACGGCTATCGGCATGAACGGCTACGCTCTGGCGAATGAAAATTATTTTGAGGAGGAAGAAGAAAATGGCCAAAATGTACTATGAGAAGGACTGCGATTTAAACCTTTTAAGTGGTAAAAAAGTGGCGGTGATCGGCTACGGCAGTCAGGGGCATGCCCACGCCCTGAACCTGAGGGACAGCGGCGTGGACGTCGTGGTGGGCCTGTATGAGGGCTCCCGCTCCGCGGAAAAGGCCCAAAAAGCGGGCCTTGCCGTCATGACGACGGCCGACGCGGTGAAGGCGTCGGATATCGTCATGATACTGGTCAACGACGAGAAGCAGGCGGCGCTGTACAAAAAGGATGTGGAGCCCTTCCTCTCCGGCGGCATGACGCTGGCGTTTGCCCACGGCTTCAACATCCACTACGGCCAGATCGTTCCTCCCGAAGATGTGGATATTATTATGGTCGCGCCCAAGGGCCCCGGGCATACGGTCCGCAGCCAGTTTGAGGAAGGCCGGGGCGTGCCCTGTCTGGTGGCGGTCTATCAGGATTTCAGCGGCAATGCCCGAGATACGGCGCTGGCCTACGCGCTGGGCATCGGCGGCGCCCGCGCGGGCGTTTTGGAAACCACGTTTAAAGAAGAGACCGAGACGGACCTCTTTGGCGAACAGGCGGTGCTCTGCGGCGGCGTCTGCGAGCTGATGAAGGCCGGGTTCGATACCCTTGTGGCTGCCGGCTATCAGCCCGAGAGCGCCTACTTCGAGTGCCTGCACGAGATGAAGCTGATCATCGACCTGGTGGTGCAGGGCGGACTTTCCTTCATGCGCTACTCCATCAGCGACACGGCGGAGTACGGCGACTATACCGTGGGCAAGCGCATCATCACCGAGGAAACCAGAAAAGAGATGGCCAAAGTGCTCCAGGAAATCCAGCAGGGTGAATTTGCCCGCCGGTGGATCCTTGAAAACCAGGCCAACCGACCCATGTTCAACGCCCTTCGCCGTCAGGAACAGGAGCACCTGATCGAGCGCACCGGCGCGGAGCTGCGTAAAAAAATGAGCTGGCAGAAAGAGGAAGCGGATGAACAGTGACCAGATCAAAAGCGGCGCCGACCGGGCGCCGCACAGGTCCCTTTTAAAGGCGCTGGGCCTGACGGATAACCAGATCAAGAAGCCGCTGATCGGCATCGTCAATTCCTTTAATGAGATCGTACCCGGCCACATACACCTCGGGCAGATCGCCCGCGCCGTCAAGGACGGGGTGCTCAGCGCCGGGGGAACGCCGGTGGAGTTCAACACCATCGCCGTGTGCGACGGCATTGCCATGGGCCACGAAGGGATGAAGTATTCGCTGGCCTCCCGGGAGCTGATCGCCGATACGGTGGAGTGCATGGCCCGCGCCCACTGCTTTGACGCGCTGGTGTTCATCCCCAACTGCGACAAGGTGGTGCCCGGCATGCTCATGGCGGCGGCCCGGCTGAACCTGCCCTCGATATTCGTCTCCGGCGGCCCCATGCTTTCCGTCCAGGACGCACGGGGCGAATCGCTGGATTTAAACAGCGTCTTTGAGGCGGTAGGCGCCCACCAAGCGGGCCAGATGAGCGATGAAGAGCTTGCCCGCCGTGAGGATAACGCCTGCCCCGGATGCGGCTCCTGCTCGGGCATGTTCACGGCCAATTCCATGAACTGCCTGTGCGAGGCCATCGGCATCGCGCTGCCGGGAAACGGCACCATCCCGGCGGTATACGCCGCCCGCACGCGCCTTGCAAAGGCGGCGGGGGAGAGAATCCTTAAGCTCTACAAGGACAATGTCCGGGTACTGGATATCATCACCGAAACATCCATGCAAAACGCGCTGACGGTGGATATGGCGCTGGGCTGCTCCTCCAATACGGTGCTGCACCTTGCGGCCATCGCCCATGAGGCGGGGATCGAATTTGATCTGACGATGATCAATGCATTGAGCCAGAAAACGCCCAATCTGTGCAAGCTGGCCCCGGCGGGCAGCCACCATATGCAGGACCTGCAATTGGCCGGCGGCGTGCAGGCGGTGATGAGCGAGCTTGCCAAAAAGGACTATCTGGACACTTCGGCTCTCACCGTTGCCGGAAAAACCGTAGCGGAAAATCTCTCCGGGGTGAAGGTGACGGATTACAGCGTCATACGCAGCATTGACAATCCCTACTCGCCCACCGGCGGGCTTGCCATCCTGTTCGGCTCCCTGGCCCCCGGCGGCGCAGTGGTCAAGCGCAGCGCCGTGGCCAAGGAGATGCTGGTGCATGAGGGTCCCGCCCGGGTGTTTGACAGCGAGCAGGAGGCCACACAGGCCATCTTCGATGGCAAGATCGTGCCCGGCGACGTGGTGGTGATCCGCTACGAGGGTCCCGCCGGAGGACCGGGGATGCGGGAGATGCTGATGCCCACCTCGGTGATCGCGGGCATGGGACTGGACGAACAGGTGGCTCTGGTTACCGACGGACGCTTCTCCGGCGCCACCCGCGGCGCGGCCATTGGGCACATATCCCCCGAGGCGGCAGGCGGCGGCCCCATCGCCTACCTGAAAGAGGGGGATAAGATCCGCATCGACATTCCCGGCTATAGGCTGGATGTCATGATTTCCCAGGAAGAACTTGAAAGACGCAGACAGACCATGACCATCAAGGAAACGACAAAAAGACGCGGCTATCTCCAGAGGTATGCAAAGCATGTCTCTTCGGCGGAAAAGGGCGCGATCATTGAGTGAAAGGAGGATGCGAAAGATGAGCCAGACAGTAAAAATATTGGATACGACGCTGCGGGACGGCGAGCAGGCCCCCGGATGCAGCATGGACCTGCGGGAAAAAGTTGAGGTGGCCAAACAGCTCGAAAGGCTGAAGGTGGACGTCATCGAGGCGGGCTTTGCCATCTCCTCGCCGGGGGATTTCCAGTCGGTGAGCATGGTGGCCCAGACCGTGAAGGACTGCCAGGTGGCCTCTTTGGCCCGGGCGCTCCCAAAGGACATCGACGTGGCCTACGACGCGGTGAAACACGCCGCCTCGCCGCTGATCCACACGTTTATCTCCACATCCCCCATTCACATGCACCATAAGCTGAAAATGGCGCCGGAGAAGGTATTGGAGCAGGCGGCGGCCATAGTGGCCTACGCCAAGGGGAAATGCCCGGAAGTGGAATTTTCCGCCGAGGACGCCACCAGGAGCGACCCGGCCTTTCTGGCCCGGATTTTCCAGGCGGCCATCGAGGCGGGCGCCACGGTGATCAATGTGCCCGATACGGTGGGCTACGCCACCCCGGAGGAAATGACGGCGCTCATCGGCTACCTGAAGGAGAACGTGCCGGACATGGATAAAGTGATTCTCTCGGTGCACTGCCACAACGACCTGGGGATGGCGGTGGCCAACTCCCTGGCGGCGGTGAAGGCCGGTGCCGCGCAGATTGAATGCACCGTCAACGGGCTGGGCGAGCGGGCCGGAAACGCGGCGCTGGAAGAAGTGGTCATGGCCATGAACACCCGCAAAGACTTCTTTGATGTGGGCTGCCGGGTGGACACCACGCAGATTTACCGATCCAGCCGCTTGGTATACTCCATCGTGGGCATGGCCGCCCCCATGAACAAGGCCATCGTGGGCGGGAACGCCTTCGCCCATGAAGCAGGCATCCACCAGCACGGCCTTCTGGCGGACCGCAGCACCTACGAGATCATGAACCCCGAATCCATCGGGCTGAAGAAAAGCAAGCTGGTGCTGGGCAAACACAGCGGCCGCCACGCCTTCGACGAGCGGGTCAGCGAACTGGGATACCGCCTGAGCGAAGAGGAGCTGGACCGGTTCTTTGAGGAGTTCATCGCCCTTTGTGACAGGAAAAAAGAAGTGAACGACAACGACATAGAGGCCATCATCACCAACAAGATGGTGCAAAACGGAGGCATCTATAAGCTGGTACGGTTCGACCTGTTCTCCAGCAACGCCTCCAAGGCCAACTGCACCATCCAGTTGGAGCACGGCGAAAATATACTGGAGGAAGTGGCGCTGGGGGACGGCCCCGTGGACGCCGCCTATAACGCCATCGACAAGCTGGTGGAGGCGCCGCCCCATCAATTGGACGACTACGTTATCCGCTCCATCTCCGAGGGCAAGGACGCCCTGGGCGAAGTCACCGTCAAGATCAAGGCGGGAAAAAGAAGCGTCACGGGCAGGGGGCTTTCCACCGACGTGATGCAGGCCAGTATACTGGCGTATCTCAACGGCCTGAACAAGATGCTGGAAATGGGGGACACACATGAGGCAACTGGAAATACTTGATACCACGCTGCGCGACGGCGCCCAGGCGGAAAACGTATCCTTTTCTGTCCCGGATAAGCTGGAGATTGTCAAGACGCTCGATGAGTTCGGCATACAATACATCGAGGCGGGCAACCCCGGCTCCAACCCCAAGGATATGGAGTTTTTTGAACAGGCGTCGAAGCTGCAGCTGAAAAACGCCCGCCTGGTGGCCTTTGGCAGCACCCGGCGCGTGGATAAGACCGTGCGGGAGGATCAAAACGTGGTCTCGCTGCTTGCGGCGGATACGCCGGTGATCTCGCTGTTCGGCAAGTCCTGGGACCTGCATGTGACGGAGATACTCAAGGCCGCGCCGGAGGAAAACCTCCAGTGCGTCCAGGATACCGTCCGGTTCTTTAAAGACGAGGGCAAGGAAGTCATCTTCGACGCGGAACATTTCTTCGACGGCTGCCTGGCCAATGAGGCGTACGCCATGGCGGTGCTGGAGGCGGCGTGCCGGGGCGGGGCGGATGTGCTGTGCCTGTGCGATACCAACGGCGGCGTGGGGCCCATCCAGATATGGGAGATGACCAAGGAAGTCTGCCGGCGGTTCCCCAAGCAGCGCATCGGCATCCACTGCCACAACGACATCGGCTGCGCCGTGGCCAATTCGCTGCTTGCGGTGGACGCGGGGGCGGTACACATTCAGGGGACCATGAACGGCATCGGCGAGCGCTGCGGCAATGCGGATCTTTCCGCCATCATGCCCACCCTCCAGCTCAAGAGCGGGCTGCGGTGCATCAGCGGCGATATGGAAAAGCTCAGCCTGACGGCGGTGAAGATCGCCGAGATCGCCAACACCTCCCTGCCCAGCGGCAAACCCTATGTGGGCAAGAGCGCATTCGCCCATAAGGGGGGCATGCACATCGACGGCGTCGACAAGCTGTCCCGCTCCTTTGAGCATATCTCGCCTGAATTGGTGGGCAATAAGAGGCGCTTCCTGCTCTCGGAGGTGTCGGGTAAAAAGGCCGTGCTCCTGAAAATCAAGGGCATTGCCCCGGAGATGACCAAGGAGAGCCCCGAGATTACCCAGATACTGGAGCGGCTGAAGCAACTGGAGTACGAAGGGTATCAATTCGAGGCGGCGGACGCCAGCTTTGAATTGATGGTGAAGAAGGTGCTGGGCCGGTTTAAGCCGCATTTCAGCCTCAGCATGTACAAGACCAGCGGCGAATTCCCGCGCCCGGACGGGGAGATGACGTCCAATGCCATGATCAAGATCCAGGTGGGCGACCACCAGGAAGTCACCGCCGCCATGGGCAACGGCCCGGTGCACGCGCTGGACCAGGCGCTTAGAAAAGCGCTGTGCGTGTTCTATCCCGCGCTGCTGGACGTCCATTTGATCGACTACAAGGTGCGCGTGCTGGAGACGGGCATGGCCACCGGCTCGAGGGTGCGCGTTCTGATAGAGAGCACAGACGGGCAGCGCAGGTGGACCACCGTAGGCGCGTCCACCGACATCATACGGGCCAGCTTCGAGGCGCTGGTGGACTCTCTGGAATACAAACTATGTTTGGAGGAATAGGCAAATGGCAATGACCATGACGCAGAAAATACTCTCCGCCCACTGCGGCAGGGACAGCGTAAAGGCCGGGGAGATCATCATGGCCGAAGTGGACCTGGTGCTGGGCAACGATATCACCGCGCCCGTAGCCATCCATGAATTTTGCAGGGCCGGCTGCAGCGAGGTCTTCGACCGGGACAAAGTGGCGCTGGTGATGGACCACTTCACCCCCAATAAGGACATCAAGGCCGCCGAGCAGTGCAAAAAGATTCGCCGGTTTGCAAAAGAAATGGGCGTGACCCATTTCTTTGATGTGGGCGAGATGGGCATCGAGCACGCGCTGCTGCCGGAAAAGGGGCTGGTGGTACCCGGCGACGTGGTCATCGGCGCGGACAGCCATACCTGCACCTATGGGGCGCTGGGCGCCTTCTCCACCGGCGTGGGCTCCACGGATATGGCCGCCGTCATGGCCACGGGCCAGGTGTGGCTGAAGGTGCCCTCCGCCATCGGGTTCCACCTGACGGGAAGCCTGCCTGGGCATGTCTACGGAAAGGATTTGATCCTTCATATCATAGGGATGATCGGCGTGGATGGGGCGCTGTACCAGTCCATGGAGTTCTCCGGCGACGGGGTGGCCAGCCTCAGCGTCAGCGATAGGCTGTGCATCGCCAATATGGCCATCGAGGCGGGCGCCAAAAACTGCGTGTTCCCGGTGGATGAGCAGACGCTGGCCTACATTGCCGAGCATAGCGACAAAAAGCCCGCCATTTATGAAGCCGACGAGGACGCCGAGTATGAGCGGGTCATTGAAATCGACCTTTCCCAGGTGGGGCAGACGGTGGCCTTCCCGCACCTGCCGGAGAACGCCCGCACATTTGAGGATATGCCCGATATCCCAATCGACCAGGTGGTGATCGGCTCGTGCACCAACGGACGATTGGAGGACCTGGCCATTGCCGCCGAGATTTTCAAGGGCAAAAAGGTGGCCGATGGCGTGCGGGCCATCATCATACCCGCCACGCAGAAAATCTATCTGGACGCCATGGAAAAAGGCTACCTGCGCACCTTCGTCGAGGCGGGCTGCGTGGTCTCCACCCCCACCTGCGGCCCGTGTTTGGGAGGGCATATGGGCATACTGGCCGAGGGTGAGTGCTGCGTGGCCACCACCAACCGCAACTTCGTGGGGCGCATGGGGCATACCGGCAGCGAGGTGTACCTGGCCAGCCCGGCCGTGGCCGCCGCTTCCGCCATCAGCGGAAAAATCGCGCCGGCCCGGTGACGAGAAAGAGAGGCTAATATGAAACTGACAGGAACGGCGATCAAATACGGGGACAATGTGGATACCGACGTGATCATCCCGGCCCGGTACTTAAACACCCAGGACCACGATGAACTGGCCAGCCACTGCATGGAGGACCTGGACCCCACGTTCATCAAGCGGGTCAAAAAGGGCGACATCATCGTGGGTGGCAGCAATTTCGGCTGCGGCTCCTCCCGGGAGCACGCGCCCATCGCTATAAAGGCCGCCGGTATCGGCGCGGTGGTGGCCGGGAGCTTTGCACGCATTTTCTACCGCAACGCCATCAACATCGGGCTGCCCATCGTGGAGTGCGACGCCGAAATTGCCGAAGGGGACGAGATCACCATCGACTTTGACAACGGCAAGCTCCACAACCTCACCAGCGGCGTCTCGTGGGACTTTGCGCCCTTCCCGGATTTTCTGCAGAAGATCATCGCGGCGGGCGGGCTTCTTTCGTCCATCGCAGGAGGTGAAGCATGAAGTACACCGTCGCAGTCATTGAAGGGGACGGCATCGGCCCAGAGATCGTATCCGCCGCCATGCGGGCGCTGGAGGCCGTGGGAGAAAAATTCGGCCACAGGTTCGATTTTAAAAAGGTATTGGCCGGGGGCGCCGCCATCGATCAAACCGGAGAGCCGCTGCCCGATGAGGCGGTGCAAACTTGCCTTGAGAGCGACAGCGTGCTTTTAGGCGCGGTGGGCGGCCCCAAATGGGACACGCTGCCGGGGCACCTGCGCCCGGAGCGGGCGCTGCTGGGGTTGCGCAAGGCGCTGGGCCTCTATGCCAATATACGCCCGGCGCGCCTGCTGGACGAACTGAGGGACGCGTGCCCGCTGCGGCGGGACATCGCCGATAAGGGATTCGATATGGTGATCGTCCGCGAGCTGACCGGAGGCATCTACTTCGGGGAGCGGGGCAGGCGAAGCGGCGAAAACGGGGAGGAGGCCTTCGACACCGAGTGCTACAGCGAAATGGAGATCGAGCGGATCGGCCGCATCGCATTTGACATGGCCCGGGAGCGCCGCAAGCAGGTGATCAGCGTGGATAAGGCCAACGTGCTGGTGAGCTCCCGTCTCTGGCGTGAGGTGATGCACCGCCTGGCGGCGGAATACCCGGACGTAGCCTACAGCGACATGCTGGTGGACAACGCCGCCATGCAGCTTGTGAAGGACCCGGCGCAGTTTGACGTGATGGTCACCAGCAATATGTTCGGGGACATCCTCTCGGACGAGGCGTCCCAGATCACCGGCTCCATCGGACTTCTGCCCTCGGCTTCCCTGGGGGAGGGCAAGCGGGGCCTGTATGAGCCCATCCACGGCTCGGCGCCGGATATCGCCGGGCAGGATAAGGCCAACCCCATCGCCACGGTGCTGTGCGCCGCCATGATGCTTCGGAATGCCTTCTCGCTACATCAGGAGGCCGATCATCTGGAGGAGGCGGTTTTCCGGGCGCTGCAAAAAGGCCTTCGCACCGC
>JBMNQS010000073.1:0-9937 GCA_050944255.1 Christensenellales bacterium | reverse complement strand
AACTGGCCGGATGAGAACACAGAGGATTGTCAAATTCATCACAATCCTATATACTCTTTGTTAATGACTTTGTAAAAGTGGGGTGTAAATCTTTGTATCAACAAAGAACGAATCGGGATGTCAAGCGAACAAACCGGAATCTTGTCTATAAATACCTGCTTGAAAAGGGAAGGCTGACCATTCAGCAGCTGTCGCGCGCTTTGAATATCAGTATCCCGACGATAACGAAAAATATATATGAGCTTATTCGGATGGAGTTGGTCGTCGAATCGGGAGAGGGCGATTCCACCGGCGGAAGACGCCCGAAAATCGTAATGCCGGTTGCGGGCGCCAAAATCGCGCTGGGAATCGATATAACACAGCACCACATCTGCATCGCAGCGGTCGACCTTGTGGGCAACATTTTAAAATGCGAGCGCATTCGCAAGGACTTTTACAACGAAGAAATGTATTATATTGAGGTCGCCGATATCCTCAATGGCTTTATCGAAGAAAACGCGCTTTCCAAAGATAAGGTCATCGGCGCCGGAATCGCGATTCCGGGAATCATCAGCGCCGACGAGCAGACGATTCTGGCATCGGGCGTGCTGGAGATCCGGGAACCTATGGGCAATCCCTTTCAGACGCACATCAGCTATGATACCAATATGTACAATGAAGCGAGTGCGGCAGCCTTTATTGAATGGTACGGGCGGCAAAACGGCGGAAATATGGTTTATGTTTCCCTGTCCAACAGCGTCGGCGGAGCTGTGGTGATCGACAATGCCATCATCCCGGGAGACGGACAGAAAAGCGCCGAGTTTGGGCATATCATTACGCATAAGGGCGGGAAAAAGTGTTACTGCGGGAGAACCGGATGCTATGATTCCTACGGAACCGCCCTGCTTTTGGCAAACCTTACGGACGGCAATCTGGGGGCTTTCTTCGAAGCGCTGGAAGAAGAAAATGGTACCGGGCCTCTGTCCGACGTCTTTTCGCAGTACGTAGACGATCTTGCGTTTCTTGTGGCAAACCTTCGAACAAGCTATGATTCGGATATCGTTCTGGGCGGATACGTGGGCAGTTATCTGGAAAATTATCTGGATCGGATACGCGCCAGGGTTTCCCATTACTTAAACGACGGCGCCACAGATGATTTCAGTTACATTAAATCATGCCGGTATAAGGTGGAGGCGTCGGCTTTAGGCGTGGCTATGCGGCATGTGGAGAAATTTATCAACCAGGTATAGCATCGGCCAGGTTCAGACAAATCTTCGCATAAACTGTTATAAATTCGTTTTTCATTTTTTATAGCATTTCTTGACACGATGAATAAGAAGTGCTATAGTTTAATACAAATTTAAATGAGATTTAAAAAGTAATTATATTAACACTTTAATAAGTGGCATCCTCATAATGGTTTCAGTACTGGATCTCCTTGAAAAAAGGTTGACAGAAAAATTGTCGATGAAAGAAGGCGGAAACTATGCAAAACAGAACGGCCTATCTGATTGCGGACGGCAAATTTGAAATAAAAGATAGTCCGATGCCAACTGTCGGGATAGACGATTTGTTGATCCAGATCAATCATGTGGGCATTTGCGGGTCGGATTTGGCGTTTTTCAAAGACGTGACACTTGATGGAATCCTTCAGGCAAACTATCCGGTTGTTCTCGGACATGAATGCGCCGGCACCGTGATGGGCGTCGGAGAAAATGTAAAGGGGTTCTTCATCGGCGATCGGGTAGCGGTTGAACCCGGCGTTCCCTGTATGAAGTGCGGATACTGCCTGAAGGGGAAATACAACCTGTGCGATCACATGAATTTTATGGCCTGTCCGCCCTGGGAACTGGCGGCGCTGCAAAGATATATCGCGCATCCGGCCATGATGTGCTTCAAACTGCCCGATCATGTTTCCACTTTGGAGGGCGCCCTGGTGGAGCCGCTTGCCGTGGGCATGCATGCCGCCACAAAAGCGGGGATAGAGCCGGGAAAATCCGTTTTGATCATAGGAAGCGGCTGCATCGGCCTTACCACGCTGATCGCCTGCAAAGCGCGGGGCGCCAGCACGGTTTACGTCGCGGACCTCTATGACAACCGCCTGGAAATGGCCAAGGCGTTCGGAGCAAAAGAAGCCATCAATTCCGGAAAAATCGATTTGGTTGAAAGAATCAGCGAACTGACCGAGGGAAGGGGCGTTGACGTCGTTTTTGAAGCCGCGGGCAGCGTTAAAACGGCCGCCATGACTTTGAAACTGGTCAAAAAAGGAGGGAAAATCACCATGGTCGGCAATATCCACGGCGATGTGCCCTTCGACTTTATGGCCGTGGGTTCAAACGAGGTGGATGTCATCGGCACCTTCCGTTACCGCAATCTGTACCCGATGCTGATCGAGTCCATTTCCGCGGGAACGATTGATGTAAAAGGCATCTGTACGGACCTCTATAAGTTTGAGGATGTGCAAAGAGGGTTCGAAGATGCCAGCCAGCGAAAAATGCAAGTGTTGAAAGCAGTCGTCGAGATGTAACTGCCATCCCTGCGGCGCGCAAAAAATTTACCAGGACTGTGCGCCAGATTCAAACCATGTATTGCTCAACTATAATACAAAAAGCGGATTGGAGAGATGTTTATGCGCGGTGCAGTCGTTGAGAAAAAGGGCGTGGTCGCTATCAGGGATGATATCCCGATGCCGCAGATCGGCCCGTATGACGCCTTGGTGAAGATCGTCAGCTGCGGCTTTTGCAACGGTACGGATATGCGGATTATCGATGCAGAAATGTCCGAAATCCAGGGCGCCCAGCCCTACCCGCTTGTGCTGGGGCACGAGGCGGCCGGAATCATAGAAACACTCGGCGAAAAGGTACGCCATCTGGCCGTAGGGGAAAAACATATACGGATCAACGGGGATGGCGTTTCCCAGGGCGGCAAATACAGCTCCATGCACGGGCAGATGGCGGAGTACGGGGTGTTGACCGACTGGCAGGCCATGGCCGAAGACGGACTTGAACTGCCCGATCACCCCTTTGCACGGCTGAAACCCTCGAGGCTGCCCGACGATTTTGACCTGACGGATGCCGGCGTACTGCTCCCCCTGTGCGAATGCCTCTCCGCCGTGCGCAATTTTGATATCGATTCCAATACCGATGTGCTCATATACGGCGCCGGGCCCATGGGCCTTGCGCTGATGCAGTATATGCACATTGTCGGCGCCAAATCGGTTGTCGCCATAGACAGCGTGCCGGAACGCTTGCAAAAAGCCGTTGACATTGCAAACGTGGACGAAATACACAATTTTATAACCGAAGATATTGATGCGGCACTGGATGGACGATTGTTTGACCGGGTGATTGATGCGGTGGGACTCTCGTCCGTTTTGCTGGAAGGGACAAAACGCCTGCGTCCCTTCGGCATGCTGTGCAGTCTCGGCGTTTTGAAAAAAGGGGACAGCAGCATCGACCTAAGTTATTTAAAGAACAATACGCGCCTGCAGATGCTGAACTTTCCCTACCGGGAATATGAGGTGCTGGATGAAAACATCCGGTACTTCAAAGAAGGAAAGATCAGCCCAAAGGATTATTACTCGCATGTACTGCCCATTGAAAAAATAAATGAAGCCATCGAATTGGTACGAAGCAAAGAGGCCATTAAGGTCATCATGACGCTGTAATCGTGTGACGCCGTATTGGGGCGTATCCGCAGGGAGGATGAAATCCCGCGCAGCAAAGACACAAGGACGGATTCCGGTGGAAACGTGGCGACCGGTAGGTGCCGTTTATTTGTCTTTGGTTTTTTTAAATCTTGATATAACAACGCCAATATATTTTGCAAAAAAGGGGGTAGGACATCGAAAATAAAGAAGTTGGATTTCCCGCATCTGGAAGGCATTAACAAAATAATCACGAATGGAGGAAGAAAAAAATGAAAAAGTTTATCAGGATACTCGCCCTTGCCCTTACTGTCGCAATGATGCTCGGCATTGCCGCCGGCTGCACAATGGAATCGGACACGCCCGCCTCTCCAAGTGATGCGGGTACTCCCGGAAGTGCCGCAAGCCCCTCCGGGGATGCTGGAGGCAAAGATGTCAAGGACATCAAGATTGCCTACGTCAGCGCGCTTCTGACCAACGAGATCTTCGCCATGCAGGTGGAAGCCATGCAGAAATACTGCTCCGATATCGGCGTTACATTCCTCAACACGCCCTGCGCCGACGACTCCGCCAAGATTGCCGCCATCGAAAATTATATTCAGGCGGGCGTGGACGTCATCATCTGCCACGTCTCCACGCCTGAGGCCACGGAGGATTCCATGAAGCAGGCGCAGGCTGCGGGCATCAAGTTTTTCGCCTACGATACCCCCATTGACGGTTGCGATACCTTCTTTGGCTGGGACAACTACGATTACGGTTATGCCATTGGCGCCAACGCCGCCGATTGGGTCAACGCCACGTTCAAGGACGGCGAGGTTTGCAACGCGTTTTCGGCCAACTGGCCCAACGCCGACTTTACGGTGATCCGTGAGTCCGGCTATATAGATGCCCTCAATGAGCTGTGCGGCGACAAGATCAACTGGGCCGGCGAAGCGGTGGGCGGCTCAACGGCCAACGGCGTCACAGCCGGAGAGAACTGGCTGCAGATGGGCATCGACATCAATCTGGTTATCGGCATCAACGACGCGGGCTGCCTCGGCGTCTATGAGGCGCTGAACGCCGCCAATTATGGCGGGGACAAGGTCGCCATTTTTGCCGGTGATGCCACCGTTGACGCCATCAATGCCATGATGCAGCCAAACAGCATCTATCGAGGCACGGTTCTGACGGGCCTTGAAGCCTATGACAGCACGAAAGACGATCTTAAAAAATGCTACCTTCCCAACCCCGAAGCAGATCAGCTCAATCCCTACGCGTCTCCGCTTGAGGAAACGGATTTTGACGGGATACCGCCCGCCTGCTTCATATCCGCAGAGTGTGATCCCATTTTGGATCAGGCGCTGATGTATGCCGCCAAGCTGCAGGACAATGGGGTGCCGGTGGAATACCACCTGTACGAGGGCATGCTGCACGCGTTTATCAACCGGACATACCAGCAGACTTTCGAGGCACTCGACGCCATCATCGCCTCCTGCCCGCCGCTGTAACAGACAGGACAGGCAGTGTAAAAGTACGCTTTGCTTCGTGCCACGCGGCATCCATTTATCCTGCATTCGGGTAACCTGAACGAGGTGTCGCGGGCTACTCTTGGCAGCCCTGGACAAGCGGTTTTTGAATGCAGGAGACCCTTAAAGGCACCTTTTCCGTGTCCATGTTGTTGCCGGCTCTGAAACCAGGCGGTGATTTCTTTGATATCAAAAGGCAGAACAACTTCATTGCCGGCCTCTCCATGGGCGGATTCGGCGCCCTCAAAGCGGCGCTGAGAAATCCCGGACAATACGCCGCCGCCGCAAGCCTTTCCGGCGGCGTGCAGATACGGCGTCCCGGTCCGTCGCAGGAGGCGGTGCCGGGCGCCCCGTCTTCGGTTCCGACGGCTAAATATCTTTTTGGAGCCTACGGTTCTGATTATCAATACTATAATTCCGAACACGAGGATTTAAGGGTCATACTAAAAAACGCAGTCGATGCTGGAGAGCCGCTGCCAAAACTATACCTGTGCTGCGGAACCGAGGATTTTCTCTATCAGAGCAATCTTGAGTACCGGGATTACGCGCTCTCGCTGGGTGTGGACCTGACCTATGCGGAAGGGCCCGGCGTTCACGACTGGGATTTTTGGGATCCCTACATCCGCAGGATACTCGATTGGCTGCCGCTGAAATGCGGATTTGTGGACTGATTCATCAATTATCCAGAAGAACCGATGGCGCCGAGCACGAGCTTATTTTCTGTTTATCCGTGCCATTGGCCTCAGACTTGGCCATGAGGGGATACCGCAAAGTCCGCAAGCGTGCCCATTCCTCCTGCCGGTGTATTCTCCTTGTTTGCAGCTAGACTTCGGAGATATGCGGCAAGCGGAATCACCTTACAGGCCCAGAAAAAACCACCGGATAACCGGTGGTTTTATTTTGGCCTGTCCGCGCTTTCTGCGGGATTCTTACGCCTGCCGGCGCGCAAACCAGACAGCGCTCACTTGAGCGTATCCGCAAGATGCATCATTTCCTGCAGGACTTCCTCAGCGTTGGTCCAGTGGACGTAATGCTGCGAATCCTTCAATGTAACCTGACGGCTCTGGTCCGACCAGGACAGCAGTTCCCGCTGCGCGTCATTCCATTTTTCATTCTTTGAGTCCGAAGAAAGGACCAGCAGGGGTATACCCTCCAGCGGGCCTTCATCCACCACTTTTTTCGCGTTATCGTTCATATTGCCGATCGCGGGCAGATTGTCCCCGAGCCCGATCTTATTGTAATACATCACCCGCTCCATTGTCTTCACGCGCGGTTCGTCCAGTTTTTCAAGCCTATATTCCGCACCGTAAAAGGGAATCACCGAGTCAAACTTCATCATAATGCGGTGGATGCCGCAAAACCTCATGGCGGCCGCCAGCCGGTTCATGGCAAGAAACTTCATCTGCCAAACTTCCGCGTAATATTGCGGGCTGCCTGCGTCCAGCAGCACGATGGCCTTGACTTTTTCAGGATGCGTCTGCGCAAAGCGGATCACTTCCAGAGAGGCCAGACTGTGGCCGATCAAAATGTACGGTCCCTTTTCACCGGCCGCCTCCAAAAGCCCATTTAAATTTTCCACCATATCGTCTATTTGAACCAGATCTTCGTTGGGCTCGCTGAAGCCATAACCGGGACGATCATAGCTTATGGTGCGCATCGTCCCGGATAGGGCGCTTTGAAGGCCGTAAAAGTCCGTATAAGCGCAATAAGTACCCGAACCGGCCACAAATACAGCCGTCTGATTCCCGTCTCCCGACGCATAAAGGTGTACGTCGTGACCGTCCACACTGTAAAGCCTCCCCGGCATTTCAAGGGATTCCAGCTCCTCTTCGGATGCAAAATACTGCCAGAGACTGCCTGCCGCACAGATGATCAGCAGCACAATAAATAGAATTTTAAATAATTTTTTCATATGAATAGCATTTTTCCTTTTTATTCTTTGCCTGTGAGGTCTTGCTCGGCCTATACAATTGGAAATGCGCTTTTCTTCAGGCGATGGAGCAGTATCCACGCTTCTTTTTTATTATAAAGCATGTGCCAGATATGGGCAACCGCGCATCCGTAAAATGAAAAAGTGGCTCTGAATATTTGAATATGTCCGTCCCCCGCAGAGGTAAAACAAAACGCTCCTCACTTTGTGGGGAGCGCAATCTGAAAGCGGATACCGTCCGCGTGGCAGGGGAGACGCGAATCGAACACGCAACCTACGGTTTTGGAGACCGTTGCTCTGCCAGTTGAGCTACTCCCCTAAGCACAAAGCTAATTATAGCGCAGCGGAGGACATGCGTCAAGTGGCTTTAAAACAGGGGATCTTACCCTTAATTATAAGCAAAAATTATTGAAATCATAACGGATTGTTATGCATTGTGGCAGACCGCCATGGATCGGCATAAGCTGAGCTTTTCAAACCATGTGCAATCCGTTATAATGAATAAAGCACATCCATTGATCCATCAAATGAACCATGGAAAGGAACATTTAACCATGAAGTTGGGATTTATCGGCGCAGGAAATATGGGCGGCGCCATTATAAGAGGCGTTTTAAAGGCAAATGTGCTCCAAAATACGGATATACTGGTCAGCGATATCCATGAAGCGGCGCTGGAGCGCCTTCAAGCAGAGTGCGGGGTAGGGGTGACAACTCAAAACAGTGATGTTGCCCGCCATTGCGATGTCGTGATCTTGGCGGTAAAGCCTTATATCTGTAAGGACGTTTTAAAACAGTTAAAAGACGCTTGGAGAGGCGATGGACAGATTGTGGTTTCCATTGTGGCAGGATGGCTGAAAGATCATCTCTCCAAGTATATCCCCGCATCGGTCAAGGTGCTCAACACCATGCCCAATACACCCGCCATGGTGGGAGAAGGCGTCACGGCATTCAATGCCCAATGCCCTCTGACAAAAGATGAGTTCGCTCTGATAGAAAATCTTTTTACGCCGTTGGGCCAGGTTGTATACGTAACCGAAGCTCAGCTCAGTGCCGTAACAGGCGTTTCGGGAAGCGGCCCGGCGTATGTATACATGTTTATCGAGGCGCTGGCGGACGGCGGCGTCAAATACGGGCTTCCCAGAGACGTAGCCATGCGGTTGGCGGCGCAGACGGTAATCGGCGCAGGCACCATGGTACGCGAAACCCGGCAGCATCCCGGCGCTTTAAAAGATGCCGTATGTTCTCCCAGCGGTACGACCATCGCCGCGGTGCATGCCCTTGAACACAGTGCGTTTCGCGCCGCTGTGATCGATGCGGTAGAGGCCGGCGTGCAGCGGGCGCGGGAAATCGCGCAAGAAAATAAAGAGTGAGAGACGCTTATGCAGTACATTGAACTGTATACGGACGGTGCATGCTCCAACAATCCGGGCCCCGGAGGCTGGGCGGCTGTCCTTTTGCACAAAAGCCATAAGAAAGAGCTGTCCGGATTCGTGCGGGAAACCACCAACAACCGGATGGAGCTTTATGCCCCTCTGCAGGGACTGAAAGCCCTCAAAAGACCGTGCCGGGTGGACATATATTCCGACAGCGCATACCTTGTGAACGCATTTAACCGGGGCTGGATTGAACGCTGGCAGCGGACAGGCTGGAAAACGGCCGCCAAGCAGCCGGTGGAGAACCAGGACCTTTGGCAGGCCCTTTTGGAAGAAGTGGAAAAGCATGACGTGAAATTTATTAAAGTGCCTGGCCATGCGGACAATGAGTACAATAACCGCTGTGACTACTTGGCAAAGGAGCAGATCAAGAAAAATGCCGGTGAAACGATGGCACCGGAAGAGCTGCCCTGAAATATGTCTTAGTATTTTTAATCTCGTTTTTATCTTAGGAAACAAGGATCAGGCTTTTCGCCCGATCCTTGTTTTTCAATGGTAAATGGGCAATCGTTGCCCTATGATGAAGCAGACACCATTAGTTATGATTTGAAACAGATAGTGGAGGGAGCACCCAAAATGCAACGGGAAGTCATCCTAATCTGTAAGGATAATCGCTCTTTGATATCAGGGCACGTGCGTAAAAATGTCCGCCGCATATTCATGGCAAGCCATAGATAATAATCTATGCCAGACTCACTGGACGAGGGGAGGGCAGAGCCAATCCTGCCGCAGCGTAAAATGTCTTCGGCAAGACGGCAGATAATAGGTCACTGGGGATGATCTCAGATTTGAAGGGCAGCTCATTACAATAAAATGCGGTGCATGCCCGGTCTTCATGCACCGCATAGAGACTGTTGTTATTGCATTTTTCAACTTAAGGCAGAGGAATAAACAACCACGCGGCGCGTCTTCGCCGGTAGGGTTGCCGGGTAGGTTCACCCAAACCAATGATTTGACGCCTCGTTTTATCTATGCGTAAAAGAAAACTTTTACGCATAGATTGACCGGGAAAGCTTTCGTATGCTACAATGAAGCTGAAAATAACATCTCTCAAGCTACTTGTTGGAGAAACTTTATTGTGAAAGGACGCGAACCCTGTGGCTGCAAAGAATAAATCCTACGCTGCCAGCCGCCAGCGCGAACAAACCGAAAGGCTGCGCACTATCTTAAAAGAGCTTCCTGAATTTTGTTTTTTATTTTTTATTGCCATCGAGCCGCAGACATCTATCCTCACGCGGGTCAATTACGCGTACGACCTGCGGACATTCTTCCGTTATCTAATTCAGGATCGGCTCTCAGAGCGCTCCTCAATTTTGGAGATTACGCAAAAAGATATGGATAAAGTCACTTCAACAGATATTGAACGGTTTTTGGAGTATCTGAACTACTATGAGTCCGAAGGCGGCAAAGAATTCGAAAACCATGAGCATGGGAAGTCCAGAAA
>JBMNQS010000072.1:0-10180 GCA_050944255.1 Christensenellales bacterium | reverse complement strand
GGGGGACATTTTTTGTCCACATGTCATGTCCGGTCTCTTGAGGGCCTTTCAAATAAACAGCGAGGCTTTTTCCCCACATCCGGTAGCGTCCTCCAAAACGGCGCCGATTATGTTTCCCCGGCATGAAACACCGGGGTAAATTTTTGAGGCAGGCACGCGCAGCGCGTGAAAACGGATCGGAAACATCCGGGCGTCAGATATCCCCCAGCCCCGCCCCGACGCTCTGAAGGCCGGGAAACCCCTGCTGGCGCAGCGCCTCATAGAGCACGATCGCCACCGAATTGGACAGGTTCAGGCTGCGGGTCCCCTCGATCATGGGGATGCGCACCGCCTGCCGCCAGTGCGCTTTTAAAAGCGCCTCGGGAAGTCCTGCCGTCTCTTTGCCGAAGATAAACATGCACGGTCCGCCGCCGTAGTAGGCCTGGCAGTAATCGCGCGGCGCTTTGGTGGACGTATAGAACGTGGGCATATCCGCGTAGGCCTCCAGCAGTTCATCCAGGGTATCCCAGCTCGAATGCTTCAGAAACGGCCAGTAGTCCAGCCCCGCCCGCTTGAGATACCGGTCGGAAAGGGAGAATCCCAGCTTGCCCACAAAGTGCAGATGCGTGCCCGTCACCGCGCAGGTTCGCGAGATATTGCCCGCGTTCTGCGGTATTTCCGGTTCCAGTAAGACGATATGATTTTCCATTTTTCAAAAACTCCTTGCCATCTTTCGACGCAAATGATTATAACACGAACTCTTTCGGCAACCAACCGCTTGCGCCGGGGTATACTAACCTTTATAATAGGTGCAAAGTTATTTTTGTGGGAGGTGCTCTATGGCTGAAAAGAGACGCCGGCGCTTTGGAGACCGAAGAGACGGCCGCAGAATCCGCTCATTCGGTATCATGAACAGGGTGGGTATATACATTATGCCCAACCGCACCGGCGCATCCAATTATCTGACCGATAGCTTCGATATCACCAACGTGGAAAAATTCATCCATCAAAAGCGCGAACAGGGGCTGAAACGGCTGGGCGTGCTGCACCTGATACTGGCCGGCTACGTGCGCGCGGTTTCCCAGCGTCCGGGAATCAACCGGTTCATCAGCGGACAGGAGGTCTACGCGAGAAACGATATCCAGGTGATGATGACCATTAAAAAGGAGATGAGCCTCAACGCCGAGGAAACCTGCATTAAAATGTATTTTGATCCGGCGTCCACGGTGGAGGATATCTACAACCAGTTTGAAAAGCAGCTGGAAGAAGGCAGGGCCGAGGAAGAAACTTCCTTCGACAACGTGGCAAAGATATTCAACCATATCCCGGGCCTGTTGTTGAAGTTTGCCGTCTTTATTTTAAAGCTCATGGATTATTTCGATCTGCTGCCAAAAAGCCTGCTGCATATCAGCCCCTTCCATGGGTCCATGTTCATTACCTCCATGGGCTCTTTGGGTATCCCCCCGGTCTATCATCACCTGTACGACCTGGGCAACGTGCCGTTTTTCATCGCCTACGGCTCCAAGCAGCGCCGTACGGTCATCAACCACGACGGCGAGCCGGAAATGCGAAAGTTCGTGGACTTTGTCTTCACCTGCGACGAACGCATCTGCGACGGCCACTACTATGCGTCGGCGCTCAAGCTGTTCAAACGGTATCTTAAAGAACCTGAAATGCTGGACGTGCCGCCCAAACGGGTCGTGGAGGACATCGACTGAACCGAAAAGAGCAGGCTGCCAGCTTTGCCGACACATAAAAGAAACCGCCTTCGGGCGGTTTCTTTTATGTGTGAATCAAGTTTCAGCCTGTCAACAGTCCTTATTTGTTGGGCGTGATGCCGGAGCCGCCGGTGGCGATCCAGCGCGCTTCATGCTCTTCCACGTTGCTCTGGTCTACCCATTCCACGTCGATGAATTCCTTCTCGGTGAAGGTCTTCCCGTCCAGCTTGATCTCAAGGCCGACTTCCACGCCGCGCTTGCCAAGCCTGTCGGGGAACTGCGCGGCGGAGCCGTACTGTACGCCGTCGCGGATCAACTGCAGGTTCAGGTAGTTGGCGTCAATGCCCGTTACGACGCATGTGTCTTCCAGGGGTGTGCCCTTGATGGCCGAAGCGGCGCCGTTGGCCGGCGTGTCGGAGAAATTCCATACGCCGTCGATGCCCTCAGCCTGGTAGGACTGCATGAAGTTCTGCATGGCGTCCATGCACTTTTCAATGGTGGTCTCGCTGTCCCACTTCTCCAGGATCTTGATGTCGGGATATTTGGCCAGCTCGGCTTCCATGCCCTTCAAGCGGATATTGGAGTTGGCGTTGGCGCTGTTGGCAAACACGATGATGTTGCCTTTGCCGCCCATTTTCTCAGCCAGTTTCTCCATCTGAAGACGGCCGGCTTCCTCGTTCCTGGAAACGATGATGGCGTCGGCCTTGGACGTGTCGGCATACTCACCGTCGATGTTCACGATGACAATGTCGTTGTCGGCCGCGGCCAGCAGGTTGATGGTCTCCATGGAGCCCTGGGGATCAATGGGGTTGGCCAGGGCGATGTCCAGGCCGGTGTTGATGGCGTCCTCATAGTTGGCGATCTCTTTGGCAATGTCTCCGCCATGGTCTTTGATGTCCAGAACGTCCTTGCGGCCGCGGGCTTCGTTCTGCTCCGCAATGGCCGTCTCGGCGCCGGCTCTGATGGCATTGTAGAACGGGGACGTCAGGTTGCGCAGGAACAGGCCGATGACCAGGTGGTCACGCTTTTGCTGGCAGCCTGAAACCATTAAGGACAATGCCAGTACGGCAATCAGGACTATGACGATGAGTTTGTAGGCTTTGCGCATGTTGTTTTTCCTTCCCTTTCTTTTGCTGCATCCATACAGCTTTTTAATTGTATCTGAAACCCGATCCATAATACGGCCGGACCAGCGGCAGCCACAAATTTATGTGTCCGTACATTGGGCCTGTCCGCATTTCCGGTCGGATCAGATTCAGAAACTTCGCATTGGTTTTCCGGCACATGAGTATTTCCAGTGTTTCGTAACCGTCTTCAGCCGCCGGCAAAAATTGGCGTCCGATGCAAACCGGCTGCGCAAATTCAAGTCGTCGGGCACCCGCTGCGTACAGCTCTTATTGCGGTCCTTACCGAATCTTCTGCATAGAGTAACTTTCCAAGCCTGTGATGAAAAACCGGCCTTGCATCACCTCTTCCCCGCCGCAGCATGCAGCGCTGCACCTCATATACTTGGAACGGTTCTGCTGCAAGCAAACCGTATCGGGTCACTTCACCCAGCCGGGGGCCAGCCGCTCTTCGGCTTCAATCAATACGTCGCCTTCCTTGCCCACCCTGGCCGCCGTCTCGGGATCCAGCCCCTCAAGGTGTTCGGCCTCAAGCCAAGCCAGCGCCATATCGATGCCCATAACGTTGCCCACAAGGCGGCCGCCGGTGCAAAGTACATTGGTATTGTTGACCACCTTTGCGCGCCGCGCCTGATAGACGCTCTCGCACAGCGCCGCGTACACGCCGCGGTGCTTGTTGCAGATGATCGACACGCCCATGCCCGTACCGCACAGGCATATGCCCCTGTCGTACCGGCCGGACTGCACGCCGCCGGCAACGGCAAAGGCCGCGTCCTGGAAGGAAATCGGTCCGTCCGCATTGGCATCGGTAATATCGTAGCCTTTTTCAATCAACGCCTCTTTGATGGCTTGTTTCAATGTGAATCCGCCGCCGTCGGCACCTATAATGACTTTCATTTGCGTTCCTCCGTAAATATGCTTTTATTTTGTTGCCAAGCCTTTTCGATTTCGTCCAATTCTGTCCGCCCGCCGCAGGGCGATGGGCCCGATAGCCCTGTAAAGAGCCGGCGTCGCGCCAATGATTACTTCTAAATATATATAATGGTTTTTCTGTTTTTTGTACGTTTCACCGTTAAGTCAATATAAGCGTCCGGCCGTTACAAGGCCTGCGCAAACGGCCGCTTTGTCAATATCCACTTGTTTTTCGGTACGTTTCGCCTATTTCTTTGTATTATAAGGGATAAACGGCAGTCATTCAAGTAAAATCTTGCATAAATTTTCGGAATTTTTCTATTTTTCAAACATATCGGAAGGCGCCTGCGGAACACCGATCATCCGATAATTTTTGTTTTTTCTTAAATGTTTTAACGTATAAAATATTTAAATAGACAGGGATTAAAATAAAAAAAGCGTTTAGGGAAAAAGCCGCATCTACTGGTATGTCCGGGATTTTATTGGCAGGATTGCATTGCCGTATCACAAGCGGAAAGGGTTTTATCCTTTGAACGCATTTTTAAATACCATTAAAATTTTTCGTTTGTATGAACATGCAATAACCGTCAAAAACAGACGCATTCCTTGCTGCTTCGAAAAATACGATAAAATTTTTGCAAAAAATTGCATAGGTTTTGACTGAGAAAATCCCGTGTGAGAAAATCCGCGCCCGAAGCGGTAAATACATCCACAAACAGGCTTGCCACAGCGCGGCCTCATTGACAAGAAAATAAATTTTACCTTATAATGGCGCCGCTAGAATTTTTTGTGTTATCATTGAAGCAATCCCGGCAATAATAAGCAAATAGCCGAAAGCCTGCGGGCTATGCACAAAAGGAGACTTTATGGACGTCAAAAGCATTGAAGAAAAATGGCGGCAAAAATGGAACGAGACAAAGCTCTACGCATTTGATCCCAGCCGCGCGGAGGAGAAATACTATTGTCTGGAGATGTTCTCCTACCCCTCGGCCTCCCAGTTGCATCTGGGACACTGGTACAATTTCGGCCCCACGGATTCCTTCGCGCGCTTCAAGCGCATGCAGGGCAAAAACGTGTTTCATCCCATGGGCTTTGACGCATTCGGCCTGCCGGCTGAAAATTACGCCATCAAGACGGGGATTCATCCCAAGGATTCCACCATGGCCAATATTGAAACCATGCGCGAGCAGCTTCGGGTCATGGGAGCCACCTTCAACTGGGATTATGAGGTGGTCACCTGCGATCCTTCTTACTACAAGTGGACCCAGTGGATGTTCCTTCAGTTATATAAGCACGGCCTCGCCGAGCGCCGCGAGGCGCCGGTGAACTGGTGCCCTTCCTGCAACACCGTTTTGGCCAACGAGCAGGTCATGGCCGACGGCACCTGCGAACGCTGCGAGAGCGTCATCGTCAAACGAAACCTCACCCAGTGGTTCTTCAAAATCACTGCCTACGCTGAACAGCTGCTTCAGGACCTGGAAAAAATCAACTGGCCGGAAAAAACCAAGCAGATGCAGCGCAACTGGATCGGCAAGTCCGTGGGCAGCCAGATCGATTTTAAGATCGACGGGCACGACGAGGTGATGACGGTCTTTACCACCCGCGCCGACACGCTGTTTGGCTGCACCTACGCGGTTTTGGCGCCGGAGCACCCGCTGCTGGATAAAATCACCGCGGCCGAACAGAAAAAGGCCGTGGACGCCTACAGGGAAGCCGCCGCCAAAACCAGCGAGATCGACCGGCTTTCCACCGCCAACGAAAAGACCGGCGTCTTTACCGGCGCGCATGCCGTCAATCCCATAAACGGCAGGAAAATCCCGCTGTATACGGCGGACTACGTGCTGTATTCCTACGGCACCGGCGCGGTGATGGCGGTCCCCGGCCACGACGAGCGCGACTTTGAGTTCGCCCAAAAATATGATCTGCCCATCGAGCGGGTCATCGCCGGGGTGGACGGCATCGACGATACGCTTCCCTTCACGTCCCACGACGGCGAGCTGGTGAACTCCGGCGCCTTCAGCGGACTGTCGGTGGACGAGGGTGCAAGGGCCATCACCGAGGAACTGAAAAAACAGGGCGCGGCAGATTTCAAGGTCAATTACCGGCTGCGCGACTGGCTGGTTTCGCGCCAGCGCTACTGGGGCGCGCCGATCCCCATCGTCTACTGCGACCACTGCGGCGGCGCCGTACCGGTGCCCGAAGACCAGCTTCCGGTGGAACTGCCCTACGACGTGGACTTCACCCCCGGCGGGCAGAGCCCGCTGACAAAGCACGAAGGCTTTATGCACACCACATGCCCCGCCTGCGGCGGCCCGGCCACAAGGGACGCCGATACGCTGGACACGTTCGTCTGCTCCAGCTGGTACTTTCTGCGCTATCCGGACAATAAAAATGACGAGGCGCCCTTTGATATCGCCTGGATTGACAAGCTGCTGCCGGTGGACATGTATGTGGGCGGCGCCGAGCACGCCTGTATGCATCTATTGTACGCGCGCTTCTTCGTCAAGGCGCTTAGGGACATGGGTTACCTGCACTTTGACGAGCCCTTCTCATCGCTGGTGCATCAGGGCATCATCCTGGGCACCGACGGCAACAAGATGAGCAAATCCCGCGGCAACGTGGAGTCGCCTGACCAGTATGTCAATGAATACGGCGCGGATATCCTGCGCATGTACCTGATGTTCGGCTTCTCCTACGTGGAGGGCGGTCCGTGGAACGGCGACGGCATCCGTGCCGTCAACCGCTTCGTGGAGCGCGTGGAGCGCTTCGTGCTGCGCAGCATCCGGATGCGGGGCGAAAAGGGCCACGAGGATATGGGGCCGGCTGAAAAGGAGCTAGACAGCGTCCGGCACCATACCATCAGCCAGGTAACGCAGGACATGGAGCGTTTCCAGTTCAATACGGCCATCGCCCGTATGATGGAGCTGTTCAACGCGCTGTATAAATACGACGGCAACGGCGAGGTCAACGCCGGCCTCGTGCAGGATGTCGTGCGCGACGCGGTGCTTCTTCTGGCGCCGTTTATCCCCCATGTGGCCGAAGAGCTGTGGGAAACGCTGGGCTACGGCTACTCGGTCCACAGTCAGCTCTGGCCCAAGTTCGATGCCGCCAAACTGCAGACGGACGAGGTGGAAATCGCCGTGCAGGTGCTGGGCAAGCTGCGCAGCCGTATCATGGTGGACAAGGACGCAGACGAAGAGACCGTCCGCTCCAAGGCGCTGTCTGACGAGCGCATACAGCAGTACGTGGCCGGAAAAACCATCGTCAAGTTCATCTACATCCCGGGCCGCCTGGCCAATATCGTCGTGCGCTGAGCGTCCGGCGGATCTGAAAGGAGTGCTTTACATGGCTAAAAACAATCAGGACGGTTTCCAGGAGCCCGAACGCATTACGCTGACGGACGCCCAGGGAAATCAGACCGAAATGACCATCATCGACTCCTTCTTCCATAAAGGCGAACGCTACGCCACGCTGGTGGAATCGGCCCAGACACTTCATCATCACGCGCCGGGGGAAACCTGCGATCACGATCACAACCTGGACATCTACATCATGCACGTACTCACCGACGGCAAGAGCCATCAGTTCGTTTCGGTGTCTCAGGACGTCTTTGACGACGTGGCCGCCATCTGCGAGGAACGCCTGATGCTTTTGGCGGACGCGGGCGCAGACGAGGAAGCCTGACGGCGGGCATAGGGCGCGGCTTTCATCCGGGCGCCGCGGCAAATCCTTTAAGAAAACGCTGGCTCTATGGCGGGCAAGGGTTCTGTTTGAGCATGAACACATGGCCCCGCCAGGCCGCCCGTTGAAAGCGAGGTGCCTCTTATGAACATGGTACGGATCATCGAAAAAAAGCGGGACGCTCTTGCGCTGAATCAGGAGGAAATCGAGTTTTTTATCCGCGGCATATGCGACGGCACTGTCCCTGACTATCAGGCGGCGGCGCTGTTGATGGCCGTCACCATCCGCGGGATGGACAGGGAAGAAACCGTAACGCTGACGAAAGTCATGGCCGCCTCGGGGGACATGCTGGACTTGTCGCAGCTTCCCGGCGTCACCGCGGACAAGCACTCCACCGGCGGCGTGGGCGATACCACCAGCCTGATCACGGGGCCCGTGGTGGCCGCCTGCGGCGTGATCATGGCCAAGATGTCCGGGGCAGGCCTGGGCCATACCGGCGGGACGCTGGACAAGCTGTCGGCCATTTCCGGCATGCGGGTGGACCTGTCGGCGGAAGCGTTCATTGAGGCCGCCCGCGAGACGGGCTTTTGCGATACCGGACAGACCGGCGACCTGGCCCCGGCGGACGGCATACTCTACGCGCTGCGGGACGTGACGGGCACCACCGATTCCATGCCGCTGATCGCATCGTCCATCATGAGCAAGAAACTGGCTGCCGGCGCGCAGGTGATCGTCCTTGACGTCAAATGCGGAACCGGCGCCTTTATGAAAACCCCCGAGGAGGCCTTTGAGCTGGCCCGCTGGATGGTGGACATCGGAAAGGGCGCCGGAAGGATCGTCAGCGCACTGGTGACCGATATGAACGCGCCCCTGGGCAACGCCGTCGGCAACGGCCTGGAGGTCAAGGAGGCCATCGAGGTGCTTTCCGGCCGGCACGAAGATTCGCCCCTTCGCCGGGTCTCGCTGGCGCTGGCCGCCGAAATCCTCGTGAAGGCGGGCATGGCGGGCGATAAGGATGCGGCGCTGTCCATGGCCGAAGAGTCGCTGGCCTCCGGCAGCGCCCTTTCCCGCTTCCGCGCCATGATCAAGAAACAGAGCGGCGACGAAACCGTCTGCAACGAGCCCCAAAAGCTCATAGCGGACGTGCTGCCGGTTCCCATCGCGGCGCCGGATGCGGGCTGCATCCACGGCATCGAGCCGCGCGCGCTGGGCCAAAGCGCCGTCATGATGGGTGCGGGCCGCATGAAAAAGACCGACATCATCGACCCGCAGGTGGGTATCGTGCTCTTAAAGCGGCCAGGTGAAAGCGTTGAAAAGGGCGAAAGCTGGGCCATGGCCTATACCCGTACGGGTACGCTCCCTGCCGGCATCGAATCTTCCATCCAGTCCGCCCTGACCGTCGCTGAAAGCGTTCCGCCGAAACGGGAACTGATCTACGGCACCGTGGAGTGACCCGTTCAAAAAACAAAAAATGGTACCGCAAACCCGCGCCATACGGCGCGGGTTTTTTATAATGTTGGCCTGCAAGAGCTATCGCTCTATGGCCTCAGCGGTGCTATATGGCGCCCAGGTGATCCAGCAGGATTTTCAGGCCGATGAGGATCAGGATCACCCCGCCGGCAATTTCCGCCTTTTTTTGCAGCAGCGCCCCGATGCGCCTGCCGGCCACCACGCCGAAGAAAGTAATGACAAACGTGGTCATTCCGATGGTCAGCACCGTGGGCAGTATGCCTACCTGAAGCAGCGCAAAGGTCATCCCCGCCGCCAGGGCGTCGATGCTGGTGGCCACGGCCAGCACAAAAAGCCCCTTGTAATCAAAATCCATGACATTGGCTTTCTTGTCCTGTCCGCCTTTGACCGACTGAAAGATCATATTGGCGCCGATGATGCCAAGCATGAAAAAGGCGATCCAGTGATCGAAACGAAGGGTATGATGCTGGAACCGGCTGCCCAGAAGCCAGCCTATAAGGGGCATCAGCGCCTGAAAACCGCCGAAAAAAAGGGCTGTAACCAGCGCCTCCCGCCGGACGCCCCGCCTGACCTGCATACCCCGGCACAGCGCCGCGGCAAACGCGTCCATGGACAAGCCGACAGCCAGCATGATAAGCTCCAAATGTCCCAAATCGGCAACCTCCCACAAGTTTGATGCTCTAGTATATGAGAGAGCGCCTGTGCGCATGTTTCCGCACGCAAAAGCCGCCCGGCGTCCGCCGGGCGGCAAGGCCGTCAAAAAACAAAATTTTTTGACGGATCTGCCAGGGATTTTCCTGCTGCAAAAAACCTATGAACGGATTTTTGCAGCGGCCGGAAAACCCTGAGCGGTGTGAGCTGCGGCCGCACAGGGTCGGCCCCCTTGGGTCTGCCGCCCTTGCCCACGGAATTAAAATTAGGGGGCTTCGGCCCCCTAATAACCCCCAAAAGAACTTTTTTGACAGTCTGACCGCTCGCGTCCGCCGGGCGGCTGGGTTTAAAAATCCGAATTTAGAGGCTTTTTATCACGCTTTCATCCAACCCATAGGCCATGGCGATCTCCTCCAGGGCACTTTTGATCTCCTGCCTGGAGAAGTCGCTCGCCTCAAGCTCCCTGTCGCTGAGGGCGCCGAGCCTCTCATAGAAATCCAGCGCCACCATCAGGTGCATCATGTTGCCAATCTCCATCTGCTCAAACAGCAGGTTTTCGGCCCGGTTGATCTCGCCCTGCCCAAGAAGCGCCAGAAGCTCCTTGTGCAGAAGGTCCCCCCGGCTCAGGTCATTTTTATCGTCCAT
>JBMNQS010000071.1:0-10250 GCA_050944255.1 Christensenellales bacterium | reverse complement strand
CAGACATGCGCGTCGTCCCGGGCGATGTCCCGCTTTTCAATGTGCACGTTGTCCCAGGTCAGCCCCAGTATTTCGCCGACCCGCAGCGAGCAGGCAAAGGCCAGGTTCATCGCGATATACAGCCTGCTGTCCGTGCATGCGTCGAGCGCCTTGCGGATCATTTCCGCCGTCCAGATATCCCTGGGTGAGTAGTTGCCCCGCGGCGCCTTGACCAGCTCGAACGGGTTCCGTTTGATGACCTCCCAGCGCACCGCCTGTCCGAACGCGCAACGCAGCAGCTTATGAACATTGTCGGGAACTGAAGAGCCGACATATGCGGATTTCGACCGACGCACCTCCGACGAGACTGGCTTGGTCTTTTTCAGCCGCTTGTAGTACTGGTCTATAAACTTCGGCGTGATGTTCTGCACAAGCTCGTTTCCAATCAGCGGCTTGATATAGTTGTCGATCAGCCCGACGTTCATGCCGTAGGTGGACAGGCTCCAGTTTTCCTCCCCATATAACGAGACGAAATCGTCCAGGAGCGAGGAAACTGTCTGTTTGCTCGGCGGGATAAAGACGCCGTCGTCAATCTCATACTCCACCTCGGCCCTGCGTCTGCTTGCCTCCTTGTGGGTATCGAACGATTCCCACACCTGTTTTTTCTTTCCGTCCACATCGGCGTAATAGACCACCGAATATTTTGAATTTCTTTTTACGATCGAAGCCATACTATTTTCTCCTTTACGTTGAGGTTTTCCGGCTGTCCAACCACTCGTCAAAGGATTTCTTGGATACGCGTATGGCCGATCCGATCCGTACCGTATGGAACGCCCCTTCCCTGATAAGGCTATAGACGGACCCCTTGCTCACATGCAGGAGCTCGGCAATTTCGTCCACTCTATAGACCCTTTTTCCCGGAGCATCGCCGCATTGCATATTGCCGTTGCTCATGACTGACTCCTTTCCTTTTATTCGCAACATGCAATGGCTTTACACGCTCAGTATACCATCGCATATTGCAGCGTTCAATGAAAAAGCCGCCTCGAATCGGCGGTTGGCTTTCGAAACAATTTTAATTATGGAGCATGAATAAGCATACGCTTACTGTTCAGGAACCTAATATCTTTTATCTTTTTGGCTGTGATAAACTATGGCTTATGTTAATTTTATTGGAGGAGGTAAGTATGTTCATAACCAAAAGATCTGCACTAAAGCCAATCACCGGAAGTATTCAGCCGAAAGACGGGAAATGGTATGCAGTCATTAATTTATATAAGGATGGCAAGCGAAAACCCAAGTGGATATGTACGGGTTTCCATACGCGTAACGGAAAAAAAAGAGCCACACTGTTTCTATACGAAGAGCTGGCTCGTTTGAACAGTAGCCGTATAATATCGCCTGAAAACCTGGATGCGTTTATTCCGTTTATGACGTTCTTGTATTCCTGGCTGGACACCAAAAAAATACAGGTGTCACCAGCTACTTATCGTTCTTATGAAAGCCTGATTGTTACAAGAATAAAGAACTACTTCGAACCGTTGGACAAATCTTTGAGCATGCTTCTGTCCAGTGATTTTGAGAAGTTCTACAGCTATTTGTATAGTCACGGGTTGTCGGAATGTTCCGCTCTTCATTATCACCGAATGCTGAAGCAAGCATTATCCTACGCGGTCAGGCAAGGTATCCTTCCCCATAACGCGATGAATAATGTGAAAGCTCCTTCCGACACCAGTTTTATCGGAAGTTATTATAGCAATGACGAGGTCAAAACGCTATTGGAAGCGGCTGAAAGCAGCGATATCTTTATTCCGGTTCTGTTGACGGCCTATTACGGGTTCAGGCGCAGCGAAGTCATCGGTCTGCAATGGAATGATATCGATTTTAACAGGAAACTGATTCATATAAACCGCAAGGTACTGGAGGAATACGAAAACGGCAGGAAATCCATCGTGAGCTATGACAAGCTTAAATCCTTATCAAGCAGACGCACCCTGCCGCTGATACCAATTGTGGAGAGAGAATTACTGAAAGAGATGAAACGGCAGGCTGAGGCCACAAAAGCAGACAATCCACCCAATCATGTTTGTCTTGGTGTGGATGGCAATCTGATTTCACCCAATTACGTATCATGCAGATTCCGGGCGCTACTTGAAACGCATGATATGCGGCGAATCAGATTTCACGATCTCAGGCATACGTGCGCCAGCCTTCTTGCCTTAAACGGCGTCCCCATCAAAAACATCCAGGTTTGGCTGGGGCACAGTGATTTTCGGATCACAGCCAGATATTACGCACATCTGGACTTTTCAGCGCAAGAACAATCCGCGGCTGTCATATCCCAAGCCATACAATTCTGATAAGGGCGTATATATTTAATCCACCAAAACAACTCCATCATCAGAGGCTGCTGAGCGTCATTTCAGCAGCCTCTTTTAATCGCTGGGCCTTTCTCTTGCCAATTTTATTGAGGGGTAACATACTCTCATAAGGACTATCATACATCAAACCTACTTTTAAGGCATTGGCATATTGTTCAATCTTCTGGGATTCATAATCTCCGGATTGCTGATAGTTTGCATGAAGCTCGTCATGTATTTTGTGCAAAGCTCGTTTTGGCACCATAATGCTGTAACGGGTATAAAGGCCCATTGCCAGTTGAAAGAACAACTCAATTTCCGGCAAGGCATCCTTATGTTTTAAGTTCATTGCGAATATCACAATATCCTGCAACATGAATTTATTGAACGCCCGGATATGGGAGTCACTGTTATATTCATCATTACTGTTCTTAAGCAGCATGATACGCACGTTCTCGTCGCGGTACACTTTCGCGGTAAACAGATGCTTGTCATTTAGGTAAGCAAGTATTTCTTCAGCTTTTGATCGGACCAATTGTTTGCCTATTGGTTGTACATAACTCGTCAGTTGGTTACCTACGGAACCCATCGATTTAAGACTGTCTTCAAGGGAAACCCAGGGAGGGAGCAAAGATTCAAGAAAAGTGTTTTTGGCATCTGCTCCATCCAAAACAGCATATCCCTTTCCATGACCAGCTCTCGGGCGATAGTCGCCTAAGCGCCTATATAGTTGGTCGATAAAGACTTGGCATTTATTGCTCTTGATAGCCGCGGCTGCGTATTTTATAAGAAGATCTCCACACTCTGCCAAATCAACGCAATCAATGATTTTCATAACATAGCGTTCGATCTCGGTATCAATAAGGAGCAACCTGCTTTTTTCGTCTGGAGTAAGAGATTTGTTTAGCACAGCTATGACAGACGTAAAGTCAGAATTTGTTTCGGCCGGGATTTGGGATATCTTATGGTTCTTTTCGTTATTTTTATTTGACATAAATTTAATTCCTTTGCTAATCATTTTAGGAGGGATGGCCGAGTGGTTTATGGAACTGGTCTTGAAAACCAGTGACATCGAACTATCTTTGCGACCCATTTCATCCTCAAAACATAAATAAGCCAGCCTATGAAGAGACCGGCCTATGAAATACGGCCATGAAATGGTTTTTCTTGGCGTCTTCCGTTATAATAGCACTATCAGAAAATCAAAGGACTACTGAACGCCATGATATATATAACCGGCGATACGCACGGAAAATTCTCGCACATCGTTTCCTTTTGTGAAACACAACATACAGCCCCTTCCGATACCCTAATCATTTTGGGGGATGCCGGGATCAATTACTATGCAAGCAAACGGGACCGCAAGCTTAAGCAGACCCTGGCGCAGCTTCCCGTCACACTGTTTTGCATTCACGGCAATCACGAACAAAGGCCGCATACGATACCCTCCTACCAGCTGGAATACTGGAACGGCGGCCAAGTATATACTGAAAAGGAGTACCCCAATATTCTTTTTGCCAAGGACGGCGAAATATTCAGGCTGGATGGCAGCGAGTGCATTGTCATCGGCGGCGCTTACAGCGTGGATAAATACTATCGACTGGAACGCGGTACGGCTTGGTGGCCCGATGAGCAACCCTCCGATGAGACGAAAGCCTTTGTTGAGGAACAGCTTGCCGGACGGAAGAACAGCATAGACATTGTATTGTCGCATACCTGCCCGCTGAAATATGAGCCCCGGGAGGTCTTCTTGCCCTTCATTGATCAGTCCATGGTCGATAAAACCACGGAACAATGGCTGGACCGGCTTGAAGACAGGATCACCTATAAAAAATGGTACTGCGGGCATTACCATATTCAAAAATGCATAGACAGGATACAGTTTCTGTTTGAGAGCATCGACGCGTTCAGCGCCATCTAAAATCAGACCGCACTCGTTACAAACACACTAATATGATGATCTCTTGCAAGCTCAGTTACATTCCTAACGGGAGCGTCTATAAGGATCTTGTTTTTCCTACACCTCGAAATCTTCCGACTTGAAGTTGCTGTAATACCGCCCCTTTGTGACGGTCAGGCGCAGCACGCAGTAGTCCGGGTCTGTAACGCCGCCTTTATAATACATAATGTCGCCGGTCCGCCAGATGCGCTCCTTGCTTTCGGCGTCCTCCAGCACCTCCGCCGTGCCGGACAGGCTTGCCCCACGAAAGAACCGCTTATCCATAAAATAAACGCTGCATTTGGGATTGTCACGAAGATATTTGACCTTATTGGACGAGGTGTTGGTGGAGAAATAAAAAGTTTTGATTCCCTCTCGCTCACGGGGTACGAGCATCGCCTTGGCGACAGGGAAGCCGTCTCCGTCCACATAGCTGATAAAGGCGTTTGCCGCTTTGTTGATCAGATTGCCGACGGTTTTTTCCGGGTCACGCATCATGGCTTTTCCCTCCGTCCAAGATTTCCTTTTGAAGCTTCCTGGTCAGTTTCTCAAACACCAGACGGTAGCTGTCATCGATCATAAACTTGAGTTGCTCCTCCGGCAAATCGCCACCCAGGTCCACCGAGTTCCAGGTTCGCTTATCGCTGTAAAAACCGGGCATGACCTCAGGGTGTTCTCCCCGCAGCAATTCCGCCAGCAGGGGGTCGCACTTGAGATTGATGAGGTCTTTTTCCGCATAAGCGGGGTCATATTTATCCGAGGGGTGCATCAAGGCGGCGAACATTTTGCCGCCCGCCATGTAACGGTACCAGCCCCATTCCACCTTATAATCCTTCGTCGCGCCGGGTTTTGCAAGCAGGTATTCGTCCAGCCATGGGTATTTTGTCATCTTCATTTCTCCTTCAGAATAGCGTGATCTGTTCACCGGATCGCTTGTCCTCAAACTCGTTCAGGTACGCAAAGACCGCATCGGACGAATACAGTACGCCGTGTTTTTCGCATGCGGCATGAAAAATCTTCATTAGGACCGTATGGTTGGGGCTACCGCAGGAATAACTGTTACCGAACGTCCTGATATACCGTTCCTTCATGCCGGGGAAATGCTCGTCCAGCTTTTTGTAGAAATATTCCCGGTCACCTTCCCGCAGGGTCACGCCCATGCCGAAGCAGAGGATGCCCTTAACCTTTGCCTCGAAACAGTAGTTGAGGATGCCGTGCAGGTTTTCTTCGGTGTCGTTGATAAAGGGCAGGATGGGACAGAGCCACACCACTGTAGGGATCCCCTCGTCCCGCAGGATGTTTAAAACCTTCGCCCGCCTTACCGTGGTGCAAACATTCGGCTCTAGAATGCGGCAAAGGCCTTCATCGAAGGTGGTCAACGTCATCTGCACCACGCATTTGGTTTTTGCGTTGATGTTTTTCAGCAAATCCAAATCCCGCAAAACCAGATCAGACTTTGTAATGACCGAAAAGCCAAACCCGTACCGGTCGATGAGTTCCAGACAGCGGCGGGTCAGTCGTTCGTTTTTTTCAAGCGGCAGGTATGGGGCGCACATGGAGCCCGTACCGATCATGCACCGGCTGCGCTTGCGGCGCAAGGCGTCCTCTAAAAGAGCGGGCGCGTTGCGCTTGATTTCCACGTCCTCAAAATCGTGCTCCATCCGATAGCAGGCGCTGCGCGAATCACAATAAATGCAGCCGTGGGTACAGCCCCGATAGGGATTCATGCCGTTTTTAGCGGAGAGAATCCCCTTGACATCCTTGTAATGTATGGCGATCCCCCCTATTCCAATAAATAATGCAGCATCTTCTCGGGGTTCTCAAGAAAGCGGCGGGTCAGCTGATAATGCTGGGTATCCCGATAATTCACCGAGCAGATACCCTCCTCCGACAGCTGGTATATCTCCGCGCCGGGATAGGCCATCAAAACAGGCGAGTGCGTTGCGACGATGAACTGGGAGTTGTTTTGCACCAGCCCGTGGATATGCGCCAGCAGCGTCATCAGCCGGCTGGGGGAGAGGGCCGACTCCGGCTCGTCCAGCAGGTAGATTCCATTGCCGCCGAAGCGGTTTTCCACCAACGCCAGGAAGCTTTCGCCGTGAGACTGCGCGTGGAGTGATCGCGCTCCATAGCTTGTTCCAATCTGCGCTCTGAACTCAGCTTCGTAGATATCGTCAATATAGCTGGCTGCGTTGTAAAAACTTTCAGCCCGCAGAAAGAAACCATCCTTGGGATAGGCGCTCCGTGAAAGGGTCAGATGCCGATGCAAATCCGAGTGGGTGGCGCTGGTGGAAAAGCTGAAATTGCGGGTGCCGCCTTCTGCGTTGAAGCCATATGCCACCGCAATAGCCTCCAGCAGAGTGGACTTTCCCGTGCCGTTTTCCCCCACCAAAAAGGTGACCGCCTTTGAAAGGGGCAGCGCTTCCATCTGCACCAGATGGCGCACCACCGGCAGATCATGAAGATAGGAGCCCTCGTCTAGCGGCGAACTCAGCCGCACGCTGCTGATATAATTGCGATCCATCCAAAGGCTCCTTTCCTCCCAAATATAATTATGATACGCTTCTTTCATGGCATGGAGCCTGCCCATGCGGGCAACGGTTTTCCCAAGCCGCAGGCGGCCGTAGGAACCCAATCAGGACGATGAAGATGAAGCGGCCGCGGAAGCCGACGCCGCGGCCGCCGCGGCAATGGCCGCCTGCTGCGCGATGATGATGTTGGTGATGCTGGTGGAAAGCACGGTATCCAAGATGCCCCGCTTCATTTGATCGACCGAATTCAAGGCGACAAGGCCGGCGGACAACAGCAGCAGTTCCTGCTTGGCGACGAACGACCAAGGGCCGAAACCTTTTTTCGAGCGGAGCAATTCGCTATTTTCCTCAAGCTGCCTCACGATCTCGTCGGTATCCAGCGGAAGCAACGCCAACACACCAAGAGAAGAAAGCGTGTACGCCTGGCAGAGCTGCTTCATTCTCCGGCTGCGCAAAGCGTCGCGCAGAGCCAGAACGCGCGTTTCGAGATCCGCCCCGTCGCCGCCGAGAACCAACACCTGCGTGAGTGCCTGTACGCCGATGCCTGTGTGAAACTCCGGCCGGAGCGATTGAAACAGCCGCTCCATTCTTTCCACGCCGGCCGATACGTCGACATCCGAAAGCCCCAACATGGCTGAGAAGATATAATCGTCCTGCCCGGTAAGGAACCAATGGTCGCTTTTCATGCCGTCGTAGAACGCCCTAGCCCTTTCGACCGTCTCCACATATTTGTCTTCCGCGGCGCCAGCCGCAATCTGGCAGGCGGCGACAACGAGATAGTCCGAGGCCCGGAAACGCGCCTGCTTCATCATGTCATAGACCTTAAGGGCGTTTTTGAGCAACCCGTCCGGATCATCACGGAGTGAAAGCAGCGTGGCGACGGTCATGGCGGAATTGCCCCGGAAGGAGGAAAACAAGCCGATACTCTTTTTGATGAGCTTGTGGCATTCCCGCATGGCGGAAAGATCGATCACCCTGTCCTCCGCGGCGTAAAGCAGCGCGGCCAAGCGCTTGAGCATCGCGTCCTGCCATTTGAATTCTTTTTTGACTGTCTGCGCGTTCTGTGCAAACAGTTCCAGCCTTTGCAGAGCTTTCGGCTCCATCGGCATACACCTCCCAATAGGGTAATTACAATGTTATTATATCAGGCAAAACCTGCTCAAGTCATGTAAAAACGAAACTAGTGACATTGCCCTATCCTTGATGCACCAGCTCACCTTCCAAAATATAGATAAGCCAATCTCTGAGAGATCGGCCCGTGAAATACAGCAACGGAATGGTTTTTCTTGGCGCTGTTCGTTATAATAAAACTATGGAAAATCAAGAACTGCTGAGATGCCAGGATAATTACTATGCAAGCAAGAGGAATCGCAAGCTTAAGCAAACCCTGATGCAACTGCCCGTCACGCTGTTTTGCGAATATTGAGGAACGCTATGAGACAGACATTACAATTCAAGGTGTTCTGCATTGAGCAGTATAAAAATGAGCATAACCTGACCGGATCTGAGGCCGTGAAAAAGTTCAAGGAATTCGGTGTTTTTGACTATCTTGAATCGTTTTTCGATGTACTGCATTCCTTAGGAGCAAAATATATCGTTTCAGATATTGATATGTTTATTGCCGCGAGACAAAGGGATGGAATTGAGTGATTTAAACGCCTTTCTCCTTATAGCCCACTCTTGACTATCGTGTTGGCTGAGGAGGTGTACCTCATCCTTGACGTGGAGATATTTCAAATTTACGTCGTAAAAAATGCTATTTGCTACCCAGTTATCGTTGTATTTTTTGTTGAAATGGGGTATGCTTACCTTGTGAGGTGATGTCCCATGTATAGAACAGCGATCGAAGAATTGCATAAGTGGAAAGCGAAGCGGAATAAAAAGCCGCTCATTATCCGTGGCGCAAGGCAGGTCGGCAAGACCTGGCTGATGAAGGAGTTTGGCAGGGTCGCTTTTGGAAAGACCGTCTACATCAGCTTTGACAACAACCAGCGCATGAAGGATTTATTTTCATCTGATTTGGATGTGGAGCGGATCGTGACGGGGCTGGAACTCTATTCCGGCCAAAAAATTGACCCCGTAAATACCCTGCTGATCTTCGATGAAATACAGGAGGTGCCCAAAGCCCTGACTTCGCTCAAATATTTCAACGAGAACGCGCCCCAATATCAAATTGTGTGCGCGGGTTCGCTCCTTGGCGTCGCGCTGCATCAGGGCACGTCGTTCCCTGTGGGCAAGGTGGAGTTTTTAGACTTATATCCTCTGAGCTTCACGGAGTTTTTAAACGCGATGGGCAACGGCCAATATGTCGAGTTGCTGCAAAAAGGCGACTTTGATATGGTGACCACCTTCAAGCAAACCTACATCGATATGCTCAAATACTATTACTATGTGGGCGGGATGCCGGAGGTGGTACACAGCTTTTCCGAGAATAAGGATTTCGGCGAGGCACGGGATATACAGCAGCGCATTCTCGACGCCTATGAACAGGACTTTTCCAAACATGCGCCCCATGATGTTGTACCGCGAATCAGAATGCTTTGGAACAGCATTCCCTCCCAACTCACCAAGGAGAATAAAAAATTCATCTACGGGCTTATCAAGGAAGGCGCGCGGGCCAAGGAATACGAGCAAGCCATGCTTTGGCTGACCGACTGCGGCCTAGTCCATAAGGTACATCGGGTGAACGCGCCCAGCCTGCCGCTCAAAGCCTACGAGGACCTGAAAGCCTTTAAGCTGTTTCTTGTTGACGTGGGCTTGCTCTCTTGTATGGTGCGCCTGAACCAAAGCACGCTTTTGGATGGCAATGAGCTTTTCAAGGAATTCAAGGGCGCGCTGACCGAGCAGTATGTATTGCAGCAGCTAAAAACCCTCAAAGGGCTGGAAACCTATTATTGGACGAACGACCGTGGCGGCGCGGAGATCGACTTTGTTGTGGATGACGGCGGCGCGGTTATTCCCGTTGAAGTGAAGGCTGAAACAAACTTGAAGGCGAAAAGCCTGAAAATGTATCAGGAGAAGTTTAGGCCTAAACTGTCGGTCCGCGTATCTATGGCTGACTATAAGCGTGAGGACCGGCTGCTGAACCTGCCCTTGTATGCGATTGAGGCGATACGGTAATTATTGAAATAAGTAACGGCTCAGATTTAACGGAGTTTCTAATTATTTATATACATGGTGCTGATGTAGCTCAGGATGTGCACCTCATCCTTGGGATAGCGCCCCACCGCCTCGGTAAATGAAACAATGCATGATCCATATAGGCGCTCATCATAAGTTCTGTTTTCTCCCTGAGTCAAATGTCTGAACATGGTCGTTTTGCCGGACCTGCCTTACGCCCGTTACAAGCACCGCCTTGAAAAAGAACTCATAATACAAAAGTTTGTCTAAATAACTCGGATGCTTATATATCTGTGATATAATATATGGGGATAATATCAA
>JBMNQS010000070.1:0-10524 GCA_050944255.1 Christensenellales bacterium | reverse complement strand
CCCGGGTGATGCCAAAGAAGATGCGCTCGGAAGCGATCTGGTCAAAGGCCTGCCAATAGGAATCGATATGCTTTTTTTCAATGGGAATGATGTGCAAGAAAAAGCCTCCTCAACCATCATGCAGCGAGCGGTGTGCATTTTATATCATTATACAATATGCGGGCGGCGGACAGTACAATCATTATAACACAGCGCGCATATAAAAAAGACGGCCGGACTGCATCCGGCTGCGAAAAAAGCCGCCGCCGGGCTTTCGCGGGACCGGGATTCAAGGGACCGGTACGCGCCGCGCCGCATTGTGAACAACAGGTGAAAAATCCTTGGAATGTTTGACATTTACGGGCAAAGCAGGTATAATTCAAGTATAGAAGTTAGCTATTGCTAACCACAGAAAAACAGCGGGCGGATCGGTCAGATTACGCCGGCAGTGAAAGGAGAATAACCATGTTTGAACAGATAAAATTAGCCTACGGGTTTGACGCGCTGCAGCCGTATATCGACGCGCTGACGATGGAAACGCACTATACGAAACACCATGCCGCCTATGCCAAAAACCTCAACGACGCGGCGGAAAAGGCCGGCATCGTGGGGAAACCCATTGAAGAGGTGCTGGCGCAGTGGAAAAAGAGCGTCCCCGAGGACGTCAAGACGGCGGTACGCAATAACGGCGGAGGCCTCTACAACCACAACCTGTATTTTGGGCATCTCTCGCCCGATGGGGGCGGGGAACCCACCGGCCTTCTGGCGGAAAAGATCAATGAAACCTTTTCTGGCTTCGACGCCTTCAAAGACCGGATCAGCGCCGCCGCCATGGGCCAGTTCGGTTCCGGCTGGGCGTGGCTGGCGACCAACGCCGGGGGCGAACTGCAGATTATGGCAAGCCCCAATCAGGACAATCCCCTGCTGGAGACCGAAGGCGTCTGGCAGCCGATTTTCGGAATCGACGTCTGGGAGCACGCCTACTACTTAAAGTACAGGAACCTGCGCGCCGATTACGTCAAGGCACTCTTTGAAGTGGTGGACTGGAACAAGGTGGCTGAAAACTACGAGAACCGGCGCAGATAAACAAAAAGATGGTGATATCCTATGCTGAAAACTGAATACAACCGGCCCGCAACCGGCGCAGAACCGGAGGCGGGCCGGATTTTTTGTGCCTGAACGCGGGAGACGAATAAAAAGCGGGGGCCGCGTATTACGGCCCCCGGGGTGGTAAAAAAATCTGTTGGTTATTGATTCGAAGGGGGAGATGTTCCCAGGATTTCATAGGCCCGGGCCATCTGCTCCGCCGTGGGTTCGGGCACGCCCTGAAGCGGGTAGTCGCAGCCCATCTGGTTCCACTTGTACGCGCCCATGGTGTGGTAGGGCAAAAGCTCCACGCGCTCCACGTTGCCCAGGGATTCCACCAGGCGGCGCAGGGCCAGTAAATCTTCCTTTGCGTCGGTGAGCCCCGGCACCAGCACGTGGCGTATCCATACGGGGATATCCTGCTGTGACAGCGCCTGGGCAAAGGCCAGTATCGGCGCATTGTCCCGGCCCGTCAGTTTCTTATGCAAAAGCGGGTCCACTGCTTTTATATCCAGCAGCACCAGGTCGGTGACGCGAAAAAGCGGCTGCAGCTTATCCACGTCGCCGTAGCCGGAGGTGTCCAGCGCCGTGTGCACGCCCTCTTTTTTAAGCGCTTCAAACAGCCTTGTAATAAATTTATGCTGCAGCAGCGGCTCGCCGCCGGTGGCCGTGACGCCGCCGCCGGTCTTTTCCATGTAGGGCTTGTAGCGCAGCACGAAATCCTTCAGCGGCTCCACCTGCCAGATACGCCCGCCGCGGCTGTCCCATGTGTCGCGGTTGTGGCAGTAGACGCAGCGCAGCGGACAGCCCTGGAAAAACAGCACCACACGGATGCCCGGCCCGTCCAGCGTGCCGAAGGTCTCAATGGAGTGCAGGCGGCCGCTCTCTCCCGCCGCAAAGCCGGTTTCATGATGCCTGTTCAATGCGTCTGATCTCCCGTCAAACCGTGGTGTGGATCGTGCGGTTAATCACGTCAAGCTGCTGCTTGCGCGTCAATTTGATAAAGTTGACGGCATAGCCCGATACGCGGATGGTCAACTGCGGATACTTCTCGGGATGCTCCATGGCGTCCAGCAGCAGTTCCCGGTCAAATACGTTCACGTTCATATGGTGCGCCTTCTGAGCGAAGTAGCCGTCCAGCATGCCCGACAGGTTCCCTATGCGCTCCTCTTCAGTCTTGCCCAGCGCCCGCGGAACGATGGAAAACGTGTAGGAAATGCCGTCCAGCGCGTACTTGTAGGGCAGCTTGGCAATGGAGTTCAGCGTGGCCAGCGCGCCGTGGGTGTCGCGGCCGTGCATCGGGTTGGAGCCCGGGGCAAACGGTTCGCCCTTCTTGCGCCCGTCGGGGGTGTTGCCCGTCTTTTCGCCGTAGACCACGTTGGAGGTGATGGTCAGCACCGACAGCGTGTGCTTGGCGTTCCGGTAGGTGGGGTGCTTCTCCAGCTTCTCCATAAACTGCTTGATGATCTCGCGGGCTATGGCGTCCACCCGGTCGTCGTCGTTGCCGAACTTGGGATAATCGCCCTCGGTCTCAAAGTCGTATATGATGCCTTCTTCATTCTTGACAGGGCGCACCGTGGCGTACTTGATGGCGCTCAAAGAGTCCGCCACCACGCTCAAGCCCGCGATGCCGCAGGCCATGGTGCGCAGGATGTCCTTGTCGTGCAGCGCCATCTCCAGCACCTCGTAGCAGTATTTATCGTGCATGAAGTGGATCACGTTGAGGGTGTTGATGTACAGTTTGGCCACCCAGTCCAGTATCACGTCGTACTTTTCGCGCACCTCGTTGTAGTCCAGCACGTCGCCGCCCACCGGCTCCAGACGCGGCGCCACCTGTATGCCGCTGAGCTCGTCCTTGCCGCCGTTGATGGCGTATAACAGCGCCTTGGCCAGATTGCAGCGGGCGCCGAAAAACTGCATCTGCTTGCCCACCCGCATGGCCGATACGCAGCAGGCGATGGCGTAATCGTCGCCCCAGTACTCGCGCATCAGGTCGTCGTTTTCGTACTGCAGGGAGCTGGTCTTGATCGACAGCGCCGCGCAGTAGGACTTGAACGGCTGCGGCAGATTGCCGCTCCAAAGTACCGTCAGGTTCGGCTCGGGAGCCGGGCCCAGCGTCGTGAGCGTGTGCAGCATGCGGTAGCTGGTTTTCGTCACCAGCGTGCGGCCGTCCATGCCCATCCCGCCCACGGCCTCGGTCACCCAGACCGGATCGCCGCTGAACAATTGGTCGTATTCCGGCGTACGCAGGAAACGCACGATGCGAAGTTTCATCACGAAATGGTCGATCAGTTCCTGCGCGGCCTTTTCGTCGATGATGCCTTTGCGAAGGTCGCGCTCAAAGTAAATGTCCAGGAAAGTCGATACGCGCCCCAAACTCATGGCCGCGCCGTTCTGCTCCTTGATGGCCCCCAGATACCCGAAGTACAGCCACTGCACCGCCTCTTTGGAATCGGAGGCGGGCCGGGAAATGTCAAATCCGTAGGAAGCCGCCATGGCTTTCAAATGCTTCAGTGCCTCGATCTGGTCGTTGATCTCCTCGCGGGCGCGGATGCCGTCCTCCACCAGTACGTCCAGCTCCAGTTGATGCATCTGCTCCACTTTGTCCGCAATCAGCCGGTCCACGCCGTACAGGGGCACCCGGCGGTAATCGCCGATGATCCGCCCACGACCGTAGCCGTCGGGAAGGCCGGTGATGATCCCCGCCTTGCGCGCCCGGCGCATCTCGGATGTGTAGGCGTCAAAGACGCCGTCGTTGTGGGTCTTGCGGATGGTGCGGAAAGTATCTTCAAGGTCCTTGGGAATGCTCTTGCCGTAGTGGGCCGCGCTCTTGACCATCATATTGATGCCGCCGTAGGGCATGATGGCCCGCTTGAGCGGTTCGTCCGTCTGCAGGCCCACGATCTGTTCCAGTGCCTGATCGATGTACCCGGGTTCGTGGGAAACGATGGTGGAAATGGTCTTGGGGTCAATGTCCAGTACGCCGCCGGCCTCGCGCTCCTTCTCATAACAGGCCAGCACCTTTTCCCAAAGCGCCAGGGTGCGGTCCGTGGCCCCCTGCAGGAAACCTTCGTCGCCCGTATAGGGCGTGTAGTTCTGCTGAATAAAGTCGCGTACGTCGATTTCGCGGGTGTAGTTGCCGCCTTTAAAGGAATCCCATGCCTCGTAATTCATTTTTTCTACCTCCGTTTCTGCGCGCCGCCCCGGCCTGCAAGCAGCGCCGGTCTTCCATTGCCTTTTGGCAATTCGGCCTGCCCAGAATCCGAAACGGGTTGTCAGGATGTATAAAGCATCGCGCTTTATCTTGTTTATTGTACCGTATTTGAGAAACATTATCTACAGCGGTCCGTGGTTCATGATATTCGCAATATGAAGCGGGCGCCCCGCCGATGGAAGCGCCCGCTGGGTTTATGGTAGGTTAAGGCGCTTTGGAACAACAGGACCGTTATTCATCCAGATACGCCCCCAGCATCCATGTCAGTTTTTCGTAGGCGCCGACGTAATTGTTGAACTGGTCTTCAGTGACGCCGTCGCCTTCCCCGGCGGCAAGGCCGCGGATCTCGCGGCTGGCGTCGCTGAGGGACCTGACGTCCGCCAAAAGGATTTTGACCGCTTCCCTGCCGGAAATTTTTGAATCGCTCAGCTCGTCGATGCCGGAAGCCTCCAAAGCGCCCCTGGCGCTGCCGATGGGATTTCCCCCCAGTGCGAGAATCCGCTCGGCTACGTCGTCCACGACGGTAGCCGTCTGGTCGTACAATTCCTCAAATTTGGCGTGCAGGGTAAAGAAGGCGCTTCCCGCCACGTACCAGTGCAAATTGTGCAGCTTTACGTAGAAAATCTGCTGGTCGGCCAAAAAGGTGTTCATTTGGTTCAACAGGCTCATCACATTCATCTCCTTTTCAATGATCTTTCGGATAATGAAGTTAGCATATGCTAACCAGCTTGTATTTATTATACCATGCTTTTTTGTTTTTGCAAATGATTCCTAAAAATAAGCCAATAATTTAATTAAAAACAGATGAGGTTACCAATGGAGAAAATTGCATATGAAAAGCGGCTCGCATGGAACCGCTTCTATAAAGATTATTTGCTGTCCTTGCTGTATTGAATGACATCGCCGACCTGACAGTCCAGCACGTAACAGACCCGCGCCAGAACGTCCATATCCATACGCTCGACGACGCCTTTATAAAAACGGTCCGCCACCTCAAAGCGGATGCCGGTTAAAGACGCAAGCCTGTTTCTGGTAATGCCTTTTTCGTCCATGATTTTGGAAAAACGGTAGATTATACGGCCGTAATCCTTGATGGTCATAATGGAGTTTGGATCGGTCATATGATTTGCAGCGTGTCCGGGCGAATCGTGATGATCCGCCGGTTTTTCTTTTGCGCATAGCGGACAGTATAGGCTGTTCCTCCCTTTGTGTTGCCATCATATATGGTCAGGAGAACATCAGCGTGGTCTACCATATAGCGGTTGCGCTCTCTCATGCACTGCCGCGTGTAGCGGGCGCTGAGAGTAATCACGTCGTCGCAGCGGGCCAGAGTATCGAAATACCGTTCCCGCTGCTGCGGCGACCATCTATCGGCCTGCGTTTCACAGGGCAGCACGGCAGCCAGCCGCACATGCGGATATTGCCGCTTCATAGCCAGCACAATTTCTGCCCCCCACTGATCAGTGCCCTGTGCCATCCCGGTGTAAAAAAGAGATGCACCGCCTTGGATTAATTTGCCGATTTGCTCACCCATAGCCAGCTTAAGCCGTATGCATTTATGATCTTCTTCGTCGTATCCAAAGATAAATTTCATCGGCCGGTGTCCGGTGATGGCACAGGCAATAGAGCGCATGATCAATTTGCATTACCACCTCTATAAGCTCATTCTAATTGGTATGGTTACGAGTTGGCCATCCGCTTATATATAGTTACTATTTGTACAGCAACTATATGTATAGTAACTATATAAGGCGCTGAGGGGGAAACGGAATGGATGTTTCCTGGAAGATGAAAAGATAAGAGGACACCTAAGCGGTGTCCTCTGCCATTTAAAGATGTTTGTACGGCTTGCCGCGGATTATTTCTGTGTTACGGGCATGACGATCTTTGTAAGCAATTCGCTTTCGGAGAACTCCGGGCCGTTGTAATAATGCTCGTAGGCGGTGCCCACCGCCTGATAACCGTTTTCATCGATCCATTTTGCCATTTCATCGTAGACCGGCGCCATCTCGCCGTAAGGGCCCCGGTACATGCAGAAAACCATGTGCCCCTGCGCAATGCCGCCGGGTTTCATGTTCTCTTTTTCCGGTAACGGGCCGGCTACCGGGAAACCTATCTCAACATCCAGATCCTGCATGTCCATATTGTGATAGCAGACGAAAGGCACATCTGTGAGAAGCTCCCCAAGCTCATGAAGGTATCGGGCCATTTTACTGTAGCTCTCGCCGATCAGTTGCGGCAGGTCCTGCACTTTCGTCCTTGTGCGGATGCTCAAAGTAGGCTGGGGCATCTGCTTAAAAACTTCAATGGCGGATATTCTGGGCATCTTTCGACACTCCTTTTTATTGTGTTTTGACAAGCGGTTGGAGCGGGGTGCGGCGCCTGGCCGGATGCGGGAAAAATGGATGTGCGGGAGCAGGGGTTGTGAAAGGGCGGTTTGGACTGTGGAACGGGGGAGCGGGAGATGCGGTGTTCAGCAGGCGCCGGAAAACAGATGGGGGTGCACAGGGGTTGCGGAGGGGTGTCCGGCCTGCCGGATGGGAGCGGGGTGCGGTGTTCAGCAGGCGCAGGAAAACAAATGGAGGCGCGGGGGAGGGGTCGCGGAAGGGGGTATCCGGCCTGCCGGACAAAATGGCGGCCTCCGCGGTCTTGTAATGATTTGTGTATGTCATGCGGCAGGGCGGCCGGCGCGCTGCCCTTTACAGTCCGATGTATTAGAGCGCGCCGGGAAATAAAAGATGCAGCAGCGTCAATAGGACCGTGATCAGCGCCGCGCGTTTGTGCCACTTGAAAAGAGCGGGTTTTTTCTTTATATAAAAGATGATCCCCAGCACGACGGTGATGAAGATCATGATCCCCGCCAGGGTTCCCGTGTGCAGCCGCAGCGCTCCCAAGGCAAGATAACCGTGAACCGCCGCAAGCAGCAGCAGGCAGATGCCAAGGGGCTTATGTGCCGCGCGCAGCGACTTTATCCACCTGGACCTGGCAAACGCCGCGCGCGTTTCAGGAAAAAACCATTTGCGCAGCAGCCAGTAAGGAGCAGTCACCACAACGAGCAGGACAACGTTGATTATACCTAAAATCTGATACAGCATCTTATCCTCCCGAAACTCAATCGACGATCTTTCCGATAGCCGGTACCCTGGAAAGCGTGGAAAGCCCGTGCGGCGATTTATTCTTAATGGGATCGGTGAGATCCTGCCCGGCGGAGTATCCGTTGTGCTCCCCGTCTTTCCATCTGGAACTGCCGGACACATCGTAGATCACGCCGTCAACGGCAATGTAGGCAGGGTTTCCGTCCTTTCCATCGTAGGCGGCCAGCTCCTCAAGGGTCAGCTCAATCTGCTCGCCGGGCGAGGCATCCGGCGCTGACTGCCCGCTGCAGCCAATGAGACCCAGAAGAAGCATGGCCACTGCCATCAAAATGATGCCGTACCTTTTCATCGGCGATTTGTTTCTTCTTAATTGGTTTCTTCTTACAGTCATGTCGTTTCCCTCCAAACTTATATTTACGCTTTCTATACTTATCAGGCGGGATGTACACGGCTCTTTAGCGCTTTGTATCCACTATAACAGCTTCGTGCCGGATGCTCAAGGTCTGTTTCTCTCAAAATGTGACACCGGCATCTTTTCCGCAAACTGATTTAATGCATCTTTAAAAAATGCTCAGTCAAAATAATTCATGACGCCATGGCCTATATGGAGAAAACCAATGCATGATATTGAAATAAGGCAGATGAGAGCGAAATCTGGATTCCGGTGCGTAAAATTTGTGGATGATGAAACGATGTATATGCCCGCATGCTTTGACACAAAAAACGGGGATAAGCTCCCCGCTTTTGTGTCGTTGTTTTTTGTATCTGCTGTTTTGCGTGATAATGCCCGCATACGAGCCGGAGCAATACCACCGCCTGCCGGCTGCGGCGCAAACATCCAATGCTCAGTTGTTGCGTACGGTTCCTCTGCGGATCAGGTTGATAATGGCCAGCAGTATGACCGATCCCACCAGCGCAACGAAAAAACTCTCCCAGTTAAAACCGGTGATATCCGCCCGCGCACCGATCAGGTTCATGACAAACCCGCCGATGAACGCGCCCACTATGCCCACTATGACATTGGCAAAGGCACCCATGGACGCATTGTTCTTCATAATGAGACTGGCCACCCAACCGGCAAGCCCGCCCAGAATGATCCACGCTATAATTCCCATAAAAATACGCTCCTTTAATAAATTCAGAGTAATAAGGATTAGTATAAAAGTTTTTGTCCGTTCTATACATGATTGTTTGCGCTCCGCAATGAAATCGGGAAGAGCCGCCGACGGGCGCTTGAGGGACATATTCGGCCTTAATTGATGAAAACCCGCAAATCAAGCGGCTTTGGGGGAAAGAAAGACAGCGAAACGGGATGAAAAAAACCGGCTGCTTTGGATCGCGGTTTTTAAGCAAAAGCGGAAGTTTGCTCCGACGCGGCGCAGATGTCCACAACGGCAAACGCGGAGATCCCACCACTAAATAAGATTTTATCATCCATACATTTCGTGGTACAATCAAATCAGAATATTCCATAACATGAACAGGCATTTCAGGAGGAACGACATGGAAGTTTTTGCAGAATATTTGGCGCGCATTGATAAAGCGCAGCACCGGGCCCGAACCAAAGAAATTTTGGATTGGGTAATTGAGAAATTTCCAGGGTTGATGCCCAAAATTGCGTGGAATCAGCCTATGTTTACCGATCACGGCACATTTATTATCGGCTTTAGCGCAGCCAAACATCATTTGGCGGTTGCCCCTGAAAGGGCAGCCATCAACCGTTTTTCCGATGAAATTGCGCGGGCCGGCTATGACCGCACCAAGGAGCTGGTGCGTATCCGGTGGGATGATCCGGTTGATTTCTCATTGCTTGAAAAAATAATTGAGTTCAATATTCTGGATAAGGCGGACTGTTCGACTTTTTGGCGGGGAGAATAGGTATTGGAATTAAGACATTAAAAGGCAGATAATATGCTGAAACAAGAATGAAGGTGAAAATATGCAAACAAAGGAAGCAAAAAAGCTAAGTTATAGAAAGAAAGAAGAATTTTTAAATAACAAAAATTTATGGGATTTACGGCATGCATGTATCGAAAATATTGCAAGTTTAATTGAAGAATCGCAAGTTTTATTAGAAAATGGCTTTTATCCCCGTGCTTTTTTATTAGGTTATATGGCTCTAGAAGAAATGGGGAAATTACTATTAGTTTCCGATTGTATAACAGGTGTTGCTTCGGAAAATGAAATGAAGAAGGGATTTCATGATCACAATCATAAGGTAGGGTATTGGCACAATACTTGTGAGCTTATTCCAGACCCAAGCAGAAAGACTACAGAGGCTACAATTAAATATTCTGGAGATAGATTTAAATACTTATTTGAAATGAGAAACAAATCCGCGTATGTAAATTATGTAGGTGATGACTATTCAGTTTGTTCTCCGCAAAGAGAAATTACAGAAGAAAATGCAATTGAAATGCTAAATCATGTATCAAAAGGATTTACTAAGCTACTAATGTTTGAGGATATCAACGAAAGAATTGGTTCAAAAGCATTTTATAAATAATAAAGGAAGATTTTCTTTAGCTCAAATAAAAGCATTTTGCATTAGTTTTGCAAAGTGCTCATTCTGGTGCGAAGGATGATACAGCATTTGTTTTACACAGGCAAAATAGACCATGCCTATGGTCCGGACGGAGGAAACGGACTCCGGAAAGCGTTTGGCTTTGCCAGGTAGTTGGCTTTGCCGGGAAGATGGGGGCCGTGCGAAACGCACGGTTTTGAGGGAAAGAGAAGAAATAGCGTAACGGGATGAAAAAATCGGCTGCTTTGAATCGTGATTTTTAAGCAAAAGCGAAAATTTGCGCCGACGTGGCGCGGGTGTCCATAAGGACAAACTCAACAGCCTACATAAAATTAGGTTTCGGGCGCGAGCAAGCGAACGTTACACTTGATTTAGAACGCACGCCGCCTTTCGGACAAAAGGGCGGCGCTTGAGTTCACTTTATACCAAGAAGACTACTAAATCCTTTTCGCCGAAACCAATAGCATCATCGGGCGGCGGAGTTCATCCTTCATACCTGGAACCGTGTCCAACAGGTGTTCTGCCGGCTTCGGTTCCACGATTGCTGTAATGACAAAGCCCGTCTGTAATAGAGTGTTCAAATAGGTGGTTAATGTTTTATGATACTTTGTAACGCGTTCGCCAAG
>JBMNQS010000069.1:0-10841 GCA_050944255.1 Christensenellales bacterium | reverse complement strand
TTATTAGAGATTAAAAGGAGTAAACCCAGACGCGGTTTAAGCCCATACAAAATCCAACGACGCAAAACCGGCTGAATAAACCGCGCGCGGAGCGGAAAGATCACGTGCAGTTGGTCGGGCTCATTCCGCCATCGGGATCACGCCGGTCTTCACTTTCGTATAAAGTATTCTCCTGACCGACTCGTCGATACGCTCCTCGGACAGGTCACCCCTTTCCACAGCCGCCAGCACGCCGTTCGCAGCCGCCTGGTAATCCTCCGGCATCAGAATAATGTCCATGCCCGCCTCAATGGCCATGACGGCGGCCTCCTGCGGTGAATACTGCTCTACAATAGCGCCCATATTCATGGCATCGCTGATTAAAATGCCGTCGTAACCCAATTGCCCGCGCAGGACGTCCTTCAAGAAGTAGGGCGAGAGCGAAGCGGGAAGTCCGCTATTATCCGCGTTTGGCGCGGTGATGTGTCCGATCATAATAAACTGCGCCCCTTCTTCGATGGCGCGGATGAACGGAACGTATTCAACGGCGGCAAGTTGCGCTGCATCCGCGCCAATGCTGACATATCCCTCGTGTGAATCCCCCGCGGTGCCGCCATGTCCCGGAAAATGTTTCGGCGCGGTCAGAATCCCCTTGTCATGCAGTCCCCGCTGCATGGCCGAGACCATGTCGCCCACAAGCTGGGGATCACTGCCGTAGGAACGGCTGCCGATGACGATATTGTTCGGGTTAGTCAGTACGTCGGCCACCGGCGCAAAATCCACATTCACGCCGATATCCCGCAGCACCCCGCCTATAGTGGTCCCCACGGCATACGCGGCGTCGGTATCCGTGCCCAGGCTGCCGGCCGCCGGCTGCCGGACATACCCGTCGATGCCCGCGCTGGCAAGGCGGCTGACCGTGCCGCCCTCCTCGTCGATGGCAATAAACGGTGCGTAGGTTGAGGCTTCCCGGACGGCGTTGAGCATATCCCGCGTCTGCCGCCTCGTTGTAATGTGATTCGCAAGCAGCACATACCCCCCGACATTTTTATCCTTCACAAACGCCGTCAGTTCATCCGACGCCTCGGTAAACGAGACGCCGTCGTCACCGTCAAACTGCAGGATAAAGAGCTGGGACACCATGTCCTCCAGGCTCATCTCGGACATCAAATCATCCACGTACCGCGCCTGCCTCTCTTCCAGCGTCGGTGACGGCGTAGTTGTAGGCGTCAGTGTAGGCGTCGCCTGTGGCATGGATGCCGTCGGCTCTTCCGAAGGCGTTGGCTCTGAATCCGGCGCCTTGGGAAGCGGCTTGCACCCACACAAAAGCGCCACAATAAGCGTAACTGCCAAAGCAATATGCGTTGTTTTTCTCAATGCCTTATCTCCTTTAGGATTTGTTTTTGCTCATATCGATTATCTCTTCTTTTTGCCCGGATCATTCTTCGCACAGCAGGAACTCTACTCTTTTGATTATTGAAAACGATCGCTTCCATTGCTCAAACGGCAGCACCTTGCTTTTATAATCCTCTATTCTCTATTTTCTGCGTATCTTCGCTGTCCTAACACGATATAAAATTTCTCATTTGTCGGATTCAAAAAACAGCCTGCACCGGTATTATAGCATATACCGCGAAAGCCGGTTGCAAGATATTGTCCATCTAATATCATCCTGCTTATCCTGCAGGTACTTTTCTGTCTTTTTATTCTTGGTTCTCCATGTATTCAATAGAATCATAGCCGCCCAGCACGACACTGAAAACATAATCGGCCGCGCCTGTAAGCGAAGGGTCAAGCTTTGTAAGTCTTCCCACAATGGCTTTGTCCCATGTCGTTTTTTCGGGGGAAATGAAAGTCATGGTGTTGCTTGGCCCCATCCAGGCAAAACGGACGGCGCTTTCATGCTTCAGGTTTTTTATGGCCTCTTGATAGACCAGTGCCATATAAGCCTCAGAATTGGGAATTTCATCTCCAAAAAATACCACATCCGGGTTCATAAGCTCAATGAGAACGCTGATGGCTTTCCCACATGTCTGCGCGCATTCCCGATATACGTGAACCGCCAGGGGATCCTCCTGCGCATAGGCGGCAATCACATCGCGTATGTTCAAATCCGCAGCGCTTTGATGCAGCGAAGACTCAGGATAAGCATCCAGCAGCCGTATCGTTCTGTCAATGATGGCGGGAACTGAAATTAAATCATTGTATCGTAGCACATGCCCATCCTCGTCTTTTCCGGCAATGACGTTTCCAATCATTCCGGTCAGTCCCTGCGCGCCGCTGAGCATTTCGCCGTTGAAAATGATGCCGCATTCCAACGTATAGCTGATGTTGAAAGAAATGACGATCCCCAAATCGTCTTTCAATAATTGGTTCCATGCGCGATACGCGGTATAGTTGCTCATCCGATTGATGATCACCAGATGCCCCGTACGGTTGTGAAGCTCTTTGCCCAAATCAAAATACTGCCCTGTACGGCTGTCAAAATACTGGTACCGCTCGTCTTTGATAACGAACGGCCCTTCGACGCCAACGCCGATGCCCACAACGCTCTTGTCGCCGATACACTCCTGCGCGGCCCTCATCTCCCGCGCGATCACATCACAGGTAAAGCTTAAATCCGCCAGCGTATCGATAAACGTTTTGGTAACATACAGGTTGTTCATATGGATATCGTAGACGCTGAACTTGAGGTAGGAAACGCTCAAACGGATCGACACGCAGCAAAACCGGTTCGCAATCCTAAAGCCCATTACCCGCCGCCCGTTGCCGCCGTCCACCAGGCCGGTTTCCTCAATGAGTCCTTTTTGCAAGAACTCATTGATAATGATGGTAATGGTGGCATTTTTCAAATGCGTGAGCGCAACGAGCTGGTTGCGCGTAGCAATGCCGCTTTCCCGAATAAGCCCAAGCAGCAACGCACGGTTCTCCCAGGACATCCTGTCGGCATTTTGTCCTTGGACGTTAAGCTTTCTTAAAGAAAGAAAGGACGGATTATATCTTTTGGGACGATAATTTCGCATGTTGCCACCTCTTTAGGGAACTATTTCCTAGTCGAGTCTACCGGGAAAGTCGTTTGTCTGAAATTATCACATAGTATAGCATAATCGCACTCCTTAGGGAAATATCCGGTTATCTTGTATTTTAGCAAGAAACGGTCGGTGCCCTGTCGACAACTGGTACGTTATACCTCGTTAAAAATAAATTTTTGAAGATTTTTAAAAATGGTTGACTTTCGATAAAAAATACAGTATGGTAGGATCATAGATTTATTTTAATTAAATTAAAATAAAGAGTCGGAGCAATTCATAATCCTGTTCACGGATAATTCATTGGCTCCTGGATTGCCACAGCGGCAGTGTTGGGGCAGTATTTCCACAATCGACGGCAGACCCGGAAAATTGTTTGCCTAACTATTACATATATCGGCCCAGCGATAATTTGAAAAAACCTCTTCCCCCTCACCCTGTTGACAACGCAGAAATCCCTCCTATTGGCATATCCAATTTCAATTGGAGAAAAATTGCAGCTGAGATGGGCAAAGGGTCCCCATTGACTTCCCTATTGGATGCCGGATCGTTTACTTCAACTCAGAAGTCTATCGAAACGAATATGCGATCAGGTTTTTTATAGCAATGAAGCGGCCCAAATCCCCGACGAAACAGCAGCAGCCTGTCAGGCGCCCTTTCCTTAAGGCTGCTCCGATTAGCAGAAAACACTTGCGCAGATCAGCTGTCGTCAACGCGAGAAATGAGGGAGGTAATGGACGCAAGAAGCCGCCCACATGGGATCAACGGCCTGGAAACAAAACAATTTGGAGGAAAAATCATATGCCACTGGTAACGATGAAAGAAGTTCTCAGCGAATCGGTTGCAAAGAAATATGCGGTAGGTGCTTTTGATACTTTTGACCCGCTATTCACAGAAGCGATCCTGACGGGCGCGGAACGCAAAGGCACGCCCGTTATTCTGATGGTGGTGGAATGGTCCTTCGATGAGGTGAATTGCGAGCATTTCTTTGCCTATCTGGTGAACAGATGCCGCATGAGCAGCGTACCGGTTGCACTGCACCTTGACCACGGCAGCAGTTTTGAGGCCGTGATGAAAGCCATTCATTATGGCTGTACGTCCGTCATGCTGGACGGGTCATCCCTGCCGATGGAAGAAAACATCGCCCTTACAAAAAAAGTAGTGGAAGTGGCGCACGCCTGCGGGGTAACCGTGGAGGCGGAGATCGGTCACGTGGCCGGGCACGAGGGCAATATGCTCGATGGCAACGTAGCGGATGAATCGGCTTATACCACGGTGCACGATGCCGTTTATTTTTGTCAGCAAACCGATGTGGACGCGCTTGCCATCGCCATTGGAACGGTACACGGCGTGTATAAAGGCGAACCCAAACTGGATCTTGTACGCTTGGATCAGATCCGCAGCCATCTGGAAATTCCGCTGGTACTGCATGGCGGTTCCGGCCTTTCCCCCGAAATGTTCCGCTCGGCCGTACGGCACGGCATCAACAAAATCAACTTTTTCACAGGGATGACTTTGGCGGCTACCGCGGCCGTGCGCGAAATACTGGATGCATCCACGGGAAACATCCCGTTCCACAGCCGCTTTATGAAAAACTGATCACGCATCGTTTCTATTCGCTGGACGATCTTTTGCCTACACTGAAAAAAATGCGCGATGACGATTATCTGAAAGGGGTTATGATTCTTAAATAATGCGCTGAGACGGTAGGCATTCGGAATTTAGCAGTACCGTTTAAAAACGGGATAACGGGACTGCCTTAGAATCACTTCAGAGCTTTCAGCGTGAATCATTTGCTCTGCATGACCCTGCGGCGCAGGATTTAACGCCGTCAATTTAAAAACGGCAAAAAGTATATAGAAGCATATCTGCACTCCAGGAACAACCGATTTTGCCTTCAACTATGCGATCAGTATTATGGATTAAACGGTACATTTTAGCACGTTTTTGCTATACTTTTAGTAAAAGAAAGTCGCAAACCAGATAACACCAGGATTTGCGACTTTCTACTCTGTTACTTCCGTTTGTTCTCACAGAGCGTTTCCCAAACGTAAGCTTAATTTTCATTTAAATCAATGAGCTTTGCGGTTATTCCTTCCAGGTCATTCAAATCCTCAACCAACTGCTCGATATCCTCTTTTTCTCCACAAGGTTGCAGTACAATAAGCCCATCATTTGCACATGCATCCTCACTTACTTCATGCAACCCCAAACGCGCTCTTATCTTACAACCATTTTTTGTGAGCGCCTCTTGAAACCTCAAAGCGTTGCCGACCCTATTGTCCATTCGAACGCCAATCACATAATAAGAAAACATCTTTTTGCCTCCTTTATCGAACCATTTACATAAACATTGTTAATAGTAACATTTATTCCCACTCGATCGTTCCTGGCGGCTTCGACGTGATGTCGTAGACGACGCGGTTGACGCCGCGCACTTCGTTGATGATGCGGCCGGACATGCGGCGCAGCAGGTCGTAGGGCAATTCGGCCACTTCAACGGTCATGGCGTCGGTGGAAAGCACGGCGCGGATAGCGATGCAGTGGTCGTAGGTGCGGCTATCGCCCATGACGCCTACCGAACGCACGCCGGTAAAGACGGTGAAATACTGCCAAACGTCGCGGCCAAGGCCGGCTTTCTGGATTTCCTCGCGGACAATGGCATCGCTTTCGCGGACGATGCGCAGGCGGTCGGGGGTGATTTCGCCCACGACGCGGATGCCCAGGCCCGGGCCTGGGAAGGGCTGGCGCCATACAAGTTCCGACGGGATGCCCAGGCTTTCACCCAGCACGCGCACTTCGTCCTTGAACAGAAGGCGCAGCGGCTCCACCAGGCCCTTGAACTTGACGTCGTCGGGCAGGCCGCCCACGTTGTGGTGACTCTTGATCACCGCGGCGTTGCCAAAGCCGCTTTCGATGATATCGGGATAAATGGTGCCCTGCATCAGGTACTCGGCGCCGATCTTGCGGGATTCCTCCTCAAAAACGCGGATGAACTCGCTACCGATGATCTTGCGTTTCTCTTCGGGGTCTACCACGCCCTCCAGCTTACCTAAGAATCGGTCGGCGGCATCCACCATAATGATATTCAGGCCCATCCTGCCGGCAAACTGGCTCATGACCTCCTCCGCCTCGTTTTGGCGAAGCAGGCCATGGTCCACGAAAATGCAGGTCAGGCGCTCGCCGATGGCCTTATGCACCAGCACTGCCGCAACGGAGGAATCCACACCGCCGGAGAGCCCCGCCACCACGCGGCCGTTATCGCCCACCTGTTCCCTGATTTCACGGATCATCTCATCGGCCAGCGACGCGGCGCTCCATACGTCCGCGCAGCGGCAGATCTTCCGCGTAAAGTTTTCGATGATCTCCCTGCCGTGACTGGTATGGTTCACCTCGGGATGAAACTGTACCGCGAAAAACTTCTTTTGGACATTGGCCATGGCCGCATGCTCGCAGTGCATGGTATGCGCCGTGGTCTTAAAGTCTTCGGGCAGCTTTTTGGTGCGGTCCGTATGATTCATCCACACCTCAAGGGGCGAAGGCACATCCTCAAACAGCGCGCCGCCCGAATGCATCATATGGGTGCTGCCGTACTCGGAGACGCTGGCGGGGACCACCTCGCCGCCCAGCATGTGCGCCATCAGCTGCATGCCGTAGCAGATGCCTAGTACCGGCACGCCAAGCTCAAATACCTCAGAGGGCACTTTCAATGAGTTCTCGGCGTAGACGCTCTGCGGGCCGCCGGTGATGATGATGCCCTTCAAGGCGTCGTCGGCGTACTCGGATACCGGCGTCTGGCAGGGCAGTATGGCGCTGTACACGCCCGTCTCCCTGACGCGCCTGGCGATCAGCTGATTGTACTGTCCGCCGCAATCCAATACGACAATCTTTTCACTCTGCAAGGATATGTCCTCCTATTTTTTACGCTTATGGGGTTGTCCGATTCCCAAAAGGTTTGATGCCGAATACCGGCCCCTGCCTGAAAGCGTTTGCCAACTTACGCTGTATATTTTAACACAAGACGAAAGCGCAGAAAATACCCGGCACCATTATTTAGCATTTTATCTGCGGCGCATCCTCCCGGATGGGAATAACGGCCGAGGCGTTGAGGGTCATATCATCCAGACGGCCGGATAACAGCGCGTAGTGGCCGGCGCAGCCGATCATGGCCGCATTGTCGGTGCACCATATGGCGTCGGGAATGCACAGCGCCAGGCCTTCTCCTTCCGCGGCCGCAGCCATATCCGCCCGCAGTCGGCTGTTGCAGGCCACACCGCCCACCACGGCAATTTTCTCCATGCCCGCATGCCTTGCCGCTTCCATGGTATGCCCCACCAGCACGTCCACCACCGCCTGCTGGAAGGAGGCGGCGATGTCCGCCCTTTGCTCCATGAGCTGGGCCTCAGAGAGCTTCTGCACATGCTGGAGCACGGCGGTTTTCAGTCCGCTGAAGCTGAAATCCAGCGGGGCGCCGCGTACTTTGGCACGGGGAAAGCGGATGGCCTTGGGATCGCCATCTTTAGCTAAGGCATCCACGGCGGGGCCGCCGGGATACGGCAGGCCCAGCACCCGGGCCACCTTGTCAAAGGCCTCGCCGGCGGAATCGTCACGGGTCTGGCCCAGCCAGCGGACGGCGTCGTAGGCGTCCACAAGGCCGATATGGCTGTGGCCGCCGGAGACCACCAGCGCCAGAAACGGCGGCTGCCAGGAGGCATCCTGCAAATAAGCGGCGGCGATATGGCCCTTGATGTGGTGCACGCCCACCAGGGGCAGCTCCCTTGCGAAAGCCAGCGCCTTGGCGCAGGAAACGCCCGCCAGAAGCGCCCCCACCAGGCCCGGACCCTTGGTGACGGCGATGGCGTCGATATCCGATAAGGTCATCCCCGCCTCCGACAGCGCCTGGTCCACCACGTCGTCCACCGACTCCAAATGCGCCCGGGCGGCGATCTCCGGCACCACGCCTCCGAATCTTCTATGCTCCATCACCTGAGAGTCGATGACGCTGGATAAAACATGGCGTCCGTCCTCCACCACCGAAGCCGCCGTTTCATCGCAGCTCGTCTCGATACCCAGCACCAGGGCATGTCCCTCCTGCCTCAGCGCCGCCAGCTTTTCCTCCGCTTGATCCAGATAACGGCTCATGCGGCGGCGTCCTTGGATTTTTTATGCGATCCGGTCATCGCCAGCACCGCGCCGGAGCCCGCCAGCAGGATCAGCCAGTAGATCAGCGTCAGGACCAGAATGTAGATGGCCGTATCGAAGAAAAACTGCAGCGGTACCATATTGATCAGCACGTGCCGGGCCGGGTCCAGTATCCATTTGTCGTTATCGAAAAAGACCAGGTGGAACTGGGTAAACAGGCGGTCGAAGTTGGTGGCGATCAGCGCCGCTGCCGCTGACAGCAAGACGATGGTGGCAATCACCGTCACACAGTTGCTGCGGGCAAGAATACGGAGCCCTTTGGTCCTGCCGATGAGCGCCACAAGCGCAGCGAACAGCACCGCCAGCACCACCAGCACATTGCGCAGCATCAGACCCTTTTCAAAGAGCACCTGCACATCGTGCATATGCTCCTTTTCAAGGGTGGTAAAAACTTCCTGCTGCTGGCCGCCTATGGTGGCCGTCATATTAAGGTTGTCCCGTTTCAGCTTCAGATAATCCACCATATTGTCGGTAATCTGCATCAATTCCTCTTCGGTGATACCGATTTGCGCCGCCACGCCCAGCTTTCTGTACTCTGCCTTATAGTGCAGTTTGCTGTAGGCAATACTCTGCACCGCAAATAAAAGCAGCACCGCCACCAGGCAAATGGATGCCAGCACGGAAAAGATCCTGGAAAATGTCTTTGCAGATGAACCCAGCGCTTTCACGCGTCTGCCTCCCTTCGCAGGTGAATGAAGGGACGACCGGGAAGTACCGGGCCGTCCCTCATAATGCGTTATTGATAGTGAACCGTCGCCGCGCCGCTGACTACCTGAACCCAGATATTACCGGGGAGAAACTGCATGATTTCTCCTTCGGTATCGTAGTACACGGTAGCCTCGTCGCGGGATTTCTTTTCCCAGGAGCCTTCGAATGCCTGACCGTCCATAAAGTAAATGCATTCGCCGCTGCCTATGGCTTTCAGGTCGATCAAAGCATTGATACCGACGCCGGAATGCGTCGTCTTCTGGACGATGATGTTCTTTGCCGTGATCTGCCCTCCGGTTTCCCTGTCGGTAAAGGGCTCATCCATGACGAACCGGTCGTAGGTACCGCTCTTCGGGTTGTACTCATAGCGGAGGATGTTCTGGTTCAACTGCGAATAGGCGATATCGATTCCGGTGGCCGCATCACCGCCGGAAACACTCTTGGTATGCGCAAAACCCGCTTTCATGGCCTGGGCGCCGTCCTTACCCTTCTCTGCGATCTTTGTCAAATCCGCATAGGCGTTGTGGGGCGCCTGCCGGCTGGAATCGCGGGTGATGCTGCCGCTGTCGGTCATGCCGTCCACGCGGTCGCGGATGTTCATGGTGCCGATCTTGGAATAGATATTGAAGTCGTCGCGTCCTTTGGGCTGGGAGCCGCCGTAGTGCACATAGATGGGATCCCATTCGGCGACCCAGTCCAGGTAATAGACACGGCTGGAACGCACGGGCCCCACCTTCTGCGGAAATTCCGACATGTAAATAGCCATGAATCGAGTGATTTCGCCTTCTACGTAAGCCTCGTAGACCAGATCCGCCTTGGAAAGGCCGCTCTGCGGCCGGGCGTCCACATGGTTTTCAACCATCACGGCGATGGGATTAAAGGGCAGGTCCTCATCCCACGCAAGCCCGGTGATGGGCGAGACGGTTTTGGGTTCCGGCTCCGGCGTGGGCGAGGCGGAAGGGATAACTGTGGGAACCGGCGTAACCGACGGTTCGTCCTGCTCGATTTTCTTACAGCCTGCCATGGAAAAAACCATGGCGGCCAGCAGCGCTGCTGCAACGATTCGGTTTCTCAAGTTGAGTTCTCCTTCTTTCGGATGCAAATATTACGCGCGAATCAGGTATTCGCGGACGAAAGGCTCCAATTCTCCGTCCATGACGGCGTCTATGTTGCCTGTCTCGTAATTGGTGCGGTGATCCTTGACCATCTGGTAGGGATGGAACACGTAGGACCTGATCTGGCTGCCCCACTCGATCTTTTTTAGATCGCCCTGTATTTCCGCCATCTTTTCAAGCTGCTCCCGCTCGCGTATCTCCGCCAGCTTGCTCCGCAGCATCCGCATGGCGGTTTCCCGGTTTTGTATCTGGCTGCGCTCGTTCTGGCAGGTCACTACGATGCCCGTGGGCAGGTGCGTGATCCGGATGGCCGATTCGGTCTTGTTGACGTGCTGGCCGCCCGCGCCGCCGGAGCGGTAGGTATCGATGCGAAGATCCTCGGTGTTGATGGGGATAGCCCCGTCGTCCTCCAGTTCCGGCGTCACATCCAGCGAAGCGAAGGACGTGTGCCGCCTTGAGGACGAATCAAAGGGCGAAATGCGCACCAGGCGGTGCACGCCCTTCTCGGCCTTCAGATAGCCGTAGGCGTGATCGCCCTGCACGCGGATGGACACCGACTTGATGCCGGCCTCGTCGCCTTCCAGCAGATCCAATACCGTCGTCTTATAGCCTTTCTTTTCGCAGTAGCGCATATACATGCGCTGCAGCATATTGGCCCAGTCCTGGGCCTCGGTGCCGCCGGCCCCCGCATGGATGGAAATGATGGCGTCGTTGGCGTCGTACTCGCCGGATAAAAGCGTTTCCAGATGGAAAGCCTCCGCCGCCTCTTTCAGCGCGGCCACCTCCGCGTAAAGCTCCTGCGCCATTT
>JBMNQS010000068.1:0-11710 GCA_050944255.1 Christensenellales bacterium | reverse complement strand
GCCGGCAGAAACGTCATAATCACGGGAGAAACCTCTCCCGCAAAGCAGTGGAAAGGGCCATGAAGCTATGCCAGGAAAAGAACATCTGATCGATTTGGTCGACATCAGCATGGATTACAACGGTGACGGGGAGTACGCGCTCTCTGACATCAATTTGTATATCCGCAAAAATGAGTTTATCACACTGCTTGGCCCCAGCGGATGCGGCAAGTCCACCACGCTTCGGATCATCGGCGGCTTTGTGCAGCCCACAGCGGGCCAGGTGCTCTTTGACGGGGAGGATATCGCACTGCTTCCGCCCTATAAGCGCCGGGTCAATACGGTATTTCAGCGCTACGCGCTCTTTCCGCATATGAACGTGTATGAAAACATCGCCTTCGGCCTGAAGATACAGAAGCTGCCCGCGGAGGAGATCGACCGGCGGGTCTATGAAATGCTGGACATGGTGAACCTGACCGGGTATGGCAAGCGCTCGGTGGACGCGCTCTCGGGCGGACAGCAGCAGCGGGTGGCCATTGCCCGGGCGCTGGTGAACCAGCCGGAGGTGCTGCTTCTGGACGAACCGCTGGGCGCCCTCGACTTAAAGCTGCGAAAGGGGATGCAGGTGGAGCTGAAAAAGATGCAGCAGAGGCTGGGCATCACTTTCGTGTACGTCACCCACGACCAGGAGGAGGCGCTGACCATGAGCGACACCATCGTGGTGATGAACCAGGGCTTCATCCAGCAGATCGGCACCCCGGCGGACATCTACAATGAGCCGAAGAACGCCTTTGTGGCCACGTTCATCGGTGAGAGCAACCTATTACCGGGCACCATGCACGAGGATTTCTCCGTGACCTTCGACGGGGCCACCTTCGAGTGCGTGGACAAAGGCTTTGACAAAGAATCCCCGGTGGACGTGGTGGTGCGGCCCGAGGACATTTACCTAGTGGACGAGGAGCACGCCCGCGTGTCCGGCGAGATTACCGCCGTGACGTTCATGGGCGTGCACAACGAGATCATCGTGCAGTCGGACAACGGCTTTGTCTGGACCATCAAGGATACCGGCAGCTGGGAGCCGGGCACCCGCGTGGGCCTGATCGTGCGGCCCGACGACATCCACGTCATGAACCGGCCCCAGGAAGAGAGCCAGCAGGAAGTGCCCGCCGAGGAGATCGACGACGAGCCGCCGGAGGACGATGCCGATGAAGCGTAAGTATCTGGCGGCGCCCTACAGCGTATGGATGGTCCTTTTCATTATCGTGCCGCTGATCATGGTGGTCTGGTACGCCTTCACAGACGGCGCCGGCGCCTTCACGTCGGACAATATCGTCAAGGCCTTCGGCCGGGTGCCCATGACGGCGCTTTTAAAATCACTTTGGCTGGCGCTGATCTCCACGGCCATCTGTCTTTTCGTGGGGTATCCGGCGGCCATGGCCCTCACCAGCCGGTCCCTGAAGCGCAAGAGCCTGCTTCTGATCCTCTACATGGTGCCCATGTGGATGAACTTTCTATTAAGGACCTACGCCTGGTCGGTTCTTCTGGAGCGCACCGGCATCATCAATATGTTCCTGCGCTCCATGGGCCTTCCGCCGCAGAATATCCTCTACACCAGCGGCGCGGTGGTGCTGGGCATGGTCTATAACTTCCTGCCGTTTATGATTCTGCCCATCCATTCGGTGATCAGCAAGATGGACCCGGCGCTCATCGAGGCGGCGGAGGACCTGGGCGCGTCCAAAACCCAGGTGTTTCTTAAAGTGCGGCTGCCACTGTCGGTGCCGGGCATCATATCGGGCATCACCATGACGTTCATGCCCGCGGCCTCCACGTTTGTCATCTCGCAGCTTCTGGGCAACAACGTTTCGCAGCTCTACGGCGAGGTTATCGAGCAGCAGTTCCGCCTGGTGTATGACTACCACTACGGCTCGGCGCTGTCGCTGGTACTGATGGTCTGCATGCTGCTGTCCATGCTGCTTATGAACAGATTTTCCAGCGCGGAGGAGGCGGCGTTATGGTAAAACTCGGCAGATTCATTCAGCGTTTTTACCTGGGACTGGTGCTGTTTTTCCTCTACGCGCCCATTGTGGTGATGATCATTTTCTCGTTCAACGAGTCCAAGGTGATGGGGCAGTGGACCGGCTTTACGCTGGACTGGTACGCGCAGCTTTTCAGCGATTCCCAGGTGATGCGGGCGCTTTACATCACGGTGCTGGTGGCGGTACTATCCACCGTCATCGCCACGGTGACCGGCTCGGCGGCGGCCATCGGTATGCACACCATGCGCTCGCGGCCAAAGCTCTTTTATACCAACGTCACCTACCTGCCGCTGATCAACCCCGACATCGTCACCGGCGTGTCGCTGATGGTGCTGTTCCTGTTCGCCGGCATGCAGCTGAATATGTTCACCATGCTCCTGGCCCACTGCACGTTCAACATTCCCTACGTGATTTTCTCGGTGCTGCCCAAGCTGACCCAGATGGACCCCAACCAGTACGAGGCGGCGCTGGACCTGGGGGCAAGCCCCTGGACCGCCATCCGCCGGGTGGTGCTGCCGCAGATCAAGTCCGGCATCGTCACCGGCGCCATACTGTCCTTTACGCTGTCGCTGGACGACTTTGTCATCAGCCGCTTCACCAGCGTGGAGGACCAGAACCTGTCCATGCTGATCTATTCGCGCACCAGGCTGGGGGTCAGCCCCACCATCAACGCGCTTTCGGCCCTGATGTTCGGCAGCGTGCTGCTGCTTTTGTTCATCGCCAACTGGCGCTCCATGCGCGACCGGCCGCAGAAGATATCCTGAAAGTAAGTGACCCGCCTCAAACCGTCGATCATGCACAGCAAACGCTGTTTACGCCAACGGTTGGCCCATATCAAAGGAGGAAAAAGAATGAAAAGAATCCTGTCCCTTACCCTGATGATCGTGCTTGCGCTCTCAAGTTTGCTGCTTTTCGCCGGCTGTGAGAGAAAACCCGTGGTGCACGTGTACAACTGGGAAGACTATATCGATCCCGACGTGCTGGACATCTTTGAGGAAGAGTACGGCGTGAAGGTTAAATACTCCGGCTTTACCACCAATGAGGATATGTTCGCACTGGTGCAGGCCGGCGCCACCACCTACGACGTCATTTTCCCGTCGGATTATATCATCGAGCGCATGATCAAGGATGATCTGCTGCTGCCCATCGATTACGGCAAGGTCACCAATTTCCAGCACCTGAGCGATGAATTCCAAAGCGGGCTGGACTTTGACCCTGAGAGCACGTACTCGGTGCCCTATATGTGGGGCACGGTGGGTATTTTGTACAACACCACCATGGTCGACGGTCCCGTAGACTCCTGGGACGTGCTGTGGGACCCCCAGTATCAAGGCAATATCTTTATGCTCGACTCCATCCGTGACGCCATGGGCATCGCCCTCAAGCGCGCCGGATACTCCCTCAACAGCCGCGATCCGCAGGAGGTGGAGGAGGCCAAGCAGATGCTCATCGGCCAAAAACCGCTGGTACTGGCGTATCTGGTGGACCAGGCCAAGGATAAAATGGTCCGCGGCGAAGCCGCCCTGGCGCTGATGTGGTCCGGCGACGCGGCGTACGCCATCGACCAGAATCCGGATCTGGAATACGCGATTCCCAAAGAGGGCTCCAATATCTGGGTGGATTCCATGATCGTGCCCAAGAACGCCCCCAATCCCGATGCCGCCATGGATTTCATCAACTTCATGTGCCGGCCGGATATCGCCGCCATGAACGCAGAGTACATTGGCTACTCCACGCCCAACGAAAGCGCGCTGGAACTGCTGGACCCGGATATCTCCGAAGATCAGCGTTTCTATCCCGACAATGTGGATGAACTGAACCTGGAATACTTTCACGATCTGGGCGACGCCCTGAAGACGTACAACGACATGTGGTCGGAGATCAAATCGGCCAATTGACGAGGCGGGAAGTTTGTTATGCGCAAAGGGGGTATTCTTTGAAAAGAATACCCCCTTTGCAATCCCCCAAGAAACTTTAATACCGGCGCATCCGCGCCGGGGCGGTTGTAAAAGGATTTAAGTGGTTTGTGCCGTCCCGCAAGCGCAGCTTGCGAAAGAAAAGTCTTTTTGGAGTCCTTCAAGGGCGGAGCCCTGGCAATTCCCAAGAAACTTTACTGCCGGCGCATCCGCGCCGGGGCGGTTATAAAAGGATTTAAGCGGTTTGTGCCGACCCGCAAGCGCAGCTTGCGGAGGAAAAGTCTTTTTGGAGTTCTCAGAACCTTTTTCTCGAAGAAAAAGGTTCTGAGCGGGTCCGGGCAGCGCCCGGCGGATTCTTAAGGCAGAGCCTTAAGCGTTCCCGGTAAAAACCGTTCAGTCGTGGACCACGGGCCGGCCGTACTGGTCGGTGAACTGGTTGGTGGCAATCAGCACGATGTCCACGATGACGCCGATGCCGCACAGTCCGCCGGTGACCAGATATAAAAGACCGGTGCCTACTTTGCCCGCATAGAAGCGGTGCGCACCGAAGGGGCCCAGGAAGATGCACAGTAGCAGCGCGGCGATCTTGGACAGGTGTGACGTGGGCATGCCGCTTGGGTGATTGTAAGTGCTGTGGTGATAAGACTGGCCCCGGCCGTCCTGCCAATGCGGCTGCCCGCCGGTATTCGGGCCGGAGGCTGCGCCGTCCTGGCGGGGGACTTCGTTTTCGGGCGCCGCGCTGCCGTGGGGCACGCGGCTGGTGGGAATCTCCTCGCCGCCGATGGCCGCCGCCACATGATCGCGGCAGTAATAGGCGCCCCGGTACTCCGCCAGGCAATCGGCGCAGAAAGGTTTTTGGCAGGTGACGCAAGTGCCCGCGGCTTCGCGCTGCGGATGAACGGTGCAGTTCATAAGACAACCCTCCACAAAAAGCGTTGATTCATTATACCACAAAGCGGCTCCATCGGGTAAAATGCATTGCCCCAAACCGCCCGGGGATGTATAATATTGGTATTTGATGGAACCATAAAACGGGCGGAGGCCTTTTATTCGGGGAGGGAACGCGATGCAAAAGGCGCTGATCAGCGTGATTGTACCCATGTACAACGAGCAGGAAGTCATTGCCGAGACCTACCGCCGCCTGACGGCGGTGATGCGGGGCATGGGCGACGACTACGAGCTGGTGTTTATCAATGACGGCAGCCGCGATAAGACCATGGAGATCATGCGCGGTATCCAAAGCGGCGACAGCCATGTGAAGATCGTGGACTTCGCCCGCAATTTCGGGCATCAGGTGGCCGTATCGGCGGGCATGGACTTTTGCCGGGGCGACTGCGCGGTGATCATCGACGCGGACCTGCAGGACCCGCCGGAGATGATCCCGGACATGGTGGCCAAGTGGCGCGAGGGATTCGAGGTGGTCTACGGAAAACGGGTCTCGCGCGAGGGGGAGAGCCGGTTCAAGCTGTTCACCGCGTGGCTGTACTACCGCGTGCTGGGCAAACTGACCGGCGACGCCATCCCCAAGGACACCGGGGATTTCCGGCTGATCGACCGGCAGATCATCGACATCATGGGCGCCATGCCGGAGAAGAGCCGCTTTCTGCGGGGCATGGTGGCCTGGATCGGGTTCAATCAGACGCCGCTGGAATACCGCCGCGACGAGCGCTGGGCGGGAGAGACGAAGTACCCGCTGAAAAAGATGCTGAAACTGGCCTCGGACGGCATCATGTCCTTCTCTTACAAGCCCCTGTCTTGGGCCACTATGGCCGGCATGATCGTCGGCGCGTTTTTCAGCCTTTACCTGCTGGCGGCGTTTATCATCTGGTGCGTCACGCAAAACGTGCCGGGCTATCACTTCCTCATCGCGCTTTTGGGCGCGGTGCAGGGGCTGACCCTGGTAATGCTGGGCCTGCAAGGCGCCTACATCGGCCGGATTTTCGAGCAGAGCAAGGACCGCCCGCTCTACATCGTCCGGGATACCTACGGCATGGACGACGCCAAAGACTAAAATGAGATAAAGAAGGAAAAGCTATGATTGATTCGCGAATGAAGAAGCTGGCCCGCAGCCTGATTACTTATTCCTGCAGCCTGAAAGAAGGCGAAAACATCCTCATCGAGGCCCACGGCGTGGACGTGGAAATGGTTGCCGAGCTGGTGAAGGTGGCCTATGAGGCGGGCGGGGTGCCCCATGTGTGGCTCAAGGACGCACGGGTGCAGCGCAGCCTGTTCCAGGGCTTTACCGAGGCACAGCTCAATATGATGGCCGAGAGGGAAGGCGCCTTCATGGAAAAGATGCAGGCGTACATCGGGCTTCGCGGCGGCGACAATGCCTACGAGATGAGCGATGTGCCCCAAGAGAAAAACGAGCTTTACCAGAAACTCTTCTGGAAACGGGTGCACGGCAAACTGCGGGTGCCCCACACCAAATGGGTGGTGCTGCGCTGGCCCACCGCCTCCATGGCGCAGATGGCAAGCATGTCCACCGAAAAGTTCGAGGATTTCTACTTTGACGTATGCACGCTGGACTACGGCAAGATGTCCGTGGCTATGGACGCTCTGGTGGAGCTGATGAACCGCACCGACAAGGTGCGCATCACCGGGCCGGGAACGGACCTGCGGTTTTCCATCCGGGACATCCCCGCCATCAAGTGCGACGGGAAAATGAACATCCCCGACGGGGAGGTGTACACCGCCCCCGCCCGAGACAGCGTCAACGGCACGCTGGCCTACAACACCCCCAGCATCCACGACGGCTTCAAGTTCGAGAACATCTCCTTTACGTTCAAGGACGGAAAGATCGTGGAGGCCTCCTCCAACGACAATGAGCGGATCAACCGTATACTCGATACCGACGAGGGTGCCCGCTACGTGGGCGAGTTTGCCATCGGCGTCAATCCGTTTATCACCGAGCCTATGGGCGATACGCTCTTTGACGAGAAGATCCGGGGCAGCATCCACTTCACCCCCGGCAGCAGCTACGACGACGCCTTCAACGGCAATAAATCCGCCGTACACTGGGACCTGGTACTGATCCAGACCCCCGATTGGGGCGGCGGCGAAATCTACTTCGACGACGTACTGATCCGCAAGGACGGGCTTTTCGTATTGGAGGAGCTCTCGTGCCTGAACCCGGACGAGCTTGCGTAAAAGAGTATGAAAAGAGCGTTAAGTTTTTAACAAAAACGCAAAATCCCTTGTCTTTTAAGGGGTCCGGTTGTACAATAACTGGTGGGACAGTATTTATTTTGAATTTGAGTTTCAGGAGGGAATTTATCCATGACAAACATCGGCATTAACGGCTTTGGCCGCATCGGACGCCTTGCTTTCCGGGCTGCCTGCGAAAATCCCCAAGTAAAAATCTGCGGCATCAACGATCCTTTCATCGATCTGGAGTACATGAAATACATGCTTCAGTACGACTCCATCCACGGCCAGTTCAAAGGCAGCATCGCCATAGCCGACGGCAAACTGGTGGTCAACGGCAATGCCATCAGCGTCTATGCCTTCCGTGACCCCAAGGAAATCCCCTGGAGCGAGTGCGGCGCCGAGTACATCATCGAGTCCACCGGCGTGTTCACCACCACCGAAGCCGCTTCCGCCCACCTTGTGGGCGGCGCCAAGAAGGTCTGCATCAGCGCTCCGGCCAAAGATAAGGAAACGCCTACCTTCGTCATGGGCGTCAATGAGGAAAAATATACCGCCGATATGGTGGTGGTATCCAACGCTTCGTGCACCACCAACGCCCTTGCGCCGCTGGCCAAGGTCATCCACGACGAGTTCGGCATCCTCGAGGGCCTGATGACCACGGTCCATTCCACCACGGCCACGCAGAAAACCGTGGACGGCCCCTCCGCCAAAGACTGGCGCGGCGGCCGCGCGGCCTCCATCAACATCATTCCCTCCTCCACCGGCGCCGCCAAGGCCGTGGGCCTTGTCATCCCCGAGCTCAACGGCAAGTTGACGGGCATGGCCTTCCGCGTGCCCACGCTGAACGTATCGGTGGTGGATCTGACCTGCCGCCTGGAGAAGCCCACCACCTATGAGGAGATCAAAAAAGTGATGAAGGCCGCCTCCGAATCCGAGCGCTTTGCCGGCATCATCGGCTACACCGAGGACGCGGTGGTCTCCACCGACTTCATCACCGATCCCAGGACCAGCATCTTCGACGCCGACGCCGGCATCCAGCTTTCCGACAACTTCGTGAAACTGGTGGCCTGGTACGACAACGAATGGGGCTATTCCAACAAGCTGGTGGATCTGGTGATTTACATGAGCGAAGTGGACAACGCGTAAACTGCGGTGTTTGACGGGCTCTAAGGCTTGACGCGGTATTGGCGTATACCTCGCTTTATTGGATAAAAGGATGATTGGGCGGCGTAGCGACAAAACGGTCTGTTCCAATAAAATGCGGTAGCGAAGCCGTTATTCCAACAGACGATAATACCTCTTTTTCGAAGCAGCGTATGCGAAAGAAAGAGAGGTATTTTTTTATACAGTTAGAAGCGGTGAGCAATTTATCCGAAAAACGATTGAAAAGGGTTCAAGACCGCGGGAGTTTTTAATCTTGAGGCGGCCGCGCCGTGCATGACAAAAGACCTGGTAAGGGCATTTTAAAATTATCCCAAGCCGGGCCGAACACATTTTGGCCATTATTAAAGCATTGAACAAATAATTTTTTCAATACACAAGCGCATGAATTTGATTGCCTGCCGGACATGGCCGCCTTTTTGCGCAGGCGCATGCGCTGTTTTCACAGCCTTTAATGACCGGTGAAATGCCGCGGGGAAAAATGGCGTGCATAGCCTGTGTGTGATTAAAAAAGGTATATGGGTTTGAAAATGACGTACAAGAGGGCGCCCACCGCTACAGTGACGGCAAGCGCGACGGCATAATGACCCACAAAGCCGGCGTTTATTTTCACAGAGGGCTGCAGGGATGATAAATGGACCGCCGTTTTCCATGCGCCGCCTTTTTTGAATACGGATATCGTGAAGGGTGCCCGGATCACGGTTCCGTTACTGTTGGGTGAATCCACCCACCCCGCGACGGTATAGCTTATAAAGCCATGTTTCCTGGTCTCTGCAACAGTCATTTCATCCAGGCCCGAAATTTTGGCCGTTTCAGGCGCTTCCGGCGACAGCGATTCAACGGCCTGCGCAAATAATTTTGCTTCCGTCATGTCATCGGCCGGCAGGCCCTTTTCGTTGTAATCCCTTAATTTCTCCTGAAAAGCCGGCTGTGCCTGCACAGATAAATGATCATGGACCGTTTTGTTCGTAAAGCAGTTCATTGTATACACGCCTTCCGTTTCGTACTTTACCGCCAGAGATAAAAGGCCCAGCCCGATATAGCTTAAAAGCGGTCCCAGCACCACAAACGACCACAAATACATCGTTATGCGTGTTTCGGTGATGACGAGCTGCGCCAGAGAAGCGATCATTTGTACTGGAATGACCCCAAGCAAGAAGAAGGGAAGCAGCCGGAGCTTTTTTCCGCCGCCGAATATTTGAAACGCCAATAAAAGCAGCATATTGACATAATAGATCTGAAAAAATGCCGTAAAAACATTGAAAGACCCGGCGGTAAGCATAGCAGTGAAAAAATATAAATGAAGCGCCAAGCGTCCCGGAGCCCTCAACAGTGCCAGAATCCCGAGTATTCTATAGTCTTTTCTGCCCATAACGAAAATAAAAAGGCCCATCGCAACGGGCAGGACAAACTCAGTTACCAGGGTTAACAGTGGTCTCTGAAAAAAAAATCTGGCGGAAAAAATGACGGTCATCATATCCGTCAAAATGATGAGAACAGCCGCGATCATCGACAACTTAGCGTCTTTTTTAAAACGAAACGCACTGGTACCATCCATAAAGATTTCACCTCCAAACATCAATTTTTTGTGCAAAACAATACGTAATCAGAAAAACAAATATGCCTATTTCAAATTCATTAGAAGCCGAAATATTGATATCCATAAATATACAGAAAATGTGTTTGTCCGCATCACTTTAGCAAAGCGTGTTTTGCCATTGAACTGCATTGCCATTGTTGCACCGTATATGTTGTTTTAATTATAATAAATATCGTCATCAAAATCAAGGATAAAATATGCGCGGCGCTCAAGGGAAACGCCTGCGTGAATAAAAATATGGAGCTGCCCCAAAAAAATTCGTGGTCTGCGTTTGAAAAGGGCCGCGGAATACTGATCCCGCGGCCCTTTTGTTTTATGTCCTGCGCCAAACCACTCACACGGCGATGCCGGCGCTTAACCGGTGAACATCTGCGTCCAGTAGTGGCCGCCGGACACATAACCCACCCCGATCTGCGTGTAGGAGGAATTTAAAATATTGGCCCGGTGCCCGGGGGAGTTCATCCACGCCGTCATAACGGCCTGCGGAGAGGACTGTCCCATGGCGATATTCTCTCCGGCGGTCCGGTAGGAAATGCCGAAGGCTCTCATCATGTCAAAGGGCGAACCGTAAGTGGGGCTCGTGTGGGAAAAATAGCCGTTATCGCGCATGTCCTGGGATTTGGCCCTGGCCACCTTGGCCAAATCTGTGTTGAGCGTCAGCGCGGAAAGGCCCTGGGCCGCCCGCTCCTGATTGACCAGCGCTACGACCTGCTCCTCGAAGGAAAGGTTATCGATATTTTGCGAAGGCTGGGGCGAAGGCTGCGGCTGGGAAGGTTGGGGTTGAGACGGCTGAGGTTGGGACGGCTGGGGCGTCGGGGAAGGATTCCAGGGGCAATTGGGCGTGTTTACGGGCACATCGCACGATTTGTTGCCGGAGGATGAATTGGTCACGCAGCCGCTTTTCAGGCACGCGGCGCTCTTGTAGGCGCAGTCCGCGTCGCTGCAGCGCGTCGAGGCGTCACAATCTTTGCGGGCGCAGGATTGACCGTATACATTGCCGCAGGACTGGCTTGTTTTGCCCACCGAGTCGCAGGCCGTATTGCTCTTGCCGGCGCTCTTGTCGGCAGCCGGAGTGCTCTTTTGGGAATTGGCCTGGGTGCCGGTGGTGGGGCAGGCGTTGTTCTTATTTGTTTTATTCGCCTGCGTGCCGGTATTGGCCTGCGTACCCGTGCCCGCCTGCGTAGCCGTGGTGGGGCAAGCACTGTTTTTATTCGCTTGTGCGTTCGCCGAAGGCGAAGCGGCGGTTTCTTTTAGGCTGTTCTGTGCGGCCGTTGAGGGGCAGGCGCTGTTTGGCGCCGGATTGGCCTGCGTGTCCGCGTCGGAGCGGGTATCCGTCAGTTTAAGATCGGCCTGCGCCGTCGTGGCGCTGGGGCAATCGTTTCTTGCAGCCGCGTCGCTGTTTTGTGCGGCGGCCTTTACAAATGCGTCCGCCTCCTGCGCGTCGGTTGGTTCGGCCGATGCGTAAATGGCTGCATCAGCACGCAGGTTTTCGGCCTCCTGCGGTGCGAGGGCGGCCAGAGATGTGGTTTTCGCCGTGCCAAAAAGCATCGCAACCGCTGTTACCAAAAGAACGAGCCGTTGTTTCATGTGTACTACCTCCTTCAAATTGTAACTTCTGTGTTACAACTTATTGACACAATTGTAACACAAATGAAATAATTAGAAAGAGACAATTTCTTCCATTTTTCTTCCGGGAATAGACAGAATCACTGGATTGATCAGAGGCGGGCTGTCTGTGCATAACGGGAAAGGTCCGTCATGCGCCGCCTGCATATATTAGGTAAACAAAGCGAAAAAAAGGAAGATGCTGGGAAAAATTGATGTACCGCTACGGCCGGGCCGCTTCAGGGAGGGCTCCGCGCGCGGAA
>JBMNQS010000067.1:0-11911 GCA_050944255.1 Christensenellales bacterium | reverse complement strand
AGTCATGTGGTTTTAAGTGGTTTTTGCGGAGGAACGGTAATCCGCAAAATAGTAATATAGCAAAATTTGGCATTTTAGCTCATGGGAGTTCGTTTGTTGTACTCCAATTCAAAAAATAAGAGCGGAAAGGATACCGATTTGTGCAAAGTGTGACGTTTACCATCCAAAATGAAGAGGGTCTGCATGCCAGACCAGCCACCGATTTCTGTGAAACCGCCATGGCTCATGAAAGCAGCATCCGCGTTCGCAGGAAAGACGAAGAAGAATCATTTGACGCAAAGAGCATTATTTCACTGCTTTCCCTGGGTGCCGTTAAAGGCGAAACCATCGAGATAACGGCGGACGGCCCGGACGAAGAAGCGGCGCTGAAGGCCCTTGTACGGGTGCTGGAAAACGCATAAGTCTTTGATTTTGCCGTATAAATAGGACAAACCGAAAGGCCAAAGGAGATAAAAGATGTCCGTTAGTGAAGTGATCAATAAAAATGCCATCCTGCTTGATCTGCAGGTGAGCGACAAGGCTGAGGCGCTGGATGCTTTGGCGCAGGTGCTCTATGAGGATGGAAGCGTAAAGTCCAAAAAAGAGTTTATCGATGACGTCTATTTTCGAGAGAGTCAGGGCAAAACCGGTATCGGCAACGGGATAGCCATTCCGCACGGGAAGTCCAATGCGGTTACCCGCACGTGCATTGCCGTCGCCAAACTTAAAAATCCCATCGAATGGGAAACGATAGACGGAAAGCCCGTAGAGGTGATCATCATGTTTGCCGTGGCAGGCGAGGATACAAACAACTATTTTGTGAAACTGCTGTCCCAGGTCGCCAGGATGCTGGCGAAGGACAGCTTTTGTGAAAAACTGCTGGCCGCCCGGGACAAGGAAGAGCTGTTTTCGTTATTTAAAAATTATAAAATTTAACTATATACAAGAAGGGGTGTTGTGCACAAAAACATGAGAGAAAGCAAAAATATGCAGAGGAAAGGATGATTGTATGCGGATTGTTGGAATCACGGCGTGCATCGCGGGTATTGCGCATACCTACATTGCCAAAGAGAAACTGGTCAATGCCGCCGAAGAGCTGGGGCACTGGGTTAAAATTGAAACTCAGGGTACAGTCGGCGTGGAAGACCGCCTTACCGATGATGATATCGCGCAAGCGGATATCGTTATTATCGCCGCGGATATCGGCATTACCGGCAGGGACCGTTTCAAAGGCAAGAGGGTGCTGGATATCCCCGTACCCGTCGTGATGAAGTCGCCAAAGGCCCTGATCCAGAAGATCGAGGCGAAACTTGCGGCTGAAAAAGACTAAAGGCGAAAAAATAAGGTTTGGAGGTATCGAAGATGAAACTGAGTACTGTTAAGAAACATCTGATGACCGGCATCTCCTATATGATCCCCGTTGTTGTAGCAGGCGGCCTGTGCATGGCCCTGGCGAGAATCGTAGGGGTCATCATGGGGCTCACTCCAGAAGAAATTACTCAGATCAGTGCCGCCGAGGGAAGCATTCCCTGGATATTCAACTCCCTGGGCGCAGCGGCCATGAGCTTTGTCGTTCCTGTTCTTACCGCTTTCATCGCTTACTCCATCGCCGATCGTCCCGGCATAGCCCCCGGTCTGGCACTGGGTTTTGTGTCCAACAGCATCCAGGCCGGCTTTTTGGGCGGCATGCTTGCCGGCTTCCTGGTGGGTTATCTGATCCTGTGGATGAAATCATGGAAGGTGCCCAAGGGCGTACGGGGACTTATGCCCATTATCATTATACCAATTCTTTCCACGCTGGTCATGGGCTTTGCCATGTACCTTGTTCTGGGAAGACCTATTGCCGCGGCGCAGGCGGCCATCACCAGCTCGCTGGGCAACATGCAGGCCGGCGGCGCCAAGTTCGGCCTGGGCGCCATCATCGGGGCCATGATGGGCTTCGACCTTGGCGGGCCTGTCAACAAGACGGCTTCCGCCTTCTGTAACGCGCTATTGGTTGAAGGCATCACCGAGCCCACCGCCGCTAAGATCGTCGGGGGCATGACCCCCGCTTTGGGCATTGCCATGGCCGTTCTTATCGGCGGCAAAAAGAGATGGGACCGCCCGCAGATTGAAACGGCTAAAGCGGCCATCCCGCTGGGATTCAGCTTCATTACGGAAGGCGTGCTGCCCTTCGCGGCCGCCGATCCTCTGCGCGTTATCTTCTCCACCATGGTGGGCGCCGCTGTGGCCGGCGGACTTACGCAAATATGGGGTGTTGCCAGTCCGGTGCCACACGGGGGTATATTCGTCGTCCCCATCATGGATAATCCCTTGGGCTTTTTGGCGGCCCTGGTTATAGGTTCTCTGATTACCTGCGGTCTCTACTACCTGCTGCGGCTGAAAGTAAAGCAGCCCGATTCGGTGCAGGAGGATGTGCGCGAACTGGAATCGCTAGAGCTGGATTTCTGATCCGACCACCGCTGGACATAGCGCACATCGGTTTCCCCGAAGAGTGCCCATGCTCTTCGGGGAAATTTAAAAACGCGGCGGACATAAAGGCAGCGGATTGGTTCCTCCGATGGCTATGGGAAAAGGCCGGATAACTTCTACCCTCCTGCCGGGCAGCACCGATACTGACCGGATTAACCGCATTCGACCCGGGAATCCCGCAAGCGAACCTATACCTCACCATAGGGGTATGGAAAGATACCATACGGCCAAGCGGGTGGATAAGCGGCGTTATCCACCCTAATTCAATAAGGAAAGAGATTTTATGATCCACGTAAAAGGTAAACCCGGTGCGCCCGGTTTTGCGCACGGAAAAATTGTTCTGATGAAGAAAGTCGTCGTGCAGGAGGCCTCCGGCAGCTCGGCGGACCCTGCCGCGGAGGCCCGGCGGATGCGGGAAGCCCGTCAGAAATGCCTGGATGAAACCGGTGTGCTGTATGAGGAAGCGAAGGAGCGCCTGGGCGAAGAAGATGCCAAAATCATCAAAGCGTATCTGATGATGCTGGAGGACAAGGCCCTTTTGGACCCGATTGTTAAACAGATAGAAAAAGGCGTCTTCGCAGAGGCGGCCGTGGAAGCGGAAACCAAGAAGCTGGCGGCCAGGTTCGAGACGTTTACCAACGAATATATGCGCCAGCGTGCGGACGATATCCGTCATGTGGGCCGCATGCTGATCAACTGCCTGCAGGGTGCCGAAGAACTGGTTTTGCCGCAGGAGCCCTTCATCCTTGCGGCGCAGGACCTTTCACCGGCGGATACGCTGAAGATGAACAAGGACTATCTGGCCGGCATAGTGACGCAGCTTGGCGGCAAGACCTCCCATACGGTGATACTCTCCAAAACCATGGGCATCCCTGCCATCATAGGCGTTGAGGAGATCTTCGATGTGTTTCCCCAAGGTGAGAGCGCCGTGATGGACGGAAGCTCCGGCGACATCTATATAGCGCCCGACGACAAAACCGCCGCCAGGTTCGAGGCTTTAGCCGCGGAAGAAAAGCTGCTCTGCGGCAGGATCAGGTCTGCCGGCCTGACCAAAGGCGTCACCAGGGACGGGCGTTCCATTTCCATCTGCGCCAATGTGGGCGGTGGGGAGGACATGGAATTGCTGGAAAATACCGCGTACGACGGCATCGGCCTGTTCCGTACGGAATTTGTATTTGGCGCCTTCAACCGCTATCCTTCCTTTGAGGAGCAGCGGGAAGCCTATACGGCCGTGGTGGCTGCGGCGCAAGGGCGTCCCGTCATCATCCGCACGCTGGACATTGGCGGGGACAAGGCGCTGCCCTATTTGGAGCTCCCCGAGGAGGAAAATCCTTTCCTGGGCTATCGGGCCGTTCGCGTGTGCCTGGACAGGGAGGATATCTTTCTTGAGCAGATGATGGCCATTTTGGCCGCAGGCGCCGCGGGGAGCGTGCGGATCATGTTTCCCATGATTACCGAGATGCGTGAGCTGACTGCCTGTAAAAGCCTGCTGCAAAAGGCCAAGTCCAACCTTGCCGAAAAGGGGATTGCTTTTGACGCGGACATCCCGGTGGGCATGATGGTGGAAACGCCCGCCTCCGCGGTGATGGCGGAGCGGTTTGCCGCCGCGTGCGACTTCTTAAGCATCGGCACCAACGATCTCATCCAGTACGTCACCTGTACCGACCGGGTCAATCCCAGCGTACAGAGCCTCTACAACCCCTACAATCCGGCGGTTATCCGCCTGATTGCGCACACTATTCGCTCCTGCAATAAAGCGGGGATCGAGGTGAGCGTCTGCGGAGAGTTGGCCGGTGATCTGACGTTTTTGCTGCTGTTGGTGGGTCTGGGCATCGACAAGCTCAGCGTGGCCCCAAGCCTTGTGGAAAAGGTTCGATATATGGTCTGCGGCGCGGAGCGCAAAGCATTGGCGCTCTTGGCCGAGAAGGTACTGGAGCTGGACGATCCGGCGCAGATCGAAGCGTTGCTTGACGAGGCGCGCAAAAAAATATTGGGCGCACTGTGATGGAGGCGCTATCAATAACAGGCGCTGAATTTGCATACAATGTAAAGAGCACATACTCTAACACTGAAAACGGATAGTCAAAAGCCTATGGTGCTTGAAGCACCATAGGCTTTTGAAATGAGGAGAGAAAAGGATGAATTGAAAAAACAGCCGATAAAGGAATTATCCGAGACAAAACCGCATGAGATAAGGGTTTTAGGAACAAATGAAACTACCTTTCAGATAGATAATTTCTATCGGAAAGCAGTACCTTTTTATATAATGCTTTGACTATTTAGATGTCGCCGTGGCGCGGGCATAAAAATACCGCGAACCACTTCATATGATTCGCGATATTGGCTGCGGCAACTTGCCGCTGGAGCTGATGTCGGGACTCGAACCCGAGACCTCATCCTTACCAAGGATGTGCTCTACCTCCTGAGCTACATCAGCGTATTTAAGTTTCCATGGGTCACCCGTGAGATTGTTTGAAACCGCTGCGCACGGATGCTTACCGCCACAACAAAAAATATTATACGCAAAAACCGAATAAAAAGCAAGAGATTTTCGCATAGCGTAAAATCCGGCCGCCTCTTTTATTTTTGAAGTCTTATGCAAGAAAAGATATCCCGCATTGCACGAGGCAAACGATATGATATAATTATGGAGAAGATAACCTGTTTGTCCGTCTTTGTTTAGAGTTTTGAAAGGAAGTTGCCCTCTGGCCGGTTCAACCATTACAAAACGCGCCTTGGCCCAAACCATGAAGGAACTGATGGAAAAAAAGCCTTTTGCCAAGATCAGCGTGGGGGATATCTGCGAAACCTGCGGCCTGAGCGCAAGAGTTTTTATTATCATTTTCGCGATAAGTACGATCTTGTCAACTGGATTTTCTATACCGAGTTTTGGGAGGTCGTGCAGGATAAATATTATGAGGACGGCTGGGCTTTTCTGCAGGACACCTGTGATTATTTCTATAAGAATCGAAAATTTTATGCCAACGCGCTGCAGGTGGAGGACCAAAATTCCTTCAGGGAATACTTTTCCATGGTTTTAAAGCCGCTGGTGACCGCCAACATGCAGGAAGTTTATGAGGGCTCTGAGAACCAGGCGTTTTTGGTGGAGTTTTTTACGGACATCAACCTGCTGGCTCTAGAAAAGTGGCTGGTCTGGCACGAAGAGCTTTCCGCGGAGAAATTCTTGGAACTTAGCCGTGAGATGCTTCACGTCATGGCAGCGCGGATTGAGAAAGTGACGCGAAAACAAGGCGAATAAGAAAGTGTTTTGCTATCAACACATGTAAAGGAGCGGTATTATGAACAGCGGCAGCAGCAAGGCCAAGGCGGTGTTTGGCAACCATCCCTATACCCCGGAAGCAAAGACGGAGCCCCTCTTTTTGGACGGCGGCAACATCGGGCAGTTCGTCTATCCGGATTTCGGGCTGGATTACAGCGATCTGAACTACATGTATTACTCATCGGACAAACTGACTGTCTGCTCCATGGAGATCGGGCCCGGCGGTTTTTTCAACCCCCCCGATTATCACCCGGGCGACGAGGCCTACTTCATCGCGGAAGGCACCATTACCCAGTACAACCCGCAGACGGGACAGGCTATTGGCGTTAAGTGCGACGAGGCGCTCCTCATCCCCAAAGGCGTTTTGCACAGCGCGTACAATTTTGAACAGGAGCGTGTGAAGGTGTTTGCCGTCATCGCGCCCAAAATCGTGGAGGATCAGCTCTTTCCCACCGATACCGGCGGTCCCAAAAAGCTGCTGAAGGGAAAGCACAACGATCAACTGAATACCCCCGGCGACTGGGACGAGCCTCAGCGCTACGGCACTGTGGCGGACGTGGGCTGCTGGCCGGCGCCGGGCCCGCTCCTCAGGGAGAAAAATCTTCTGTATCATGTTACGCAAGGCCGGAAACTTCTGGCCATCCACGGCGATGTGCGTCCGATGCTGACCAAATTTTCCGTTTCCAACGACTATATGCATATGGGCGAATACATCCTGCCGGCAGGCGGCGCGGTCACGCGCCGCAGCGAACCGATTTCCCATGGCGGCCAGGCGGTGCTCATCGGCCTGGACGGCACAATGACCGTGTACTTAACCCAGAAGCGCGAGACCTATATCCTCAGGAGGTACGAAGGGCTCTATCTTCCCGAAAACACCGAGTACTGCCTGATCAATTACGACACGCCAAGGGCCCGCTGCCTCTTTGCGGTGGAGGGGGAGTTCTGAACGGGGCAATAAAAAAGAGCTTTGTTTTCAAAGCTCTTTTTTTGTCCGTTCAAATATAGGTCACCGAAGGCATCGCTTTTTTCAGCGTGTCAAAGAGCGCTGCGTCCAAAAGGTACGTAGCGGTATCGTTGATTTTTCCATCGGGGGCAATGGACAGCATGCACGGCTGCCGGGAAATGACTTCGTCAATGGCGAGGATGTCCGAGGGTATATCCATAGTCACAATGGGGTGCGTCAGGCGTATCCGCAGCTGGCGCACATAGGCCTTCACCTGTTCGCGCGCATGCTGCGGGCAATCATCTTTGGCGACAAAGATGGCGAATACGCCTGCGGAGCGGCTCATATGTTCCAGCCATTTTCCGGACAATATGTCCTGAATGTCCTGCGCGCCGTAGAGGCGGTGCACGCCGTAGAGCATTTTTTTATCCTTCAGGTGCGCGGCCTGTTCAAAGCAGTCCTCCTGCTGCGCGTCCAGGCTGACCAGCAGATGGTTAAAGGGAAGAAATCCATCGAGGTATAGATCCTTTACAGGCCCGTCGATACGCAGGATGAAAGCGCAGTCCGGATGGGCTTTGAACAGCGTCTGCAGCGGAGCCAGGTGACCGGCCGTGCAGGTAAAGAAAAAGGTATGAAGCCCCAGTTTTTTGGCCTGTGCGATGACATCGTCTATCTGGCTGACCAGCAGACCGCCCTCCTCAAAGCGGAACATCAGCGTCCAGGGAAAATTGAATCCGTAATTTTCCTCGTTTTTGCGAATGGTGGCGGCACCCACGGTAAAGCTGTTGTAACCCATATTCACGCCGAAAGTGCGGAGCCTGTCATGGCTGATATGGGCCACAGCGTTTTTAACAACGGTATAGTAACCGCTGTTTTTATCCTCCAGCATGGCCTGCGCAATTTCAAAGAGGTATTTCTGGAAACGGCCCGTTGAAAAATTCTCGCCCATATCCACCAAATTGCGGATACTGCGGTCGGGGTCCCTTTCAATATCTTTCAGTGTTTTATTGACGATGGTCTCGATCATGGAGCGCCTGATGTCCAATTTCATAAGTACGATCCCTCTCTTACACGTTTACTTTAAATCATATGCCGTTGCGATGACAGTGACAATTTTAAAAAAATGTCCCAAAACGAACCATTCATGCCGTTTGCGCCCAAAAGGAAACAGGGCCCTTTTTGTGTCCGGTGACAAATCAGGCGCCGCTATTTACAATGGCGGCAAGAGCACGGAAAGGAGCGATGATCATGAACGGGATGACCATAAAGGAGCATGTGACGGCGTACGCGGTTAAAAGGGCATTGAAACTGCTGGATGAGCCGCCGGAGAAGAGCCTTCCCAAATTGTTGAACTGGGTGGACCGGCTTGATCCCAAGGACACCCTTTTGAGCCAGAGAAACGCCTTTAGGAACTTTATTCACGATAAGGATTCCAATTGGTATCAGTTGATGGCAAGCTTGTGGACGGACGTGGATTCCCAGGTAAGGAAAACACTGTTTGAAAACCTTGTCATCCATAATGCCATCATCGGCCCGGCCCGGCAGAACGCCAATAAAAAGTTGTATGGCTGCAACATTCCCTGGGCCATTCTGATGGACCCCACCTCAGCGTGCAACCTCAAGTGCACCGGCTGCTGGGCGGCGGAATATGGCGGCGGGCTTTCCATGAGCTATGCCACGCTCAACTGCATTATCGAGCAGGGCAAGGCCCTTGGCACCTACATGTACATCTATTCCGGCGGCGAGCCTCTGGTGAGGAAGGACGATATCGTCCGATTGTGCCAGGCGCATCCCGAGTGCGTATTTCTGGCCTTTACCAACGGCACGCTGATTGACGAAAAGTTCGCAGGAGAGATGCTCCGGGTCAAAAATTTCATTCCCGCCATCAGCATCGAGGGCTTTGAAGAGGAAACCGACGCCCGGCGCGGTGCGGGCACCTACAAGGCCGTCGTGCGCGCCATGGACATCCTGAAGAAAAAGAAACTGCCCTTCGGCGCGTCCTGCTGTTATACCAGCGCGAATACGCAAATCATCGGCAGCGAGGCGTATTTCGACGACATGATCCGGCGCGGCTGCAAGTTTGCGTGGTTTTTCACCTACATGCCGGTAGGCAAGGGGGCCTGCACCGAGCTGATCGCCACGGCCGGCCAGCGGGAATACATGTACCACCAGATAAGAGCGCTGCGAAACACCAAGCCGATTTTCACCATAGACTTCTGGAACGACGGCGAATATGTAAAGGGCTGTATAGCCGGCGGAAGAAGCTACCTGCACATCAACGCCAACGGCGATATCGAGCCCTGCGCCTTTATCCATTATTCGGACTCCAATATCAGGGAAGTGACGCTGCTGCAAGCGTACCAATCGCCCCTTTTCAGGGCTTATTATGAGGGTCAGCCCTTCAACGACAACCACCTGCGCCCCTGTCCGCTGCTGGATAATCCGGGAGCGCTGGCGGATATGGTGGAGAAATCCGGCGCCAGGAGCACGGATCTGCAGCACCCGGAGGATGTGCGCGACCTGGCGGCCAAATGCCAGGACGCCGCCGGGAGGTGGGCGCCCGTCGCCGAGCGCCTGTGGACCCAGTGCGGCGGGTGTGCCGACTGCGGCGACGGGCAGCAGGCAGCGGCCAAATAAAAACATGAAGGGCATTTAACTGCGCTGCTCGCGTTTGTGTTGGCTGCGAAAGGCCGCCGCGCTTATGGCCGTTTTATCTTCTGTGCGACGGCTTGCTCCCATCGGTTGTATTTTAATGCAATGGGCCATAAGCTATATCAGGGCCGTTTGAGCTGGGCGGTTCGCCTTGGCAATGGCCGATTTTTATGCCGAAAGCGGAGCTATGAGATTAAAGACGCAGGCTCAAAGAAAAAGGACCGTCATATGCCTGAGCATTTTCCTGCTGGCCGCCGCGCTGCTTTCTGCAAGCGGCTTTTTACTGCTGCCCAAAAAGGACGGCGCTCCGGCGCCCTCCAATATGCGGATGCCGCTTTCCAAGGATGAGGCATTGTCGGGGATTGAAATCGAATCGATCATCCAAAACGGGGAATCCAGTATCGCCGTGCACTACCCCAAAACGAAAAATCCGCGGGTCAATCAAGCGATTGCGGACATGATCGACGCCCAGGTCAATGCCTTTAAAGCCGGTGCCACGCCGGCAATCGACGGCCACAAGGATGAACTTTACATACACTTTGAGGTCTATCGCTACGATCAGCATACCGCCAGTTTTGTCTTTGACACCCATATTGCCCGGCACGCGGCGGACGGGGAGCGCCGGATTGACACCGTCACCTATAACCTGGCTTCGGGCCGGTTATATACGCTGAAGGATATCCTGGCCTCGGACGATTACCTGAAGGTCCTTTCAGGCATGGTTTATGACGGCCTGATCCGAACGCCGCCGTATCAAAGAAGCGGCGAGGCCGCGTTTCTTGTGGAGGGCTTAAAGCCCACGGCGGAAAACTTCTCCAGGTTTGCGCTGGAGCCGGATAAGCTGATACTGTTTTTTGATCCGCATCAGATCGGCTCGCTCTTGAATTCCACGGACCGCTATGCCATTGATCTTCGGGATCTGAAAGGAATGCTGCGCCCGGAGTTTGAAGATAAAGAGGATATTGTTCCTGAAACGCGGCCCCTCGCCGGAGCGCCTTTGCCGACGCCGGCTTTCAATCTGCAGGAAGATGTTGTCCTGGAGAACAAAAAGCTGGTGGCCCTTACGTTTGACGATGGCCCTCATGCTGTCCGCACGTCGCAACTGCTGGATATTTTGCGCGATACCGGCGCCAAGGCCACCTTCTTTGTGCTGGGCTCCAGAGCCGAATTCTATCCGGAGCTGCTGCACCGGATCGTTCTGGAAGGACATCAGCTTGGCAGCCATACCCAAAACCATAAGGAACTGACCAAGCTGGGGGATCTCGAGCGCAAAAGAGAGATAGAGGATACCGCGGCCATCATCATGGCGGCCACCGGGCAGAGGCCCACTGCCATGCGCCCGCCCTACGGATCTTATGACCAGCGGATCATACGGGATACAGATGCCAATATCGTGCTGTGGTCGGTGGACCCGCAGGACTGGAAGGAGAAAGACCCGAAAAAAATTGCCCGCAGCGTGGTGGAGCATACGAAGGACGGCGATATTATCCTGATGCACGACATCCACCCGCAGAGCGTCGAGGCGGCGCGACTGATTATAAGGAAGCTGTCCGACGACGGCTATGCCTTCATCACGGTGGATCACCTGATCCGCCTTCGCGGGCAGGATATCACAACGGGCGTATTTTCCGCCCTGCCCAAAAAGGATTAGTGGTTCAGCTTTTTATATTCCTGTAGTATAATGGCGGTAACGCAAGTGTACGAAAGCGAGGAAATGCTATGAAAAAGGTAGTGGTCATCGGCAGCATCAATATGGACCTGGTGGTGAATGTGGACGCCATGCCCCGCATGGGGGAGTCCCTCGTGGTGGAGGGCTTTGAACTGATCCCCGGCGGCAAGGGCGCCAACCAGGCCGTTGCGCTGGGAAAACTTGGCGCCGACGTATCCTTTTTGGGCGCGGTGGGCGCCGACGATTACGCGAAGATGCTGCTTGCCAGCATGTCCGATTCCGGCGTGGACACCTCCCGCATTCTGGCCGCGGAGGACGCCGCCACGGGCATGGCGCTGATTACCGTGTCCAACATCACCGGCGACAACAGCATCATCGTCATACAGGGCGCCAACCTTAAAGTGTCCAAGGCGTATGTGGACGCGAATATGGACGCGATCGAGCAGGCCGACATCGTCATCATGCAGATGGAAATCCCCATCGATACGGTGATCCATGCGGCCAGGCGCGCCAAGGCGCTGGGCAAGACCGTCATACTGGACCCGGCCCCCGCGCCGAAGGCGTTCCCGTGGGAGATACTGCCATACGTGGACTATATCAAGCCCAACCAGGTGGAGCTGGAGCAGATTACCGGGATGCCTGCCGGAGAGGATACCATAAAGGCCTCCAGCGACAAGCTGAAGGAAGCCGGCGCAGGCTGCGTGCTGGTGACGCTGGGCGAGGACGGCGTGTTTGTCAATGAGATTGGCGGCACCACAAAGACGGTGCCCGCCGTATCGGTGAAGGCCGTGGACACCACCGCCGCGGGCGACTGCTTTACGGCGGCGTTCGCCTTCGGGCTGATCAGCGGCATGCCGATTATAGACGCCGTATCCTTTGCCACCAGGGCCGCGGGCATCTCCGTTTCCCGAAAGGG
>JBMNQS010000066.1:0-11984 GCA_050944255.1 Christensenellales bacterium | reverse complement strand
AGTACAACATCGCCGTCTCCTCCGTCATGGCTCCTCCCGGAGGCGGCCCCGGATGCAATGTCGCCTCTACCGACAAGGCTGAAAGAGACTTCAGCATCCAACTGATCAAGGATGTGATTGATATGGGGCACCAGTGGGGCTGCAAGCGGCTTGCCTTTGTTGCGGGCTGGCACCGTTTCGGGATCAGCCATGCCGCCGCCCGGCGCAATACGCTTGATGCGCTCAAAGTCCTGGGCGAACATGCGCTGGATCGCGACGTGGTGATCTGCATCGAAGCGACGGCCACCGACAGCAACATTGTCGATACGCCCGACGACGCCATCGAACTGATCGAAATGGCCGGGCTGCCCAATATTGGCGTCATGTTCGACATGCAGCATGCCTTTTTCCGAAAGGACGATCCCACCGATTACGTATATACCAGCGGCAAGTATTTGAAAAGCGTCCATCTGACGGATTATGACCGCCTGACCCCGGGTGCCGGCAGCGCGGATTTCTATCCTGTCATGCAGGCTTTAAAGGACATCGGCTACGACGGCTTTGTAACCATGGAGACCGGTTTTTCCCGTACAAGCGGGATGAGGTCCATCACCAAAAAAGCGATAGATTTCCTCAGGGCTATTGAAGAGACTTTGATTTGAATACCGGATTGTTCTACCGGAGGCTATTGACTTTTTATGCATCCGATTGTATGGACAAATGAAGGAGGCGGAAAATTTGGCGGAGTCGATTTATGAGAGAGAACAGAAGATACCCGTTTATAAAAAGACGGATGTTCTGGTGGTCGGGGGAGGTCCGGCAGGTTTGGGCGCGGCGGTCAGCGCAGCGCGAAACGGCGCCAAAGTGATCCTGATGGAGAGATACGGTTACCTGGGCGGCATGGCCACGGGCGGCAGCGTCCTTCTTTTGGACTCCATGTGCGACGGCAAAGGGAATATTGTTGTCAAAGGCCTCGTTGAGGAGGTGATCGCCAGGCTCAGGGATTACGACGGTATCATTGAGCCGCCCCAAGACGTACTGGGGTCCACAAAACCTGAGGACATATTGAAATGGAGCAAATGGGGCGCTACGGGCGACGAGAGAAAAATGGTGCGCTACAGTCCCGTACTGGACCCGGAAATGATGAAATGCGTCGCCAACGATATGACCCTTGAAGCGGGCGTTGACTTGCTCCTTCATGCATGGTTCAGCAAACCCTATATCATCGACGGCGCAATAAGGGGCGCCATATTTGAGAGCAAATCCGGCAGGCAAGCCGTTTTAGCCAAAATCGTCATCGACTGCACAGGCGACGGCGATGTGTTCTATACGGCCGGCGAATCCTACGTAACGGGCAATCTTCCCTTGGGCCTGGTGTTTCGGGTCGGAAACGTGGACGTTAAAAAATCAGGCGATTATCTCAGCGGCCTGGATAGGGCCAGAAAGGTTGCCGAGGATGTAAAAGCCATAAAGGGCGTAAACGGAGGGTTCAGCAGCTTCGGGGCGCTGCCCTACGGCTCCTACATACACAGCAGCATCGGCAATGTGGTGTGGTTCAATACAACGATGAAGGGCGACGCTACGGATATCGCCGATCTTGCCAGGGTCGAAGTTGAAATCAGGCGGTCCATGATCCGGACCATGAACTATCTTAAGCAGCATGTGCCGGGCTTTGAAAACGCCGTCGTCATCGAGACGGCGCCGCAAGTGGGCGTGCGGGGTACTCGCATGCTTGACGGTGAATATACGATAACAGGGAAAGAATTGAGAGAAGGAACGTCGTATGAGGACACCGTCGTGGTCGCGCAGCCGCCTTACCGCAATTTCCATGTCAACGACAGGTTAAAGGAGATTCCATACCGCTGTTTTGTCCCCAAGAAGACAAACGGGCTCCTTGTGGCGGGGCGATGCCTTTCGGCCGACTTGGGCGCCGCTTCGATGCTCCGGCTGATCCCCATCGTCATGCTGATGGGGCAGGCCTGCGGAACAGCGGCCGCCATGGCGGCAGAAACGGGCATAGAGGTCAGGGACGTCAATGTAAGTCGATTGCAGGGCAGCCTGCGCTCTCAAAACGTGTGGCTTCCGACAGAAAAATAAGGAGATACCCTCCGACGGTTTGGGAACGTGGGCCTCCGGCGGTTCAAGGGGGCGTTCTTTGAAAAGAACGCCCCCTTGAAAATCCCCCAAGAAACTTTGATACCGGCGCCTGCGGCGCCGGGGCGGGAATAAAATATATATTTCAATTTAAATTTTAAAAGCTATAAACCCATGCTTCCTGCCGCAAAGCGATATAAAAGTTCTTTGGAGTTCTTAGAACCTTTCTTTCAAGAAAGGTTCTAAGCGGGTCCGGGCAGCGCCCGGCGGATTGGCAGAGCTCCTGGCAGGTCCGGGCAGAGCCCGGCGGCGCACTGCCCGATTTAAATAAAGAACCTGCGGTTCACTTCGTCTTTGAACTCATACTTTTTGTTGAGCACCAGCAACGCCGCGGCCAAAAGACCACAGGGAATCAGTATGAACAGCGACCAGGATAAAAGCGGCGTCTTTTCCAGGAACAGGTAGACGAAGATCTGCAGGCACACGGCAAAGGCGCCGATGGCCAGCAGCAGCGCGGCGGCCTTTTTGAGCTTGCCTCCTTTACGGCGCCTGAAGTACCATGTCAGCGAGATAATCAGCACGCCGGCTATGATGACGACGGGAAAGGCCATTGGCCAGAACCAGTTACCGCGGGTGAAAGCACTCACCGCGTAGAGGAAGGCCAGGCTTGCCAGCGTATCGAGGCTCAGGCAGAGGATGGGCCGCGGCTTTGAAAACAAAAACGGCACCAGGGCGTACACGTAGGCGACCGCGGTGGCTCCGATAACGTACAGGGACCAGCTGAAACTGGCTGAAAAGATATAGTTGCACAGCACGGTGATGAGCACCGGGATTAAAAGCACAATGGAGGCCATGGCGGCGAAATAGCGCCGGGCCACTTTCTGTTCGATGATTTCCAGGCTCTTGGGGTAGGGACGTCTTCGGGGTTCTTTCCATGGCGTCACGGGGTCCTGCACCGGGATTTTGCACAGGGGGCATGTCCGTTCGCTTTCGGAGAGTTTCACGCCGCAGTGCACACAGTATGACATATTTTAGTACCTCTGATTGCTTTCTATTTCCACGGGGATGCCCAGCTTGACCAGGCGGGTAAAGAAGGCACGTTCCACGGAGGGATCGCGGATGGTGCGTGTAAAGTTCAGGTAGAGCGTGCCGCCGTAGGACAGCATGCCGCAGGCTACGGGGTTGACCGACAGCGGGCCGAGTATCACGTCAAAGCGGTTGACGAAGGGGGCCATGGCTTCGGGCACGATCACATTGCCCAGATTGGAGATGGTGGAGGAGGTTTTACGGTCGCCCACCCAATAAAAGACGGCTTTGAGTGCGATATTTTTAAGGAACAGCGGCATGATCCGAAGGATCAGGTTTTTTTCCGACTGCACGTTGGTGGAGAATTTGGCGGCCAGCAGTTTTGCGGTGATTTCCGTTCCCATGAAGTGGTGGATGATTTTGAGTGTTTCGTCGAAGCTGTACTCGCCGTACATGGGTTCGATGCCGGGGTTGACGTAGCTGGAGAAATTGCGCAGAGTATGGCTCTTGAAGAAGCTGCGCAGGTTCACCGGCACGGATACCTTTACCGGTTTCAGGCGCCGTCTTTGGCGCACGCGCCGCCGCTGGATCTCGTCGATGGCTAGGATCAGCACGCCGACGAGATAAGCGGTGAGGCTCACTTTTTTTTCGCGGGCCTTTTCGAGGATAATGTCCACGGGGATGATGCCGGTGGTGATGTTGATAAAGCCGTCCTCCTCGGGGAAGCCGCGTATGCGGTAGGCGGTCTTTTCCTTGCGGGTGACGGAGATGTCGTCGGCGTGGGTGAGGAAGCTGTCCTCAATTTCGCGGGCCTTGGGTTTTTGGTTGACATCCAAAACGCCGTCCGTGGCGGGAATTTCCACACCGTATTTCAGTTTTATGTATTCAGCCACCAGTGTTTTGAGGAAGATCATGCCGCCGGTGCCGTCGGTGATCATATGGAAAATTTCCACCGCGATGCGGTTCTGGTAATACCGCACCCGAAAGCCGAAGCCGTTATTTTTGTTAAAGCGCATCCGCACCATGGGGTTGGCCACATCCGGCTCCACGATGGGCTCGTCCAAGTTTTCCTCCATGTAGTACCAAAACGCGCCACTTCGCAGCCTTGTGGCGAATGTGGGAAAGCGCGGCAGAACATTTTTTACGGCGGCCTTTAAAACACCCGGGTCGATATCCTCGTTCAGGTTGGCGGAAACACGAAACAGCGCGGTCCAGCGCCTGTTTTTAGCCGCGGGATATATTTTGGCGGCGTTATCCAGCCGCATCCATTTTTTGGGGGGCCTCTCGTTCATTGATGGACTTCCTCTAGGAATATGGCCATCCGGCTGAGGGCTTCCTGCGCCTCGGGCACGCCGAAGAGCACATATCCGTGCCACATGCCGTCCTCCACGTGAAGGAAGCTGGGGCACTGCTGCGATTTAAGTTTTTTATCCAGGGCCACCGCGTCGTCCAGCAAAAGCTCATCGCTGCCTGCAAAAAGAAGCGACGGCGGCGCGCCGTAAAAATTTCCGTAAAGAGGGGAGACAAAGGGATCGTACACATCCTTCGCCCCGTACATCTTGACGTAGCATTCAATCATTTCGTAGTACAGGGAAGGGTCCTTTTTCTGGTTGCCGGTATAGGACGCGCCGGTGAGCGCCTGGTCCACCCAGGGCGAAATGCCCACCATAGCGTAGGGCAGCGGCAGGCCATACTGCATCAGCTTCAAAAGCAGCGCATAGATGAGCCCGCCTCCGGCGGATTCGCCGCAAAGGGCGATGTCCTTGCTTTTGTAGCCGGAATCCAGCAGGAACCGGTAACTGGTCAGCGCGTCCTCCAGCGCCGCGGGATAGGGATGTTCCGGCGCCAGGCGGTAGGCCACGCACAGCACGCGGCAGCAGGTCTCCACCGCGATGATGCCGCCGAAGCCCTTGGCGTAATTGATATCGCCGGCCACATAGCCGCCGCCGTGCAGGTATAAAATAACGCGCCCCTTGCCGCGTTTAAAACTTTTGGGCTTAGCCCAGGCCGCCTCAAACAGGGCAAAGGGTTCGGGCTCATAATCGATGGAGCCTGCGTTGACTTTCGCACCCAGTTCGCCCAGTTTTTCCTGGATGTTGCGCGAGGCGATGATACCGCCTTTTCCCAGCAGGGGCCTGATGATACGCAGCTGCGAGCGCAGGACATTGGAGATTAAACTGGGCATAAGCACCTCGATTTCTTGCGACTGCCTGAGAAGGTCAGGCTTATTTATAAGTCAGTTTATCATATTTTATGCGGCGGTAAAAGCATCCACAGGGCATACTTCATAGAATTTTTGTTGAGATTATTTTATGGCGGCCGCTCAAGCCGGCAATACGGTGAGAAACGGCGTCCGGCCCGAACGGATTTTGTCCACGTTCGTTCAATTGACAAACGGCATTATTTATGTCATAATGACTTAACGGGAGACGAAAGTAAATCCCCAGCGGCCGGCAAGGACCGGTTGGCTGGTTTTTTTGTATGTGAACGGAGGAAATAAATTTGAAGAGCGATATCGTGATCGTAGGCGCGGGCCCGTCGGGCATTTTCACAGCGCTTGAACTGCTGCGCCTTGGGAGCAAAAAGAAAATGATCCTGGTGGAGAAGGGTTTGCCGGTGGAAAAGCGGCGCTGTCCGAAGGAACGGATAAGAGAGTGCGTCAACTGCAAGCCTTACTGTCATATCACCACGGGCTTTTCCGGCGCGGGGGCGTTCTCCGACGGCAAGCTCTCTTTAAGCTACGAGGTGGGCGGCGAGCTGCCCAGCCTGATCGGCGAGCAGTTCGCGCAGCAGATGATCCAGTACACCGACGGCCTGTATCTGGAGTTTGGCGCCGACGAGCACGTGGAGGGCGTGGCAAACAGCCAGGAGGTCAAGGAAATCCGAAAGCGCGCCATCCAGGCGGGATTGAAGCTGGTGGACTGCCCGATCCGCCACATGGGCACCGAGAAGGCGCAGGACATCTATCTGGGCATCCAGAACCACCTGCTGAAAAACGGCGTGGAGATTCTCTTTGGCCACGAGTGCACGAACCTGATTATAAAGGACGGCGCCTGCAGGGGCGTCAATATCAGGAAAGCGGACGGGAAAGAGGCGCCTTTCATCATAGAGGCCGATAGCACCATCGTAGCCACGGGCCGGCGCGGCGCCGACTGGCTGGAGCGCATCTGCGAGGAACACGGCATCGCCCATCAGCCGGGCACGGTGGATATCGGGGTGCGCGTTGAGGTGCGCAACGAGATCATGGAAAAGATCAACGACGTGCTGTACGAATCAAAGCTCATCGGCTACCCCAAGCCGTACAAGAACAAGGTGCGCACCTTCTGCCAGAATCCCGGCGGCTTTGTCAGCCAGGAGAACTATGACGACGATCTGGCGGTGGTCAACGGGCATTCCTACAAGGATTTCAAAAGCGACAATACGAACTTGTCGATATTGTGCTCGCACAATTTCACCGAGCCGTTCAACCAGCCCATCGACTATGCCAAGAAGGTGGGGGAGCTGACCAATATGCTGGGGGCGGGGCACATTCTGGTGCAGCGCTACGGAGACATACTGGACGGCAAGCGTACCTGGCAGCATGAGCTGGCCAACTCCAACGTGGTGCCCACGCTTTCAGACGCGGTGGCGGGAGACATCACGGCGGCCATGCCGTACCGGGCTATGGTGAACATCATCAACTTCATGCAGGCGGTAGATAAAGTGGTGCCCGGCTTTGCCAGCGCGGAGACGCTTTTATACTCGCCGGAACTGAAGTTTTACTCCAACAAGGTCAAGATGGACGAGAATCTGACCACCAGCATCCGGGGGCTGCACTGCCTGGGCGATTCCAGCGGCTGGACCCGCGGGCTGATGATGGCCTCCATGATGGGCGTACGGATGGCCCGGATCATCCACGGGCAGGACGCGCCTTTGAAATAAGGCCCGGTTATGCGCAGGTGAGAAGCGGGCCCAGGGACTCATCGTAAAGGGAATATGGTCCGTGCATCAGGCAAATTGGCCTGGTGCGCGGACCTTTTTGTATCACCGCTGTCGAACCTGCTCAAAGCGCTCATTAGAAATTATGGACAATCTGTGGTATAATAAATCAATTGCTGATAAAAAGGCTAACAACATAAGCCAAATGGCGGGGAAACCATAAAGGAGGCGATCATAGTTATGGGCGACGGCGGCAGTATTAACGTAGGAATCGGTTTTGTAACGGGAAGAAAGAACTTTCGCAACGTATTGACCACGTATATTTATCGTTGGAGGCAAACCAGCGCAATTGTCAAAAGGAAAGTAAAACTGCACCTTTTTGTAGCCTATGATCTGGAATACAACAATACGCAAGTTGAAGATTATGTGAATATCAAACCGGATGTACTCGATATTCTCGACAGTGTGTTTTTCATCAGTAAAGCTATGATACAAAAGGAAACCAATGCTCTTGAGAGTCAGAATGTCGTCGGCGGGCAAGACGCGGAGCAGGTTTTTGCCAAAGGGTATGCGGGGAAACGCAACGCCATTTTGTATTATGCGCTCAAGCAGAAAATTGATTATCTGATCTTTCTGGACGATGACGAATACCCGCTGGCCGTCACAAGGGCGCGCGGCATTCCCCTGTGGAGCGGCCAGGACGTCTTTGCGAATCATCTTGAGCATCTCAAGGATGCGGATATAACAAACGGCTATCATTGCGGCTATATCTCGCCTATTCCATACATTCACTTCAACGATATCATTTCAGAAAATGATTTTAGGCTGTTTATCGAGGCCATCAGCAATGATATCCTGGAATGGGATACCATTAAGCGTACCATGGACAACGGCGGCGTAACGTATGCCGATCCCCAGGTCTTCATTGATAATACCGCAAAAGAGGTACAGGAGGTCAATCGGGCAAAGTTTATATCCGGCTCCAATCTGGGCATCAATCTGATCGCGCCGCAGCGTGTAAAGCCCTTTTTCAATCCGCCAAACGCGCGGGGCGAGGATACGTTTCTAAGCACATGCCTCAGCGGTCATAAGGTGCTGAGGATTCCCAGCTACACTTTCCACGACGGCTTTTCCGTCTATAACGACCTATTGGACGGCGTGCTCCCGCTGGAGATGAAACATATCAACGCCGACAATGAAAAGATCGTCATGCGGTTTTACAGAGCCTGTATCGGCTGGATTCGCTACAAGCCGCTGTACTTATTCATTACCCGGACGGAGGATTTTGACCGGGAGATGGAGGCTGTGCGCGAAAAGCTGGCCGTCACGCTTCCCAAACTGTGCGAGTATTTTGATATGCCTCGCTTTCGCAATATCGCTCTGGAGTTTGAACGTTACCGCAAGGCCGTGCCGAGACACTACGAACTTTTTATGCAGAACCAGCGTATTTGGGAACAGATCAGAACGTATGCGTCCGAACAGACTTTTTAATATAGCCAAAGCGCAATAAAAAGGAGCGGCAAACCGGCCGCTCCTTTTTATACCTGTCCGTTCCAACACCGGGACGCTTCGTCCATTTATTTCCCCAGGTGCTTTTTTGGCATCTTGCATATATAGCTTCTGGTAGGATTGACAAACTGCGTGCACCGGGCCTCCAGCACCTGCCCCATCAGCAGGTACGCCTCCCTTACGGTGAAGCCGTAGTCCTCGCTCATCCAGCCGATGATCTCCGACGCCGCCTTGTAGAAGGACTCCTCCAGTGAGCGCTCGCAGGAGACGGCCATGATGTACTCTTGGTTTTCAATGCGAACGCAGGCGTAGCTTTCGGGCCGCTTTACGATCCTTGCGCGCAGCCGCACCGTGGAGCGGCACTCGATGCCGCCGGCGCAGTTGATCTCGCCGTCGCCCTGCAGCGCGTGGACGTCGCCCACATGAAGCAGCGCGCCGGGGACCTCCACCGGCAGGTACACCGTGGCGCCCGGGGCGACTTCCTGCACGTCCATATTGCCGCCGTGGAGCCCGCCCTTTGCGTTGGAGAGGATCTCCTCCTTCGGCGCCGTGCCCAGCGTGCCGATCATGGGCTTTACCGGCAGCTTGACGCCGCCTGACCAGTGCACCCATCCTTCCTTGATCCGCACCGTCTTTTCATTGACGCCCCAGTCGTGGATCCGGATCAGGTTGGCCAAAGGATTCTTTTCGGCGGTAAAGCCGGTATAGCCGACGTCCTCCGGTGTCACCTCCAGCACGTCCACCGCCAGGATGTCTCCCGGTTCGGCCCCTTCCACGGCAATAACGACCGTGGGATTGAGGGCCCGGTCCTTCTCGGGCGTCCAGTGATCGTCCTCGCCGCCGAGCCAGTTTCCGGTGTTCAGCTCCGTATCGCAGGTGAATACCTCGCCGCTTTCCACCGTTATCTGTGGCGGCGACAGCGGGCTGTGAAAGTTATAGTTGGGTTCCCGCACCGCATGCTTCATACAAACGCCCCCTTATGGTTTTTCGTTTCTTTATGCAGATCGTAGCACGAAATACTGCTTTTGCCAATATAAAAGAGGCCCGCTATCACAGGCCCCGCAATGGAAGTTCACGGCTCGCGGGTGACGCCGATCACCGGCTCGTCGGACGGGTCGCTTAAGTCGGGATTCACCTGCCTGCCGTCCATCTGCGGCACCTCGATGTTCTCCATGGGCAAAATGCCCTGCCGAAGCAGCGATTCGTATTTTTTCTTGCGCGCCTTCAGGCCGATATAGCCTGCGATGCAGACGGCCAGAGACGCCGCCATGTCGATGATCAGATCCTTCATGGTATCGGTCAGCGCCTGGCGACCGATCAGGGGCGTGCCGTCCGCCAGCAGGAATTTCTGCATGTTCATGCCCAGCACGCCGTCGAAGGCGAACTCATAGATTTCCCACAGCGTTCCCAGCGTCACGGCGAAGCAGAACGCGAACAGCGCCTCAAAGAACGGGCTTAAGGCCAGGCGCACCCGTTTGTTGGCGTTTAAAAGGTCCACCAATGAGAACCCCAGCGCGCCCAGCATCACGCCGCTGAACGCGTGCAGTATGCTGTCCCAGTGGGGCACCGTATAGTAGAAGTCCTGCACTTCGCCCAGGTAAACCGAGCAGTAGAGAAACAGCACAAAGACGATGTGCATGTAATTGGGTATGGCGATTTTAAAGCGCTTTTCTATCAGCGAGGGCAGGAAGATGATGATGCAGGCCACCAGGCACTGAAAGAGCATCAGCGTATAGTCGCCTCTGATTTTTTGGAAGGGCTCGCCGGCGATGCGCTCCACCGGCGCCTGGATCATATTGATCAGCGAAAAGAAGGCCGATACCACCAGGGATACCAGCACAAACCAGAAGACGATCATCCGGGCCAGTTCTTTTCTCGATGCTTTCATTTTCATGGTGCAGCCCCCGAGTCTTTAACATGACCTTATTCTATCATCTGGCGTTTGAAACGCCAACCGTATCTGCCCCATATGACGTGAAATTCTTTTGACTTGTCGCTTTGGCTTCTCCAAGCGGCATTGCCATTCAATGTACACCTACGGCCCAGGCGCTGCCTGCGGCCGAAAATCCCGCGCCGTGAAGGGCGGGCCTTCTTCTGCGGCCGCGCCGCTACCTGGCGGCGCATCTGCGGATTCGCTCAAACGCCGGGTTTACGGCCTTACCCATAAAATTGAATCAGGGGGGCCCGGGCCCCCTGATAACGGTTAAGCTCGATATTTGTCTTGCGGGTGTTACCAGCTTCTGCCGCCGCCTCCGCCGGAGCCGCCGCCGGAGAACCCTCCGCCTCCGCCGCCGAAGCCGCCGCCGGAGAATCCGCCGCCTCCGCCCGTGCCCGGGGGCGGCGGGGGTGTGGAGACCATGACATGGTTCATCCGCGCGGTGGTGCGGTTGAGCATGGACAGGAAGATCAGCGTATTGAACGTGGACATATCCGAGTAATACCACGTGGGCGGCTGGGTGACCAGGGACGCGAATTTATCGGCCCAGACTTTCGTCAGATCCAGCACCATGGCGTAGGGCAGCGTGTCGTAGTAGTAGCTGGGATTATCTTTAAGGAGTGCTTCCAGCCGTTCCACTTCAGCGTATTTGAGGAAGTTACGAAAGCCCACTGTGCGGCCCAGTATGTAGGCGCCGTACTGGCTGTATCGCTTGATGGCGCCTGCGAATATGGCCGTCAGGAAAGCGGCGAGAAGCAGCGGCAGCCGCAGGAAGAAGCCCAGTTCTATGGACGGCAGGGCAATCACGGCTAAAACCAGCGCCATGGCGGCCGATACGATGTACAGGGGAACCGATCCGATGGCGGCGCTGCCCTTGAGGTGGCGCTTGCCTGCGGCGGCCTTGGCCCAGGCAAAGACCACCAGGATCAGCATGATGGCCAGCACGCCCATGACCGAGGCCATGGCGGCGCTGAAGGTCTGGGCGTAGACGCCCTCAAACAGCGCGGCGAAGGCCATGGCGCAGGAGAGCAGCAGCCCCAGGAAGGACGGGAAGCCGGAGCCCTTCTGTATCAGGCGCGTGGGGCCGGACAGATACTGCGCCTGCACGGCGTTTTTGGTGTTCTGCACAGTGACGTAGTAGTGCTCATCGAGCTCGCTTTCGTGCACGACGCCTTCCTTGCCCAATTTCCACAGATCATTGAAGGCGATCCTCTCGTGGCTGGCGTGGGCCTCATCCAGATCGGACTGCTTTTTCAGCGTAAAGGAGCCGCCGCGATCTTCAATGATCAGGTGCCCGTGGCTGGCCCAGTAGATGATCAGCGCAGTGATGTCCTTGTTGTCGGTACGCCCGTCGATGATGGTGCCCACCTGCGCCGGGTTCAGGTTGTCGGGGGCGTAGAACTCCACCACCGGCACGATGGTGGTATTGAGCGACCTGCACCAAAGCAGCATCCCCAGCGCCACCGCCAGCGCCACGGCGCCGGCGGTGAGCATGCCCATCCGGTTTTTGACGGCGTATTCG
>JBMNQS010000065.1:0-11992 GCA_050944255.1 Christensenellales bacterium | reverse complement strand
CCCTTCCATAAAACAGTCATTGCTTTTGTGAAAAGTATAACCCGTACGGGCACGCTGCGCAATAAAAATTCATCTCATGCGGCTTATATGGCCACACGGGAAAATAATGTGGGCTCGCAGCCCACCAATGGCCTTCGGGATTGTGAGAAACTGAAAAATAAAATGCGGCCGGGCAGAAGGCGGGCGCCAGGATAAATGCGCCTTCCCCGCGTCCGCAGAGCGGTTTCAAAAGCATGCATGTCCCGCTGGGACCGGCGCTGTTTTTTGGGATGCATCATGACGCTTTTAATGTTTTAGGGCCGGAAAGCGGATGCGGAGGATGCCAAATATTTAAGCAATGCGAGGGAAAAGGATATGGCTTGTTTATTCGGTGGGCACAGCTGGCAGAACCATTTTCCGGGAGTCAAATGCGGCGTCTGCGGTAAGCAGATGTACAGCACGACCCAAAAAGAAATCCATCCGGGCCGAAAGTGCGCCCAATGCGGACAAAGCAGCGGTACGCTTGTCCGGCGCAACGCCGGAAAGTGGGATGGGCTGCGGTATTGCGTGAGGTGCGGCAAATATTTTTGCGGAAGCTGTCAGATTGACAATTACAATGAGGCTTGCCCCATATGCGAGCTGAATTTAATCAATAAGGGCTAAGCGGACGGGGACCGGCGCACTTACGGCGCGCCGGTTATGAGCGCTGCTCTAACATGAGGGAGGGCTGTCAAAGATGGGTATCGTATGGATCATTGTCGGGGCATTGATGGAATTCTTCGGACTCATTGGGCTTATCATCGTAGCCTCGGGCGATGCGCCGCCCGGGTCTTTTGCCACGTATCTTGTGCTCAGTTTATTGGGCATAGGGCTGATTGTTCTGGGCGTTTACCTTCGCAGGAGGCGCAAAATAAAGCGGGCAATCAAGGCGCAAACACAGGCGCCGCAAGCCGTGGAGCAAAAAATATTTCAAAGCCCGCCTTATCCGGTCCAGGCCGGGCCCGTCTCTTTAGCCGGCCACCATGGCCTGCTGATCATCAGATGGAGAAAGCGGTGGATGGCCGGTGACATGGCCATCCCGATTCTGATGGATGACGATCCTGTCGAACTGGTGTTCTTTTCCAGGGACGCCACCGTGACGGTCCCCGTGTTAAACGGTACGCATCAACTCAGCGCCCGGTTCGGGTTCCGCAAGGCGGAAACCGCCGTGACGGTCATCGGCGGGAGGTGCACCGCGGTGGAGCTTGATTACAGCCGCTCGACCGGCAAGGTGCGGTTTATCGTCCATGGGGGATCGGAGCCGGCGGATGAAAATTCCATTGAGCAGGCCATCAGGCGCTTTGAGGGTAAACGGGCGCTGCTGCAGGCGGCGCTCTCATACATCAATCAGGATTATCCGGTGCTGGATCTGACGGACACCCGGGCCGCTATCTTGGCGAACAAATTCGAAAGGTGGCTCAGGGTGGGCATATTTCCCGTATTCCTTTTGGGCATACTGCCCTGGTTCATTATTTTTATCATGGTCCGCGCCATGGTGAAAAGGACCATACTTGAACTGCAGCCGGACGGATCGATTACCAGCCGGCTTGCGCGAAGGTAAGCGCGGTTGCACAAAGCGGCCAAAGCAGGAATATCTACGGCTATTAAAAAGAGGATTTATTGAACGAAATGAAGGAGGATTCCAGATGAGCCAGTACCAAAAAGCACAGTCCCTGAACGCTTCGGCGGATGATGGTTACAAGATCCTGCTAGATGTATTAAAAGGAATGGACATGACGATCCAGTCTCGGGATGACGGCGCCCGAAGGATCAGGGGACATTGGGGCAAAAAAATGTCGGCGCGCTTTACCTTCGAGGCCGTATGCATTCCTTTGGATGAGAAAACGGCTGAAATCAAGCTGCTTTATGATTCAAGATGGACCTCGGTATGGCTGCGGTCAACCAGTGCGATGGGGATGGAGGTGCCGGCGGAAGTTGAGGCGATGTTTGACAAAATGCTCATTGAGATCGGCCGCGCCACCGGATTGCCCGATACCGAAATTGATGCGCTTCAAACCCAGGCCCAACCCAAGGCGGCGGCGCTTCCGGATATCAAGAGTGAACTGCGCCGCTGGGGAATCGGGATGATTGCCATCGGCGCCATATCCATATTTGTATCGCAGCTGCTCGATCCCGTATGGGGCGTCGGGCTGATCGTGCTGGGCCTCATCAATCTTATTGTGGCGCACAGGGGCATGTTCATCGCCAACGGCATCGTTTTGATCCTTGCGGGCACCATGAATATCCTCAGCACGCTGGTGGACGGTTTCTCAATCTTTTTTGCGTTTGGACTCCTGCAGATTACGTGGGGCGTTCAGGAGATATTGAAATTTAAAAAGTATAAAAACGCCGCCCCCAAACGCCGGCGTGAAGAGAAGGTGCAATAATAAATTTTATTGCACCGGCTGTCTTTACCCGCTTGCACAACGAATCATAGGCGGCAGCATATAAATTACAAAGCGGGCGGATAAAAAAGACTGCGGCGGCTATAAAAAAGTGGCGCGGATGTAAACCATCCGCGCCACTTTTGCATGCTATGATCAGATGCGATTTTGTCAATAAGCTCAGCGGCGCCTTCTGCCCAGCAGCATAAGCCTCAGAAGCTGCAGCGTGGAGGCCAGCGCCGCCGCCACGTACGTCATGGCCGCCGCGTTGAGCACCTGCTTTGCGCCCACGAGTTCTTCGGCGGTCATATATCCGCCGCTTTCAAGGGCGGCCAGCGCCCGCCTGCTGGCGTTGAATTCCACCGGCAGCGTCACCAGCTGGAAAAAGACAGCCAGCATGTAAAGCACGATGCCCACGGTGACCAGCGCCGGCGTGGCAAAGAAAAAGCCGAACAGAAACAGGGGAATCGCCAGGGACGAGCTGATGGAAGCCACCGGCGCAATGGCGTTTCGCACATTCAGCGGCGTGTAGAGGTCGCTGTGCTGATACGCGTGCCCGACTTCATGGGCCGCGATGCCCACCGCCGTAATGGATGTGGAATTGTACACGCCGTCGCTGAGCCTGAGCACATGGTTTCTCGGATCATAGTGATCCGACAGCTCCGCGCTGTTGCCGACCAATTCAACGCGCACGTTATCCACGCCGTTTGCCCGAAGCATCAGTTGCGCCACCCTTGCGCCCGACAGGCCGCCCTGGGTGGATATACGCGAATAATACCTTGAAGTACGGCGGATTTTATTCTCTGCCCATATACCGAAGATCAATCCCGGTATCAGAAGCAGCATGGTCCAGTCTGCGAAATAGTAAAGCGGAAAAAACACGCCCTCGTTTAAGCTCCTCTCTTTGATAAAATAAATGAGTTATAATAAAGCCTGCGGCGCACGGTGGCGCGCGCGGGCCCTTACTCTAATATCTGTATAATAATAGAAAAGAATTACAAAACTATGTCCAATCAATAAACAATAATAGCTGAAAAAGAGCAGAAAACGCGCTCCGTGGGCCGTTTCCATAAAATGCTTGTCGTGAACTTCGCGTTGGTGTACAATAGGAAAATAGTTTTTAGCGCCGCAAGGCGAAGAAAGAATGAGGGAGAATAAGTATGCACGTTTCAACTGTCAAATCGCTTTATAGATCGGATGAACTGCGGGACGGGCAGCCAGTCAAGCTCGACGGCTGGGTCAGGACGAGCCGCTGCAGCAAGAACATCGGGTTTATCGAGCTCAATGACGGGTCCTTTTTTAAAAATCTGCAGGTGGTCTACAGCCGCGAAGAATTGGATGATTTCGACGATGCGGCGCGTATCGGCGTAGGCGGCGCCATTTCTGTCACCGGCCGTATCGTACTGACTCCCGGCGCGCAGCAGCCCTTTGAAGTCCATGCTTCGGCCATCGAGGTACAGGGCGCCTGCCCCGGCGACTACCCGCTGCAGAAAAAGCGTCATTCCTTTGAATTTCTGAGGAGCATCGCGCACCTTCGCCCCAGAACCAATGCTTTTTCGGCCATTTTCCGCGTCCGTTCCCTGGCGGCCGTCGCCATCCACCAGTTTTTCCATGACCGCGGTTTCGTCTACGTGCATACGCCGATCATTACCGCCAGCGACTGCGAGGGCGCCGGTGAGATGTTCCGCGTCACCACCCTTGACTTAAACGATCCCCCCAGGGACGAAGGGGGCCATATCGATGCTTCCCGGGACTTTTTCGGCGCGGAGGCCAGCCTCACCGTCTCGGGCCAGCTCAACGCCGAGGCGTTTGCCATGGCCTTTGGCAAGGTCTACACATTCGGCCCCACGTTCCGGGCGGAGAACTCCAACACCCCGCGCCACGCCGCGGAGTTCTGGATGATTGAGCCGGAGATTGCCTTTGCCGACCTCCAGGACAATATGCGGCTGGCCGAGGACATGGTCAAATACATCATAGGCTACGTCGTCGAAAACGCCCCCGAGGAAATGGCCTTTTTCAATCAGTTTATCGACAAGGGCCTGCTGGAGCGTCTGGACAACGTGGTGTCGAGCGACTTTGGCCGCATCACCTACACCCAGGCCATTGATATCCTGGAAAAATCCGGACAGGATTTCCAGTTCCCGGTCTTTTGGGGCTGCGACCTGCAGACCGAACATGAGCGCTATCTGACCGAGCAGGTCTTTAAAAAGCCCATCTTCGTCACCGATTACCCCAAGGAAATCAAGGCCTTCTACATGCGCCTGAACGACGACGGCAAGACCGTGCGCGCCATGGATCTTCTGGTGCCCGGCGTGGGCGAGATCATCGGCGGCAGCCAGCGTGAGGAGCGCCTGGACGCACTGGAGCGGCGCATCCTGGAGGCGGGCATGCAGTGCGAGGATTACCGCTGGTATCTGGACCTTCGCCGCTACGGCACGGCCAAGCACGCCGGCTACGGCCTGGGCTTTGAACGCATCATCATGTACATGACCGGGGTCTCCAACATCCGCGACGTGCTGCCCTTCCCAAGGACCGTGGGCAGCGCCCAGTTTTAAAACCGATTTCTTCTGAGGCACTGCTCCGCGGAAAGTTCCGCGGAGCTTTTTATTGGCGTTTTATTGTATGTGCGTATCTTTTGCGCATGAATTTTAAATCCGATGCATAGTGTAATGTATACGAAAGCAAAGAGCCTGCGCTCTTTGCTTTTATTGTGCGTGAAACGCCGGTGCATTGTTTGGTGAATGGGTGGTCATACTAGGCATTGTTAAAAAGCATGTCTGATATTTCATACACCAAAAAACGTAAGGAGGAATCCATATGCCGTCGGAGAAGAAAACAAAGGTAGGCAGGCTGGGCTGGAGCGAGGAGGAATCCCAGCTTTTAAGCGAGGAAATAGAAAGCGCCATTGCCCAGGGCAAGCCTCTGAAAATGGTTTTCGACCGGGTGGCGAAAAAGACCGGCAGAAAACCCAACAGCATACGCAATTATTACTATACAAGTTTCAAGGTCCAAAAGGGCGGGCAAAGGCTTCGTCCACCTTTTGATATCTTTACCGAGGAAGAGATTCTGCATCTGCTCGAGAGCGTGCTGGAGGCTCAGGCCAAAGGCATATCGGTACGCAAGTGCACCATGCAGATGGCCGGGGGAGATAAGAGCGCCATGCTCCGCTACCAGAACAAGTACAGAAGCCTTCTGAAAAACCGGCCGGACCTTGTGCGCCGCGTGGCGGCGCAGATGAAGCGGGAGGGCAGGCCCGTCATTGACCCGCTGGCCCGATATAAGCCGTTGCCGTCGCTTTCGCCCGCCATCCTTCAGGACGAGGCGCAGGCCAGGCAGGTGGCTAAAAACATGTGGCGCAGCACGTTTTCCACACTGGAGGGCATGCCCACGAGCCAGATGCTGGCCATGGTACAGAGCGTGACGTCTCTGGTGTACGCCGTGGACGCGGGCAGGAGCCAGCGCCAGCAAAGCGAGCAGCGCAGCGAATGGGCGGAGCAATTGCGCATATTGAGCTGGCAGATTGAGAAGCTCCAGCAGGAGAACCGGGGCCTTATCCGGCAGCTTGAAATGGTCCATATGCCCTTTGACGGAGACGCCCATGCCAGGTCCGCGGAGCCCGATCCGGCGGCCATTTCGCTTGCGTCGCAGATGCAGGCGCCGGACGCCCGGAAAAAGCCGGATCAGCCGGGGATGAGAACGATTTCCGATTATAATAAACAGCGGCAAAGTAATATGATTAATTTTTCCAATGAGATTACCGAATAAATATATGCGCCGATGAGTGCTGTCGAAAAATGTATAAAACCAGAAAATGAAATATTCGCTCTGTTTTTATACAGCTTTAGGCAGTTAAATACACGCAGTCAATATGCTATGCTAAACATAGAGTGTTGTTATATAGCATTTCAAGTATAATATTTGATAGTTACATATTGGCTATGAATTTTATGCTGGCTTGAGGTTCCCTTTTTGAATATTGGGAGGTACTTGTGGAAGATTATCGGACGATATCAAAACGCATACGTGAACTAAGGCGCAGCAACTGTATGACACAGGAGGAAGTTGCAGAAAAAGTCGGTATTTCCCTGCATCATTACGGAGAGATTGAGCGCGGAAGAAGGACGGCTCAAATCTTTACTCTGAAGCGCATCGCCAATGCTCTGGGCGTCTGCCTGGATTATCTCGTGGCGGGCAAGAACCAGGATGTGTCTATCTGCAGGATGCAGCATATCATCGAAATGTATCCTCCGTCGGCCTGGGCGCAGGTGGAAAAAGTGCTGATTGCCATGCAGCCCATGGTAGCGTATAATGCCGGCAGCCCTGATGACGAACCGGACGAAGAGCCGGAGGAGGAGTGAAGGTGCAGGATTTTGTCCGGTTCAGCGGTGGCACAAATGCAGACAACAAAACTGCCGGTTTTGCCGGCAGTTCTGTTGTTTATCTTGAAAAGAACGGTTTGCTGTCGTCGGTCAGCATGTTTTCATCCGTCGAAGCCTCCCCATCGGGGATGTCCACATCCTCTATGTCGATGCCCGGATGGTTCTCATCGAGTATGAGGTCGGCCTGACGTTTCGTGTAGAAACTGCCCACTTCCCGATCGCGGGCCGTCAGTTCGCCGGGCGGCGCCTGCGGCGGGGCGGCGGGAGATTGATCCTCGGCGGTTGGCGCCTGCTGCGAAGCAGCGGGAAACTGATCCTCGTCGGGCGGCGCCTGCTGCGGGGCGGCGGGGAACTGGTCCTCGGCGGGCGGCGCCTGCTGCGGAGCGACGGGAGGCTGGTCCTCAGCGATTGGCGCCTGCTCGGATGCGGCGGACGTATCCGGCGGATATTCCTCAGGGCGCGGATAGGGGCGGATGGGTTTGGGTTTCCGGCGCTCCGGCTCCGGCTGGGCATCTTTTGCGTGGCGCCCGCCGCGCCCTGAGCTGAAATAGCTGTTGAACAAGTGATCGAGGAAACCGCGCGTACCTCGCCTGCGTGCAGGCGGGCTCTGCGGCTGCGGCGCTTCGGGCAAACCGGGCAGTTCGGGCAAGCTGGGCACTTCCGGCAAGTCAGGCGCTTCCGTCAAGCCGGGCACTTCCGGCGGGGCGGCATGCCTGGGTGCAGACTGGCCGTCAAATAGCGGTATATCCGGGGTTTCTTCAAAATCTAAAGGTTCCGGCGCGGCGTGCCTGGCGGTATGCTGGCCCTCCGGCCCGGCAAAGGCCGCATCCGGCGGTTCGCTCTGCGGCTGCGCCAGGGAATCGGGCGGCTGCCGGTCAGAGTCCTGCCGGAAAGCCTGCGCATCATCGGCTTTGGGCGCAGCTTCCCAAAGCGGCCCGTCATGCTGCGTGAAACCGCCGGGCTCATCTGCGGTACTGTCCGCGCGGCGCCGGGACTTTTCCATTTCCCATTCGCCTAAAAGATCGCGGAAATTTTCGCTGTCGTAATCATTGAAAAGGAACTTTCCGTCATCGCCATCTTCCGGCGCGGCGGCCCAGAAAGCGCCTCCGACGTCCTGCGAAAGCGTCTCGGCCGTTTCATCGGCGAAACCTTCGGGCTCCGCCGGGCCGTCTTGGGGAAAATCCGCCTCTTGCGGCGTCTCAAGAATTTCCGGTCCTTCCGGTTCCTCTTCCGCTTTTCCCGCATTCATAATATTTACCAGAATCTCCGGCGTCTCGCCGGCGGCTATGCTGGCGATGGCCGCGCGTATCACGGCCAGGGAGTCGGGGAACAAATCTTCCGGGACGGGCATGTCCGCGCCGTCCAGCGGTTCTTCCTCCGGCACATCAGGCATCTCCTCGGGAGCGCTCTGCGTTTCGGGTTCAGGAGCGGCCACAGGCGAATCCTCGTGTGCGGCTTCGGCTTCAGGTTCTTGGAAGACAACCTCCTGCGGCGTTTCGGATACGAGTGTTTCCTGCTCGATTTCATCATGCGTCTGCGGATCGTCCACGGCCGCTTCATGCCCGGTATCCGCAGGCGTTTGAGCGGTGCCCGCCTCTTCCTCCGGAAGCTCCTGAGCCTGGCTGCCGGCCGGCATTTCTCCGGTTTCCGCTTCCGCGGCGCCGGGCGCCGGTTCGCTTTGATCCTGTGCCTGCGGCGCTTCAGGCGCCGCTTCATCCACAGGACCGCTTTCCGCGGCAGCCTGTATATCCTGTGCCTGCGGCGCTTCTTCCTTTTCGTCTCGCCACTGGCGGGCGCGGGCAACGGCCTCGTCCCGGGTCTCAAAGGGCATGCGCACCGGAATATGGTTTTCCAGCAGGTAGTGTTTCACCTGCATGATCTCCAGCTCCCTGAAGTGAAAGAGGCTGGCGGCCAGGGCCGCGTCGGCGCCGCCGGGGCGAAGCACCTCCAGAAAGTCCGAGAGCCTTCCCGCGCCGCCCGAAGCGATAACCGGCACCGATACCGCCTGGGCGACCTGCAGGGTGATGTCCATATCGTAACCGTTTTTGGTCCCGTCGGCGTTCATGCTGGTTAAAAGGATTTCGCCGGCGCCCAGCTCCACCGCCCGCTTGGCCCACTGCACCGCGTCAAGGCCGGTATCCCGCCTGCCGCCATGGGTATAGACGTGATAGCCGTGCCTTGCCCGCTTGACGTCGATGGCCACGGTGATGCACTGGCTGCCGAATGCCTTGGCGCCCTCTGTGATCAGTTGCGGGCGGCGCACCGCCGCCGAATTGATGGAGACCTTGTCCGCCCCGCTTAAAAGGACCTTTCTGATGTATTCGATGGAATCGATGCCCCCGCCGACGGTAAAGGGGATAAACACATTTTCCGCCACGCGGCGCACGATGTCCAGCGTGGTGCGGCGGCCCTCATGGGTGGCGCCGATATCCAGCAGCACCAATTCGTCCGCGCCGCTTTGGTCGTAGAGCCTGGCGCACTCCACGGGATCGCCGGCATCGATGATATTGACAAAATTGACGCCCTTTACCACGCGTCCGTCCTTGATGTCCAGGCAGGGGATAATCCGTCGCGATAGCATCTTATACCTCCAAGCCGCCCTACAGGCAGATAAAATTCTTCAACAGCATCAGTCCGGCGGCGCTGGATTTTTCCGGATGGAACTGTACGCCGAACACGTTGTCCTGCTGGGCGACGGAGACAAACGTACTGCCATACTCGCTCAGGCCCACCGCGTGGGGCGCCTCGATATCGGTGGCCCAGTAGGAATGCACGAAATAGAAGCTCTGTCCGTCCAGATCTTTCAAAAGAGGGCTTTTGCCTACATTATTCACCTGGTTCCAGCCCATATGGGGCGTCTTTAAATTCACATCCATCTTTACAATCCAGTCGGGAAAAACCGACAGGCCGATATTCTTGCCCCACTCGTCGCTTCCGGCAAACAGAAGCTGCATCCCAAGGCAGATGCCCAAAATGGGCACCCCTTTGGCGATGGTCCGTATAAGGGCGCTTGAGAGCGCGTCCTCATTGAGGCGCTTGATGGCATCGGGAAAAGCGCCTACGCCCGGAAAGACGATGCGCTGGGCTCTGAGGATGTCTTTTGCCGTGGATATGATCTGGACTTCGCAGCCCAAATGCTCCAGCGCGTGGGTGACGCTCAGCAGGTTGCTCATGCCGTAATCGATCACGGAAACTTTCGGGACGGTGGACATCATGCGGCCTCCTTCGTCTTGTCACAAAACAATTGGGCGCTTGTCCGACGGCCTGAAACACGCCCTTTGAACGCTCAATATTATACCATTATCCTTGGGGTTGCGCAATAAAATTCACCGCCGGCGCCGCCTGCCGCAGAAGCTCAGCACCAGTCCCAGAACAAGGGCGGTCGTCAGCAAAATGATGTAGATGCCCGTAATAAGCGGGGGGAACCCCCGATGTTTCACCGTCACTTTCCGCGTGGCCGTAGCAGTCTGGCCACGGTCGTTGGTGACCTGATAAGTCGTGCGGTACGTACCGGGCTTCAGGGTGTTGACATTGCTTTTGACCACCTGCACCTGGTCGGTGATGTCGCCCTGGACGGAGTCCAGGGCGCTGACGCCCTCCAGCTCGTAGAACACGTCTCCGACGCCGATGGTGATGTCCGGCGCGTAAAGCGCCAGAGAGGGTTTGCTGCACCCCGGCAGAAGAAGCGTAAAGATGAGGATAAATACAGTTATATAAATGACCCGCCTGCGCATGGACAGCCTCCGTTCCGCCAAAAGAAGATTCCCAAATAAAAAACCGCCATAGTATATCTATGCCGGCAGACTGTCAAAAAAGTTCCTTTTGGGGTTATTAGGGGGCTGAAGCCCCCTAATTTAAATTCCGTGGGCAAGGGCGACATGTGCGGCCGCCGCCCACTCCTTTCAGGGTTTTCCGGCCGCTGCAAAAACCCGTTCATCGGTTTTGCAGTAGGAAAAGCCCTGGCAGATTCGTCAAAAAACAAAGTTTTTTGACGGCCTTACCGCCATAGTATATCTATGTCGGTTTTTGCCGTTTTATTTAACGCCGAGGGATGTTCCGGACAAATCATACGGCCTCTATAGGATTTCAATGGTGATCAGCGAAACTTCCGGCCGGTTGAACAGCCGCAGCGGAAAGGCGCTTGCGCCAAGGCCCCGGTTTACATGAAGGTAGGGCGGCCTTTCGCCGTAAAGCCCGCAGGTATACCTGGGGAACAGCCCCTGCCCGGGGGCGTAGACGGCGCCTATATACGGCAGGCGGAACTGCCCGCCGTGGGCGTGCCCGGACAGCATCAGATCAAAATCGTGCCGCCTGTAGGAGCGTTCGCCCATAAGGGCGTAGTGTTCGGGGTAGTGGGACAGCACGATTTTGATGCCGCCTCGTTTTTCATATTCCTGCAGCAGGGCGTTCATCTCATCGATGCACCCGGGCTCATCCCCGCCGTAGGACTGCTTTTCATCCAGGCCGAGTATGTGCACTTTTTGACCGTTTAAGTGCGGCCTATTGCCGTTTATGGTCGTCTTATTGTCGCCTATTTGCAGTGTAACGCTGCGGTTTTGCAGCACGGTGACGCCGCTTTGCGCTAAAATGGCGGCCATTTCCTCCATGTGGCCGTATCGGTGCTCGTGGTTCCCGGGGATGTAAAATACGGGACAGACCTGCTGCGCCAGGCGCTGCAGGAGCCTTGCCGCCGCCGCGAAACGCCGGCCCGGGCCATCCTCCAGATCGCCGGTATAGCAGATCAAATCCGGCTGCAGCGCGCAGACGGCACGGTATAGCCGGCCGTTGCCGCGGCCGAAGGTTTTGCCGTGCAGGTCCGAGAGATGCGCCAGCTTTAAAAGCCGGGCGGATGCGGGCGCGGCGGCTTGCGCAGGGGAGGTAGCAGAAGTGAAGGGGGGCGCGGATAAATCCTCTTTTGGACCGGCGGATGCATCTTTGGCCGCAGCCGCCAAATCGGATGGAGCGGGCGCTGAAACCAGAGAAGATACCGGAGCAGGGAGTGAAGAATCTTTCGCGCCGTTTTTACCGGCGCCCTTTTTCAGGACAATATGGATGCGGGTGGTCTCAATGACGTCGTTGCTGTAATACCAAAAGGCGCCAAAGAGCAGCATAACGATGCCGATGAAAGCGGTATAGGGGCCGAAAAGCCCGGGCCGAAGGAGGTTATCGATCAGATGGGACATGGTTTATCCTCGTTTATGCCGGCGCTGT
>JBMNQS010000064.1:0-12133 GCA_050944255.1 Christensenellales bacterium | reverse complement strand
CCCTCCACGGCCCTTTGGGCCAGCGCCTGCCGGAGATCGGCGGGAAGGTTGCTCATCTCGTGGAAACCCGCCCCGCGCATCAGCCAGGCGTAAATCTGCCCGGCCCGGTACTGTGGCACGCCGAAATGTTCTGTGACAAAGGCTTTAAGCTGCGCCAAATCCATGTCAAGGAGCGCGGGCTTTTCACTCTGCATCGTCCAGCCTCCTCCACCGGGCCATGAAAAACGCGGGAAGGCCGTCCCTCGCCGGCCAAAGCTGCAGCGTGCAGCCTTTCCGCACATAGGGCCGCAGGCGTTCGGGCACATGATTTTCCAGCGTCCCCGTAGCAAATTCCGGGTGCGCTTCAAGGAAGGCTTCCGCCACGCATTCATTTTCCCGCCTGTTCCACGTGCATGTGCTGTATAATAACACGCCCCCGGGTGCCACCGCAAGTGCCGCCGCATTCAAAATACGATTTTGTTCCTTATTTAACGCCAAAAAATCCTCCTGCCGGATGCGAAGCGCCGCCTCCGGTTTGCCCGGCACCGAAAGCCCGCTGCAGGGCACATCACAGAGCACCGCGTCCATGGCGCAGTGAAATTCCTCCGAAAGCGCTCCCGCGTCGCCGGCGGCGGCGGTGACGTTCGCCACGCCCAGCCGCCTGGCGTTGGCGGCAATCAGCTCCACCCGGTGCGGATGCACATCCAGCGCCATAATCCTTCCCCGGTTGCCCATCAGGTCCGCCAGCGCCATGGTCTTGCCTCCCGGCGCGGCGCAGGCGTCCAGCACGTTCAAGTTTTCTTTTCGCGCATTCTGCATCCCCAGGGCACGGGCGATGAGCTGCGAGCTTTCGCTCTGCACCGCGATCCAGCCCTCCAGATAGGGCCGCGTCCTGGAGATATCCCCCACACCCTTGACGTAGACGGCCGCATCCAGAAGGCCCTTCCTGTAGGACCAGCCCTCACCGTCCATCCATGAGAAAAAATCTTCTCTGGAAATTTTCAATGTATTGATGCGCAGGCAAATTTCATCATTGGGCAATGGTTTATTGAAGTAACCGATGGCCGCTTCGGGGCCGTACTGCTCCACCATTTTCCGGGCGATGAGCACAGGCGCCCCGCCAAACACCGATACGGCGCGGATTTTTGCGTCCAATTGCGGTGTTTTGCCGTCTTGTGTCGTGTATATGTCGCCAAATTGCGGCGAATCCGCCGCCAAACCGCCGCCCAATTGCCGCCTATTGCCGTCAAGTGCAGTCTGTTTCATATCCGAAACGGCCTTTAAAACGTCCTCTTTCCGCCTGGAGAGCGCCCGCAAAATCCCGTTGACCGCGCCGGAAAGCCTCACATGCCCCCTGCGCTTGGCCTGCTTCACCGCCTCGTTGCAGGCGGCGGCGTCCGGCACCTGGTCCATGTATAAAATCTGGTACGCGCCCAGAAGTATCAGCTCCTTCACCACCGGCGGCAGGCCGCCCGGCTTCCACAGCTCCTCCAGCGCAAACTCAAGGGTTGCGCGCCTTTCAAGGCTCCCGTACACCAGGCGGTAGAGCATGTTCCGATCCGCGTCCGGTACGCCTGCCGCCCGCCTTTTCAAAAGCAGGTTCGCGTAGCCTTCCCGATAGATGGTTTCCATCAGCACGTCCAGCGCCGCGTCCCTGGCGGGCGCCGCGCCTGCGCCGGCTTCCGGGGCTTTTTGTCCGGCCGTCGCCTCCGGCTGCCTTGCGCCGGAAGCGCTGGTATGCAAGGCGTTGGGCGCGCTTTCACGATCCATTCAGTCCGCCTCGCTTCCCAGGATGGCGCCCACATTGATGGATTTTGCGCGAAGGTATTCCCTGGCGGTCATCCGCTTTGCGCCGGCCATCTGCATCTCCAGAATCTCCAGCGCCTCCCCCGCGCCGCAGGAAACCACAAGCCCGTCTCTGGCCGAGGCCAGAAGGACTTCCCCCGGGGCAAAAAGGCCCGGCACATTGACCCTGCGCACGGAAAACACCTTCATCCGCTGCACGCCGTTTTTCGGGTCCCTGTAGGTGGTCCAGGCCACCGGCCACGGGATGAAGGCGCGCACCTGGTTCCTCAACGCTTCGGCGGTGCGGGTAAAGTCCATGTGCCCGTGGGACTTCTCCAGCATGGGCACTTTCGTGGCCTCCTCCTCCCGCTGGGGCGTCCGGTAAAGCGTGCCGGCCTCCAGACGGCGCAGCGTCTCCACCAGCACCTCCGCCCCCAGGTGCGAAAGGCGCTCCAGAAGCTCTCCGCCGGTCTCGTCCGGGCCGATGTCGGTGCGGGCCTGAAGCAGCATGTCGCCGGTGTCCACGCCCCTGTCGGTGAACATGGTGGTCACGCCGGTCTCCCGCTCCCCGTTGTAGATGCACCAGGGCACCGGCGCCGCGCCGCGGTACTTGGGAAGAAGCGACGCGTGCACGTTGACGGTACCGGTTTTGGGGATGTCCAGCACCTTCTGGGAGAGTATCTGCCCGTAGGCGGCGGTCACGAAAAGATCGGCTTTAAGGTCTTTGAGCTCCTCCACCGCCTCCGGCGCCCGGATATTTTCATAAGTCAGTACCTTTATATTCAGCTCCTGCGCCAATTGCTTCACCGGGGAGGCGATGACCTTCTTGCCGCGGCCCTTCGCCCGGTCCGGCTGGGTGACGGCGGCCGCCACCCTGAACCCGGTAGCGCGGTAAAGCGCGTTCAGAGACGGCAGCGCGAATTCGGGCGTTCCGAAAAAGACGATGCGCATCATGTACGGATCACATCCTCTACTTCCTCTCCGGTGGTGTCGCGGATCATGATGTCGGTATACAGCACCCCGTTCAGGTGGTCGATCTCATGGCAGATGGCCCGGGCCAGATACCCCTCCCCGCTGAGCTCGAAAAATTCGCCGTGCCTGTCCTGGGCCCGGACGGTCACCTTGTAGGGCCTTGAAACGAGCCCCTTTTTCTCCGGGATGCTCAGGCAGCCCTCGTCGCCGGTCTGCTCGCCGTCTTCGCCGATGCGCACCGGATTGACCAGCTCAATGAGCCCGTCGCCCACGTCGATGATCACAGCCCGGCGCAAAGCGCCCACCTGCGGCGCGGCAAGCCCCACGCCCTGGGCCTCCGCCATGGTTTCGGCCATGTCGTCCAGAAGCTCGTGCAGCCGACCGTCAAATTTCTCCACGGGGCGGCTCTTTTTGCGTAAAAGCTCCTCCCCGTCCAGTAATATCCTTCGTTTTGCCATCTATGAACATTGCTCCTTGCCTGAATTTATATGCTTGGGTTTAAAGGATGCCCCGGCGCACAAAGCGGCCAGCCCCGCCGAAAAACATTTTTCGTCGGGTATCATTATATTATACCATGTTTTGCGGGTTGATTTCCATAGTGCAGGTTCCCGCCGCGGGACGGTTCTCCCTATAAAATGCCCAGATTCTGTCAATTCTATCATCGGTTTTCTCATCTTCGGGGAGCTTTACCAGCACCTGGAAGCGGTAATGCCCCTGTATGCGGCCGATCATGGCGGGCATCCGGTCGAAGAACAGGGCGTCCTTTAAATCGCCGGACAGCACCTTTTTCATGCCTGTATAGAAGGACTCCGTGTTTTCCCACGCCTTCCGGCGGTCGGTATCGGTAAACAAAATGCGCACGAAACGGGAAAACGGCGGAAACAGGCCCCGCCTTCTCTGGGCGATCTCCCACCGGTAGAAGCCCTCGTAATCGTGGGCGGCGGCCAGCATGACCGACGGATCGTCCGGATTGTACGTCTGCACGACCACCCGGCCCGGCTTTTTGTCGCGCCCTGCCCTTCCGGCTACCTGGGCGATCAATTGGAACGTGCGCTCGCCGGAGCGGAAGTCCGGATAGCCCAGCATCGTGTCGGCGGCCAGCACCCCGATCAGCGTCACGTTGGGAAAGTCCAGCCCCTTGGCCACCATCTGGGTGCCCAGAAGAACGGGGTAATCGCCGGAGGCGAAGTCCTGCATAACCTTGGCGTGGGCGTCCTTTTTGCTCATGGAGTCCCTGTCCATGCGCAGGATGGGCACGCCGGGAAGGAGCTTTTCAAGCTCCGCTTCGATGCGCTGGGTGCCGGCTCCGAAATGGCGGATGTCTTTTGAGCCGCAGGCGGGGCAGATGTCGGGTATCTCCTGGTGCGCGCCGCAGTAATGGCACTTTAAATGTGCATCCGCGCTGTGGTACGTCAGTGAGATGTCGCAGTTGGGACAGGCGACGGCCTCCCCGCAGCGGCGGCAGGAAATGAACGTGGAGTGGCCGCGGCGGTTCAAAAGCAGGATCATCTGTTCCTGGCGGTACAGGCACTGCCGCATCTCGCGCTGCAGCACCGAGGAAAACATGCTCTTGTTGTGGTGGATCAGCTCCTGGCGCATGTCCACGATCTTCACCTCGGGCATGGCCTGCCCCAGAATGCGGCTGTCCAGCCGAAGCAGCGTGTACTCGCCCTCCAGGCTCTGCCGGTAGCGCTCCACCGACGGCGTGGCGCTGCCCAGCACCAACGTGGCGCCCTCGGCGTCGCAGCGGCGGCACGCCACGTCCACCGCGTCGTATCTCGGGTTCTGCTCGCTGCGGTAGCTTGACTCGTATTCCTCGTCCACCACGATGAGCCCCAGCTTCCCAAGCGGCGCGAACACGGCGGAGCGGGCGCCCACCACCACGTCCACCCGGCCCCGCCTGATCTGCTGCCACTGGTCGAACCGCTCGCCCTGGGACAGCCGCGAATGAAGCACCGCCGCACGGTCTCCGAAGCGGGCGCGCACCCGCTGGACCATCTGCGGCGTCAGCGCGATCTCCGGCACCAGGATGATGGCGCCGCGGCCCGACTCGATGGCCCGTGCGGCGCACCGCAGGTAGATTTCCGTCTTGCCCGAGCCGGTGACGCCGAACAGGTAAAAACGACCTTGGTCCGCGGCCATGGCCGCGGCGATGGCCTCCATGGCCGCCTTCTGGGCGGCGGTGGCCTCCGGCGGCGGCGTGATGCCGCTTTCGATCATGGAGTAGGGCTTTCTCTCCACGTGGATAATCTCCACCGACACCGCGCCCTTTTTCTCCAGCGCGCGGGCCGGGGCCAGCCAGTTCTCCATCTGTTCGCGCAGGCGCGGCATGGGGGTATCCTCCAGCAGCAGCTTGAGCAGTTTATGCTGCTGCGGGGCGCGCTTTTCAAGCGACGGCAGAAGCGCCTGGGCCTCCGCCTTCTCCAGCGCCAGGAACGCGCCCAGGTGCGTCTTTTCGCGCAATTGGCCGGTGCGAAGCCCCGGCGGCAGCAAAAGGTGCAGCGCCTCGGCCAGCGTGCAATGGTACCGCTCCCGCATCCAGCGTGCAAGGTCCATCAACTGCGGCAGCACCACGGGCTCGTTTAAAACGGGCTTGCCCAGGAGGCGGATTTTGCCCGGCGGCACCTTGGTTTCATTGGAGGTGCCCACCACGTAGCCCTGTATCCGCCGGGGCCCGAACGGAACGCGCACCAAAAGGCCGGGGACCACTTCCACCGGGTAATCCTCGGGGATGGCGTAATCAAATTCCCGGTCCACCGCGCTGTGGGCCACATCCACGATGACGCAGGCGTATTTCAACGATGGGCCTCCTTTCGTAGGGATAAGGGATACTAGGCCGGGCGCTGCCCGGACCCGCTTAGAACCTTTTTCTGAAGAAAAAGGTTCTAAGAACTCCAAAAAGACTTTTATACCGCTTCGCGGGAAAGTTTATCAAGGCTGCATTTTATTAACCCCCCGCAAATGACCGCCTTGCGGGCATTTGCATAAATGGGTCCAGGGACGATTGTCCCTGGCGGATTCTTAAGGCGGAGCCTTAAGCGGGTCCGGGCAGCGCCCGGCGGCACTACTCCGTTACGATCTCGTACGGCCAGGTGATGATGCCGCCGAAATCATAGACGGAGGTATAGCCCATATCCGACAGCGTCTTGGCGGCATCTGCGCTGCGCCTGCCGCTGCGGCAGTACACGAGAATCGTAGCCTCTTTATCAGGCAGCAGCTCCGGGGCCTTACCGGCGACATCCGTATCGGGAATCAGAAGCGCGCCCTCAATATGCCCCGTGTCGTACTCCTCCTGGGTGCGTACGTCCAGGACCACGGCGTCCGGCTCGCTTTGCATGATCTCCCTGGCCTGCTCCGGCGTAATTTTAAAATCGAGAACAGGCTCATCCGGAACCGAAGGCGAAACGGCAGGCTCCCCCGAAGGCTCCGGCGCGTCCGCGAAAGGGGCGCAGGCGCTCAGGCACAGCGGCCATAAAAGGATCATTACCAGCAAAAAAACAGATTTTTTCATCATCATCCATCCTCCAATCCATAGGTCCAGCCGGACAGTCCAAAGTAATAGACACTCTTATAGCCCAGCGACGGCAGCACGGCCGCCGCACGGCCGCTTCGCCCGCCGGCATTACAATAAAGAAGAATCAGCGCGTCCCTGTCCGGCAGGATCTCCGGGGCAAGAGTTGCGATCAAACCGCCCCGGACGGGCACGGCGCCCCTCACATGCCCCGCACGGTACTCCTGGGGCGTGCGCACATCCAACAGGATATATTTCTTCGCCAGGCGCATCTTTTCCGCGGCCTGTTCGGCCGTCAGGCGTCTGTACATACTGCCTCCATTTGCCCTTCAAAAATCCCCCCATCCGCTCACGCGCCGGGGGGATGCATAAAACCATTATAACATAACCGCGCTAAAGGTTCAGCCGTTTCGCCACGTAATCGAGAATATGTCCCGCAACCTCCCGCTTGTCCATGATGGGCAGCGTAATATCGCCCTTCTCGTCCATGATGGTGACGATATTGGTATCCACCTCGAAGCCCGCGCCGCGCTGGGAAACGTCGTTGAGCACCATGCAGTCCAGATGCTTGGCCACAAGTTTGGCCCGGGCATTCTCAAGCGCGTCGTTGGTCTCGGCGGCAAAGCCCACCAGAAACTGGTGCGTCTTGTTTTCTCCCAGCGCCAAAAGGATGTCCGGCGTCGTCTCCAGTTCCAGATCCAGCGTCTCGTCCAGCCGCTTTTTCTTGATCTTCTCCTCGCTGGGCGCGTGAACGCGGTAGTCCGCCGGCGCCGCGGCCTTCAGGACGATGTCCGTGTCCGGATAAACCTCCATTACCGCATCGTGCATCTGCGCCGTGGTCTCCACGCCCACGAAGCGCACGCCGTAAGGCTTTTCCAGCGCGTTTGGCCCGGCAATCAGCGTCACCTCGGCGCCGCGGGCCTGCGCCTCGCGGGCAAGGGCGTAACCCATCTTGCCGCTGGAACGGTTGGAAACGTAGCGCACCGGATCGATGGGCTCCCTGGTGGGACCCGCCGTAACGAGCACCCGCTTGCCGGCAAAATCCTTGACGTCGTGCAGCATGGAAAGCACGACTTCCTCAATTTCAGACGGCTCGCTCATGCGGCCGATGCCCATGTCGCCATTGGCCAGCATCCCCTCTTCCGGGCCGATGAACTTTACGCCTCTTTCGCGCAGCAGCTCAAGGTTCTTCTGCGTGGCCGGATTCCTGTACATGTTCTGGTTCATGGCCGGGGCCAGCAAAACGGGCGCCGTGGTGGCCATAACGGTAGTGGACAGCATATCGTCGGCAATGCCGCACGCCATTTTGGCGATGATATTGGCCGTTGCCGGCGCGATGACGAACGCGTCGGCCCGCTTGGCCAGCGCAATGTGCTCCACGTCCATGCGCTGCGGGCGCTCAAACATATCGGTGACCACCTCTCGGCCCGTCAGCGACTGGAGCGTCAGCGGCGTGATGAACTCGCAGGCGTGCCGCGTCATGATCACGTACACGTCCACGCCGCGCTTTCTCAACCGCCTGGCCGCATCGGCGGCCTTGTACGCCGCAATGCCTCCGGTAATGCCGAACACTACGGTCTTTTTCATTGGTATCAACTCCCTGCGGGAAAAGGTAAAGACAATGCCGAAAGGGGCATTCCCCTTCATCAAGCCGCCGCATGGCGGCGGTATTTATTTAATGCCGTCGCGGGTCCTCTCATAGTGGACTTTGTTCTCGTAAATCTCCTGAACGGCCACAGCCACCGGCTTTGTGGTGGGAACCTCCACCATGGGATCGGCACCGTCCACCAGTTGGCGGGCCCGTTTGGCCGCCTCCATCACCAGCGTGTAGCGGCAGTCCACTTTGTCCAAAAGTTCGTACAGTGCGGGGTAAATCATAATCAAATGCCTCCAAAATCTTTCCTGGGTTTCACTTCCCAAAACTTATCCACCAGCCGGAAACGCCCCACACGGAAACGCTCCGCCTGCATGATGCAGCAGATGCGCGACGCGGCCTCCTCGGCGATATCGTTGACGATCACATAGTCGTAGGCGGAAATGCGGTCCATCTCCTGCCGGGCCTGCGCCATCCGCCGGCGGATGGACTCCGTATCCTCCGTGGCGCGGCCTATGATGCGCTCGATGAGAATCTCCATGGTGGGCGGCACCACGAAAACAAATACGGCGCCTTCAAAAAAACGCTTGACCTGCATGGCCCCCTGGATGTCGATCTCCAACAGAATATCGTCGCCGGCGGAGAGCGCCTGGCGCACACCGTCCACCGGCGTGCCGTAATAATGGCCGAACAATTCCGCCGTCTCGATAAATTCGTCGTTCTGCTTCATCCGGAGGAATTCCTCCCTCGACTTGAAGAAGTAGTCCATGCCTTCAACTTCGCCGGGACGCGGCGCGCGGGTGGTCGCCGATACCGAAACCCTCAGCTCGGGCATCATCTTCTTCAAATGGCCGCATACGGTGCCCTTCCCCGCCCCGGACGGGCCGGAAACCACCAGAAGCAGCGGCGGTCTCGCCTTAGAGCGCACATCACTCATCGTCATCCACGTCCTTGGTGTCCAGGCGGTTGGCCACCGTCTCGGGCTGTACGGCCGATAAAATCACGTGGTCGCTGTCGGTGATGATCACCGCGCGGGTACGCCTGCCATAGGTTGCGTCAATGAGCATGCCTTTATCCCTGGCCTCCTGGATGATGCGCTTGATGGGCGCCGATTCCGGCGAGACGATGGCAATGAGCCGGTTGGCCGAAACAATGTTGCCAAAACCGATGTTGATCAGACGTATGCTGCCCATAAATACTCCTTCTTCCAATGCATTTATTGGATGTTCTGTACCTGCTCGCGGATCTTCTCCACTTCGCTTTTGACGCTGACGACAAGGTTGGTGACGGTGAGGTCCGACGCTTTGGAGCCGATGGTGTTGATCTCGCGGTTCATCTCCTGCACGAGAAAGTCCAGCTTGCGGCCCACGCCCTCGCGGGCGCTCAGTGTTTCGGACAACTGGGCGATGTGCGCCTTGAGGCGGGTGATCTCCTCGGCGATGGAATACCGATCCGCCAGATACGCCACCTCGTTTTCAAGCCGCTCCGGATCGGGCTGCGCGCCGCCCAGAAGCTCCTTTACGCGAAGCTGTATCTTCTCGCGCATCTCCGCGACGATCTGAGGGGCGCGCGCCTGGATCTGATCCACCGCCTCCGAAGCGGCGGCGCAGCGGGCGGCCACATCCTCGGACAGGGCCTTGCCCTCCCGGACCCGCATGGCGGTAAGCTCCGCAAGCGCCATATCCAGCGCGTCCAGAACCAAAAGCGACAGCGCCTCCTCGTCCTCGCTCTGAGCGGACAGCATCATCACGTCCGGCAGGCGCGCCAGGGCCATCAGCGCGGCGTCGTCCGGGACGTCCGCCAGGGATTTGATCTGCCGAAGCGCCCTGAGATACGCCGACAGAAGCGGTCTGTCCACGGCGACCTCCCGGGCGTCGTCCCGGGTGTTTTTGTACGTGATAAAAATATCCACATGGCCCCGCTCCAGGCGCTCCTGTATCCGCTTGCGAAGGGCGTCCTCCATGTAGCCGAACGTGCGGGGCATCCGGAAACTTAAATCCAGATAACGGTGGTTGACGCTCTTGAGCTCCAGCGTGACCTCCCGCCCGTCGCGGGCCAGTACGCCGCGGCCGTATCCGGTCATACTTTGAATCATATGTTTGAATTCCTCAGCTATACGCTTGTTTTTTAAGTTTTCCTCCCATTTTCATGGGTGAATGATTCATTATAGCAAAGATCGTTCTAAAAGGGAAGGGGTAAAAGGAAGGGGGCATTGGAGGAAGCCCCGAAGCGACAGGCGCAAATGGGTACGAGTAATGGCCTGTTTTAAAGGGCGGCGGAGGGCGCCGCGTTTTTGGGGGGAGCAGAGTGGCGGGCCGGAGGCGCGCGGAAGCGGGACGCGGGATTAAAGACGAGTCGGACGTGCAGCCGGCCTGGGAGAACGGCGGAGGGCGCCGCGCTTTGGGGGTGGGCGGGATGCAAACGGAGGCGCTGCGGAAGCGGCGCGCGGGATTAAAGGCGGAGCCGGGTACAGCCGGCTTTGGAGGGCGGCGGAGGGCGCCGCGTTTTTGGGGGGAGCGGAGTGGCGGGCGGAGGTGCTATGGAGGCGGGACGCGGGATTAGAGGCGGAGAGTGTTTCTCAAACCCACGTAGCCAGCTTGGAAGGCTGGCAGTCACAGTTGGAACGCGGGCCGCCGCATTGGAAGCTATTTGGACGGCATCTTGTAGATTTCGTCCGGGCCGGGGGGGTCCATCTTCTCTCTGGCGCCGCCTCGGAGCGTGTAGAAGCCCGATTCGACGGCGCGGCCGATGGCGGCGGCATGGATGTCCGCCTTCTCAAGCGCCTTGAGCATGGCGCCGGGCCGGCTTGTGGCGATCAGCATGACGCCGGAGGAGATGAGCCGGTAGACATTAAGGCCCGCCGCGGCGGTCAGGGCCCGGGTGATGGGCAGCACCGGGATATCTTCAATATTGATCTCCACGCCGCAGCCGGAGGCCAGCGCCATCTCGTAGGCCGCGCCCAATACGCCGCCCTCGGTGACGTCGTGCATGGCGCTGGCGTTGTTTTCGGCGGCAATGAGGCCCTCCGGGACCACGGAGACGGCGTTTTCCAGCCCTTTGAGCGGACTGGTCAGTACCGAAGGCACCTTGTGGCGGAAGAAATCCGCGTGGTCCGATAAGAGGATCAGCGTACCTTCAAGGCCGGCCCACTTGGTCATGATCAGCGTGTCCCCCGCGCTCATGCCGGAGCTGGTGATCAGGCGCTCGCGGTGGACGCGGCCGATGGCCGTCACCGAAAGGATCAGCTTGTTCACCGCGGCGGTGACTTCCGTGTGGCCGCCCAGGATATCGATCCCAAGGGCCTCGCAGGCGCGCCTGGCGTCCTCCTCGATCTGGGAGATCCGGGCAATGCCGGTATTTTCGGGGCACAGCAGCGTCAGCAGCACCCCCACCGGCTCCGCGCCGCAGGAAGCCAGATCGTTGCAGGAGACATGGATGCCCAGGCCGCCCGCCCCCGCGTCGGCGGCGGTGATGGGGTCGGTGGTCAGGACCACCAGATCGCCCTGAAGGTCGAGCGCGGCGCAGTCCTCCCCCACCCCGGGGCCCAGCACGGTTTCCCCGCGGGTGCTTACAAGGCGGCCCAGCACCGCCTCCTTTAATTGGTCATTCGTCAGTTTCCCCTGTTTCATACGGAAAATCCCCTTCCAGAATAGAGAGTAAATCCTGCTCGGAAAGAACGGGCACGCCTAGCTGCCGCGCCTTTGTGAGCTTGGAGCCGGCCCTCTCGCCGGCAATCACGTAATCGGTGCTCTTGGAGACGGCGGCGGGTACCTCCGCCCCCAGCGCCATGAGCCTGTCCCCCGCCTCGTTTCGCGTCATCAAGGACAGCGCCCCCGTCAACACGAAAGTTTTTCCGGCAAGCGGCAGGCTTTCCGCCGCCTGCGCGGGCTTCATGCTCTTTGGCGAAACGCCCAGGGATAAGAGCCTGTCAATCCCCGCGGCGATGTGCCCGTCGCCGAAGAAATGCCGGATATTTTCGGCGATGACGGGCCCCACCTCGTCGATTTTCAGAAGCTCCTCCAAATCCGCGGCGCGCACGGATTCAAAGTCGCCGAAGTGCGCGGAGATGTCACGCGCCGTTTTCCTGCCCACGCCGGGAATGCCCAGCGCGTAAATGAAGGCGTCCAGCGGCCTCTGCCTGCTCTGGTGTATCTCCCTTAAAAGGTTATTGACCCGCTTTTCCTGGAAGCCCTCCAGCTCAATGAGTTGATCGAATGTGAGGGTGTACAGGTCCGCCACCTGGGTGACGCCCAGCTTTTCCATCAAGAGCTGCGCCGTCTTTTCGCTGAAGG
>JBMNQS010000063.1:0-12214 GCA_050944255.1 Christensenellales bacterium | reverse complement strand
AGGTTTTTGACGCACAGCTCGCACTTTTGCACGGCGCCCTCGTCGCTGGGGGATACGGCCCCGTAGGGGCAGGACAGTATGCAGGTATAGCAGCCCACGCAGCGCTCCTTGTCGATGGTGATCACGCTGTTTTCGCGGGTCAGCGCCCCGGTGATGCAGCCTTTGACGCACAGCGGCTCGTCGCAGTGGCGGCAGCTGACCGCGAAGGACACGCCGCCGTGCTCGGTGATTTCAATGCGCGGGCGGATGTCTTTTTTACCGTGCAGGGCGCGCACCATATCGCTTTCCCCGGAGTTGGCAAACGCGCAGTAATACTCGCACAGATGACAACCCAGACACCACTGTTCGTTCACATAGACCCGCTTCATTTCAATCATCCCTTCCATATCCCGTATCCCGTCAAAAACATTGGGGTTATCAGGGGGCGCGGCCCCCTGACTTAATTCCGTGGGCAAGGGCGGCCTTATGGCCGCGGCCCACCTATTGATCCATCACGACGTACTGGTCCCTCTCGGCGCCCACCGAAACGTATTTGATGGGGCAGCCCACGCCTTCTTCGATCAGCCGGATATAATCCAGCGCCTCTTTGGGCAAATCCTCCGGCTTTCGGCAGCCGGAGATATCGCGCTTGAACCCCGGCACCGTCTCATAAATGGGTTTCGCCCGGTTCAGGCGCTCGCCGGTGGGGAACTCGTCGGTGCGCTCGCCGTCCACCTCGTAGGCCACGCAGACGGGGATCTCCTCCATGAAAGACAGCACATCCAGCTTCGTCAGCGCGATGCAGGTGGCGCCCTGCATCTTCGTGCCGTAGCGGGAGGCCACCATATCGAAGGCGCCCACGCGTCTTGGCCTGCCGGTGGCCGCGCCGTACTCGCCGCCGGCTTCCCGCAGCGCCTCCGCCTCGCCGCCGGACATCTCCACCGTGAAGGGCCCGCCGCCCACGGCGGAGGAGTAGGCCTTCATGATGCCGATCACCTCGTCCAACCGGGCAAAGGGCACGCCCGAGCCGATGGGGGCGTAGGAGGCAATGGTGGAGGAGGAGGACGTGTAGGGATAGATGCCGAAGTCGATGTCCCGCAGCGCGCCCAACTGGGCTTCGAACATAATGCGTTTGCCCGCCGCGATGGCGCCCGACAGGTACAAGGTGGTATCGCAGACATGATCCCGGATGGGCCCGCCGTAGGCGCCAAGCCAGTCCATGATGTCCTCGGTATGGACGGCTTCGGACTTGTAGCCGTCCTGCACCGTCAGGTTTTTCCACTGTACCAGAGCGTCCACTTTCCGGCGCAGCGTCTCCTCGCCGTCCAGCAGATCGCCTACGCGAAGCGCCTTGCGCATGTACTTGTCGGCGTACACCGGCGCGATGCCCCGCCGGGTGGAGCCCTGTTTGGCGGCGCCCAGTCGGTCCTCTTCCAGAATGTCCAGCAGCTTGTGGTAGGGCAGGCAGATGACGGCCTTGTCGCTGATCTTCAGGTTCCGGGGCGTAATTTTCACGCCCTTTTCGGTCAGCGCCCGGATTTCCTTATTCAGGTGCTCCAGGTCGATGACCATGCCGTTTCCCATGATATTGACCGTGGTTTCCCGCAGGATGCCCGAGGGCAAAAGGTTCAAGACGAACTTGCCCTTGTCGTTGATGACGGTATGGCCTGCGTTGTTGCCGCCCTGGTAGCGCACCACCACGTCGTAGTCGCGGCTTAAAAGATCCACCATACGGCCCTTGCCTTCGTCGCCCCAGTTGGTTCCTACTATTGCCGTAAGCATATCTTTAGCTCCTATACTTTAATGTCCGCGTCCGCGCCCAGGAAGTCTTTGCTCTCCTCCAGTGCTTTTCGGACGGGGCCGGATAAAAATTCATCGGTCTGCTCCTTGGCCCTGCCGGTGTACTTATCGTACTGCAGGATGCCTTCCAGCTCTTCGGCGGTCAGGTCAAAGAGGGGATCGTCCGCGATGCGTTCCAGCAGGTCGTTTTCCCCGCCGTGGAGCTTGATCTTCTCGGCGGTGGCCACCGAGTGCCTGCGTATGGCCTCATGGAGCTGCTGGCGGTCGCCGCCCTTTTGCACGCCGCGCATCAGGATGGCTTCCGTGGCCATAAAGGGCAGTTCCTCGTTTAAGTGCTTTTCGATCACCTTGGGATAGACCCGCATGCCTCCGGCGATGTTGATCACCAGCTGCAATATGGCGTCGGTGGCCAGAAACGCCTGTGGGATGCTGATGCGCCGGTTTGCCGAATCGTCCAGCGTCCGCTCGAACCACTGCGTGGCGGCGGTGATGGCCGGATTCAGGGCGCCTGTGATCACATACCGCGCTAAAGAGGCAATGCGCTCGCTGCGCATGGGGTTTCGCTTGTAGGCCATGGCGGAGGAGCCGATCTGCCCATCGGAGAAGGGTTCATCCACTTCCTTCAGGTGCGACAGCAGGCGGATGTCGTTGGAGAACTTGGCGGCGCTCTGGGCGATGCCCGAGAGCAGCGACAGCACCTGATAGTCCACCTTGCGGGAGTAGGTCTGGCCGCTGACGGGCACCGCCTCTGAAAAGCCCATTTTCCGGACGATCCGGCGCTCCAGCTCCAGCACCTTTTCGTGGTCGCCGCCGAACAGCTCCAGAAAGCTGGCGCAGGTGCCGGTGGTGCCCTTGCAGCCCAGCAGCTTCAGGCCCGAGAGGGTAAAGTCCAGCAGCTCCAGGTCCATCAGAAGATCGTTTATCCACAGCGCGGCGCGCTTGCCCACGGTGGTGGGCTGGGCCGCCTGGAAGTGCGTGAAGGCCAGCGTGCCCTGGTCCTTGTAGGCATCGGCGAATTTTGCCAGCGCGTCTATGGCGCTGACCAGAAGCCGCTTGATCTGCAAGAGACCATCCCGCATCTGGATGATGTCGGTGTTGTCGCCCACGTAGCAGCTTGTGGCGCCCAGGTGGATGATCCCGGCGGCCCCGGGGCACTGCATGCCGTAGGCGTAGACGTGGCTCATCACGTCGTGGCGCACTTCCCGCTCCCTTTCCTGGGCCACATCGTAGTTGATGTCGTCCTGATGGGCTTTCAGTTCGTCGATCTGTTCTTTTGCGATGGGAAGGCCCAGCTCCATCTGTGTTTCGGCCAGCGCGATCCAGAGTTTGCGCCAGGTCCGAAACTTGGTGTCCTCGGAGAATATCTCCAGCATTTCCCGGCTGGCGTACCGGCTGGAGAGGGGATTTTCGTAAATATCCTTCATCCCGAAATCCTCCGGAAGACCTCCTGATACGCTTCGATCACCTGCCCCATATCGCGGCGGAAGCGGTCTTTGTCCAGCTTTTCGCCCGTATCCATATCCCACAGGCGGCAGGTGTCCGGGGAAATCTCGTCGGCCAGCACGATCTGCCCGTTTTCAAGTCGGCCGAACTCCAGCTTGAAGTCGATGAGCTTCAGGTTCACCTTGGCGAAGAATCCAATTAAAAGCTCGTTGATCTTCAGCGCCATGGCGCGGATGGTCTCCACTTCCTCGGGGGCAGCCAGGCCCAGCGCCAGAAGCTGGCTGGTGTTGATCATCGGATCGCCCAATTCATCTTTTTTGTAGGAAAACTCGGTGGTGGGGTTTTTCAGCGCCGTGCCCTCGGGGACGCCGAAGCGTGCGGAGAAGCTGCCGGCGGCCACATTGCGGACGATGACCTCAAGGGGAACGATCTCCACTTTTTTCACCAGGATGGTGGTCTCGTCGATGGGGTGGATCATGTGGGTGGGGATGCCGCTATTCTCCAGCATTTCAAACACGGCGTTGGTGATGGCGCAGTTAAGGACGCCCTTACCCTCGATGTCCTCCTTCTTTTCGCCGTTGAACGCGGTGGCGGTGTCCTTGTAGGCGATGATGTACTCGCTGGGATGCTCCGTCCGGTAGAGTTTTTTCGCCTTGCCCTCGTAGATCATGTCCTTTTCGTTTAAGTTTGCCATTTTCCTTTCCTGCCTTTCCTGCTTTTGTTGTTCTTAAAGGGGAAATATTTTATCAGGGGACGGGCCCCTTGGAGATGGCTTCATCAGGCGAGGCTTGCCGTACCTGCCTGCGGATAGTTTGGGCGCTACTCTCCCGCGTGGGCGATGCCCAGGATCTCCAGTTCCTTTTGGTTTAAGCCGATGCCCCGCAGCATCATCCGGTTGCCCCGCAGGCTCTCGATGGAGTTGATGCCCATGCCGCCCATCATTTCCTTGATCTCGTGGGTCCACGCGTGCATCAGGTTCACCAGGCGCTTGTAGCCCAGGTCCGGGTTGAGCCGCTTGACCAGCTCCGGCGCCTGCGTAGCGATGCCCCAGTTGCACTTGCCGCTGTGGCAGCTTCTGCAAAGGTGGCAGCCCAGCGCCAGAAGCGCCGCCGTGCCGATGTAGCAGCAGTCGGCCCCCAGCGCGACGGCCTTGAACACGTCGGCGCTGGAGCGGATGCTGCCGCCTACCACGATGGACACGTCGTCGCGGATGCCCTCTTCGCGCAGGCGGGCGTCCACGCTGGCCAGCGCCAGCTCGATGGGGATGCCCACATTGTCGCGGATGCGGGACGGCGTGGCGCCGGAGCCGCCGCGGAAGCCGTCGATGGCGATGATGTCCGCGCCGCTTCGGGCGATGCCGCTGGCGATGGCGGAGATGTTGTGCACCGCGGCGATCTTGACGATGACGGGCTTTTTATATTCGGTGGCCTCCTTGAGGGAGAACACCAATTGCCGCAGGTCCTCGATGGAGTAGATGTCGTGGTGCGGGGCGGGGGAGATGGCGTCGGAGCCTTCGGGGATCATCCGGGTCTTGGAGATATCCCCGACGATTTTTCTTCCGGGCAGGTGCCCGCCGATGCCGGGCTTTGCGCCCTGGCCCATCTTGATCTCGATGGCCGCGCCGGCGTCCAGGTAATCCTTGTGCACGCCGAAGCGTCCCGAGGCCACCTGTACGATAGTATGCTCCCCGTAGCGGTAAAAACTTTCATGCAGGCCGCCCTCACCGGTATTATACATGATTCCCAGCTCTTTGGCAGCCCTTGCCAGCGATTCGTGGGCATTGTAGCTGATGGAGCCGTAGCTCATGGCCGAGAACATCACCGGCAGGGTCAGTTCCAGGTGCACCGGCAGGTTGTTGACGATCTTCCCGTGCTCGTCGCGGCGGATTTCCTTGGGCTTTGCGCCCAGGCAGACGCGGGTTTCCATGGGTTCGCGCAGCGGGTCGATGGACGGGTTGGTCACCTGGGAGGCATTCAGGAGCATCTTATCCCAGTAGATGGGGTAGTTTTTGGGGTTGCCCATGCTGGCCAGAAGCACGCCGCCGGCCTCGGCCTGCCTGTAGATGGAGGCGATGCTGTAGCCGTCCCAGTTGGCGTTCTCGCGGAACGCGTGACCGGACTTTTCGATTTTCAGCGCCCGGGTGGGGCAGAGGGCCACGCACCGGTGGCAGTTGACGCACCGGCTCTCGTCGGCCAGCATGCGGTTTTCGTCCTCCACGTAGCGGTGCACCTCATTGGCGCACTGCCTCTCGCAGACGCGGCAGCGGATGCAGCGGGAGTCGTTTCGGACCACCTCGTGCTCCGGATACAGGAAATTAACGGCCACTTCACATCCCTCCTTCCAGCGTTACCACCACGGGCTGGCCGCCCATGGGCGCCCATATTTTGTCCAGGTCCGGTTCAATCCTGCGGATGGCGGCCTCCTCGCTGGCCATATAGACCATGTCATCCTTTTCGCCCACCACCATGCTCCTGAGTTTGAGCCGGTCGTTGAGCGCCATCAGGCCGCTCTCAAAGCCCACCAGTATGGAAAACGGTCCGGTGATCAGCTGCGACGGGAAGGCTTTTCGAAGGTACATGTGGACCTCTTTTTGCCCTGGGGGCATATTTTCGATGGTCTCCCAGAACGGCGCTGCGATCACCGCGGCGATCTCCGGGACGGTGAGGCCCTTTTTGCGGTGCAGGTAATCTATAATATAGGTAATGACCTCCGTATCGGTCTGCAGCGTACACTTGTAGCCGTAGGTTTCTATGGCGCGGCGGTTGGCGTCGTAGGAGGAGATTTCCCCGTTGTGCACCACCGAGTAGTCCAAAAGGGCGAAGGGATGCGCCCCACCCCACCAGCCGGGGGTATTGGTGGGATAGCGGCCGTGGGCGGTAAAGCAGTAGCCCTCGTACTCGTCCAGGCGGTAGAACCTGCCCACGTCCTCGGGGAATCCCACGGCTTTAAAGACGCCCATGTTCTTGCCGCAGGAGAAGATGTAGACGCCCTTGAAGGACGTATTGACCCTAAACGCGCAGCGGACCATGAACTCCCGCTCGTCCAATTGGGACTCGGTGAGCCTGGAGGGCAGCGGCGTCACGAAATAGCGGAAGATCAGCGGCGTATCGGTGATCTCGGGGATGATCCTGGTGGGCAGTTTCGACATGTCGATGATATCGAAGTGATGCTCGAGGAATTCTTCGCACGTCTTTTTGCATTCCAGGTCGTCGTAAAAGATGTGCAGCGCGAAAAAATCCTTGTACTGCGGGTATATGCCGTAGCCGGCAAAGCCGCCGCCCAGGCCGTTGGAGCGGTCGTGCATCACGCGGATGGAGTCGATCATCAATTTGCCGGAGACCGGCCTGCCCTTTTTTGAAAATATGCCCGATATGGCGCATCCCGACGGTATGCGTACCTGTCCTTCCAGCTGCGGCATGTGCTTACCTCCTTGGGGAAATAAAAAAGATGTCCATTAAACAGGGTCGACGACCAAACGTCGCGGCGGGCTGAGGGCCCCGGGGGGCCCGGCCGCTCATCGGGCCGTACTTTCCGTTTAACGAACACCATTGTTCGGATTTTAATCTACACCAATCCTATGTTCTTGTCAATAGTTTTGATGCAGGGAAACGCACATTTTATTAGATAACTTGCATATTTTAATTTGAAAGGGGCTAAAAAGTACAACAAAATGAAATTTGCATGTAAATAGATTGCAAAAAAGTGATAAAAGGGGTATTGACACGCATAACAAGCTGTGGTAGGATGTGTTCATTAAGCAGCAAAGGCGCTGTGGATATTTTTATCCGCGGCGTTTTTTGTTTTGAGTGCTGGCCGGGGGAGGCCGCTATGGCAAGTTCCTAAAGGGATATGCAGGCGCTCTTTCTTCGGCGGCGGGCCCGCGTACCGCATTGGGGGTCCTCCCCGGTCGGATGCGGCAAAACGCTCTTGCAAGGCCGCCGATATTCGGTTATTGTAAATCTTATCTACACAATGGGTCAGATGAAGAAGGAGGAGAGCGCAATGGCGAGTGTTCCCAGTATGTTTGCAAGCAATGTATTTAATGAGGAGGTCATGAAGGCCAGGCTGCCCAAGGAGACGTACCGTTCCCTTAAAAGGACGGTGGCCCAGGGCAAGGCGCTGGATATCGAGATCGCGCACGTGGTGGCCAACGCCATGAAGGACTGGGCGGTGGAAAAGGGAGCGACTCATTACACGCATTGGTTCCAGCCCATGACCGGCGTTACCGCCGAGAAGCACGACAGCTTCATCTCTCCGGCCAACGGCGGCAGCAAGGTCATCATGGAATTTTCCGGAAAGGAACTCGTCCGCGGCGAGCCGGACGCATCGAGCTTTCCCTCCGGCGGCCTTCGCGCCACCTTCGAGGCCCGCGGCTACACGGCGTGGGACCCCACCAGCTACGCCTTCATCAAGGACGGCAACCTGTGCATTCCCACGGCGTTTTGCTCGTATTCCGGCGAGGCGCTGGATAAAAAGACGCCGCTTCTGCGCTCCATGGAGGTGCTTGACCGTCAGGCGCGGCGCATTTTGAGGCTGTTCGGCGACACGGACGTGGCTTCGGTGACCACCACCGTCGGGCCGGAGCAGGAATACTTTCTTATCGATAAAGAGGTCTTTAACAAACGGCCGGACCTGCAGTTCTGCGGGCGCACGCTCTTTGGGGCGAGGCCTTCCAAGGGGCAGGAGCTTGACGATCACTATTTTGGGGCCATTAAGCCCAGGATTTCGGCGTTTATGAAAGATTTAAACGAGGAGTTGTGGAAACTTGGCATCTTTGCCAAGACAGAACACAACGAAGTGGCCCCGGCTCAGCACGAGCTGGCGCTCATCTTCACTACGGCCAATCTGGCGACGGATCACAACCAGCTGACCATGGAGACCATGAAAACCGTTGCCGACAGGCACGGGCTCGTCTGCCTGCTGCACGAGAAACCTTTTGCCGGGGTAAACGGCAGCGGCAAGCACGACAATTGGTCCATCTCCACCAGCGCGGGCGTCAATTTACTTGAGCCCGGCGAGACGCCCTCGAGCAATGCCAGGTTCCTGCTTTTCCTGGCGGCGCTGATGAAGGCGGTGGATGATTATCAGGATTTACTGCGTGCCAGTGTCGCCAGTGCGGCCAACGATCATCGACTGGGGGCCAATGAGGCGCCGCCGGCCATTATCTCCATGTTCCTGGGTGACGAGATCACCGAGGTGGTGGAGGCCATTGAAACCGGCGAGGCTCATGAGGACAGAAAGATGTCGCTGATGGATGTCGGGGCACGAGTGCTGCCCAGCATTCCCAAGGACAACACCGACAGAAACAGGACGTCGCCCTTTGCCTTCACGGGCAATAAATTTGAGTTCCGCATGCTGGGTTCGAGCTGCTCGATAGCCGATCCCAACATGGTGCTCAACACCATTGTGGCCGATACGCTTCGCGGTTTTGCCGATGCTTTAGAGGCGGCCGACAACTTCGAGGAGGCGCTTTCGGCGCTGGTGCGCGATACGGTAAGGGCGCATAAGCGCATTATCTTCAACGGCAACAACTACACGCAGCAGTGGGAAGAAGAGGCGGCCCGCAGGGGGCTTTCAAATCTTAAAAACACGGTGGATGCCATCCCCGGCTGGATTGCCGAGAAGAACGTGACGGTCTTTGAGAAGAATAAGGTGCTCTCCAAGGCTGAGCTTGAGTCCCGCTATGAGATCCAGCTGGAGAATTACAGCAAGACCATCCACATTGAGGCGCTGACCATGACCGACATGGTCAAAAAGGAGATCGTTCCGGCGGTGCTGCGCTATCAGGGCGAGCTGGCGGCGATCATCTCCCGCAAGAGGGCCGTATCGGCGTCGCTGGACGTGGGTCCGGAATCCAGGCTGCTGGAACGTATTTCCGGTTTGTCCGCCTGCGCGGATAAGAAGCTGGAGGTTTTGGAGTCGGCGATCATCGCCGCGAAGGACCAGTCCTGCATGCTGGAGGAAGCCAAGTTCTACCGCGACCAGGTGATTCCCGCCATAACGGATCTTCGCACGGCGCTGGACGAACTGGAGACCCTGGTGGATAAAGCGGCATGGCCCTTCCCCAGCTATGGCGACATCCTCTACAGCGTCAAATAACGGCATCTCAATTTCATAGGTTTCCGGCATAGGGCGGGAACCGGTTGCGTACACAACGGCGTGTATGCCCGTAAGGAAATCCTTACAGGCATACGCGCCGTTTTTGTATAGATCAACCAAGGGGAAGGCGTTGATTTTTAAAGGGGTCACGGTACGGTCAATGCTTTCCGGATATAAGTAAGGAGGAGAAAGCATGTTTTCATCTGTCAACACGTTGTGGGTACTGGTGGGGTCGGCCCTGGTGTTTTTTATGCAGGCGGGCTTTGCCATGGTGGAGACCGGGTTCACAAGGGCCAAAAACGCCGGCAACATCATCATGAAAAACCTGATGGACTTTTGTATCGGCGCGCCGCTTTACTGGCTGGTGGGCTTCGGCATTATGTTCGGGGTGGGCAACGGCCTTTTCGGCGCCATCGATATCTTTTCGCAGGGAGCCTACACGCACGCCCTGCCCGAAGGCGTTCCCAAGTTTGCCTTCATGATTTTCCAGACGGTTTTTTCCGCCACGGCGGCCACCATCGTCTCGGGCGCCATGGCCGAGCGCACCAAATTCGCGGCCTACTGCCTTTACAGCGCCATCATTTCGCTGGCCATCTATCCCATATCCGGCCATTGGATCTGGGGCGGCGGCTGGCTTGCCGAACTGGGCTTTCATGACTTTGCCGGCTCTACGGCGGTGCACATGGTGGGCGGCGTGGCCTCGCTTATCGGCGCGGCCATGCTGGGCCCGCGCATCGGCAAGTACGGCAAGGACAAAAAGCCAAAGGCCATTCCCGGCCACAGCCTGACGCTGGGCGCCTTGGGCGTGTTCATCCTTTGGTTCTGCTGGTTTGGATTCAACGGCGCCTCTACCGTTTCCATGGAAGGCGACGCCATCCCCCTGGCCGGCAAAATTTTCATGACCACCAATTTATCCGCCGCGGTTGCGGCCTGCGCCGTCATGCTTTTTACCTGGGTCCGTTATAAGAAGCCGGACGTGTCCATGACCCTCAACGGCGCGCTGGCCGGCCTTGTGGGTATCACCGCCGCCTGCGATACGGTATCGCCCGTATCCGCCGCCGTCATCGGCGCCATCTCGGGCATCGTTGTCGTTCTGGGCATCGAGTTTGTGGAAAAAGTCCTGAAAGTGGATGATCCCGTCGGCGCCATCGGCGTACACGGTGTCTGCGGCGCGGTGGGCACGCTGCTTGTGGGCGTGTTCTCCGATGGTTCCGGCACGGACGGGGCGCTGGGGCTTGTATTCGGCGGCGATGCTTCCCTCTTAACCGTCCAGGCCATCGGCGTGGGCGCGGTTATCGCCTGGGTTGCCGTTGCCATGACGGTGGTGTTCTGGCTGATCAAAGTGACCGTCGGCCTTCGCGTTTCCCGTGAGGATGAAATCAAGGGCCTGGACATCACCGAGCACGGGCTTGTATCCTCCTATGCCGACTTCATGCCCACGGTTGAATACATAGATATAATCTTACAGAGATTGATACAATTTAATTATCCTACAAGTCCAGATATAGTAGACCTCTTTGGCATCCTTTCTTTGTCTTTTACCGCTTCGCCTATAGCTCTTACCACAAATATCACATTTTATCTTGCTGGTAAGGTAAAATTAATATATATCGACCCACCATATTACTTCCATACCAACAAGAAAGAAGATACTTTTGCATATAACAGTAATTTTAAGCTTTCTACATGGCTTGTATTTATGAAAAATCGTCTTAGTATTGCAAAAAAACTTTTGAGTGATGATGGTGCTATATTTGTTCAAATTAGTGATGATGGAGTAGGAGAGCTGCATACTTTAATGAAAGAAATTTTTAATGACAGTGAAAATAATTTTCTCAACAAAATCACTGTTAGAACTAAATCGCCATCTGGATTTGCGAGTGTAAATGCTGGTGTTTTTGAAACAGCAGAATATATAATATCATTTGCAAAAAATAAGAAAAAATGGACATACAATATACAATATACAGCATCTTTATATGATACGAATTATAAATGGATTATACAAAATAAAGAGGAAGATCATTCAAAATGGAAGATTGAAGATATTAATATTATTGTTGCTAATCAACATGGATTTGATTCTGTTAGGAATGCAAGAAGTAAACTAGGAAGGGAAGTATTTAATAATCTTGTTGGGCAATATGCATTGGAAAATGCCGATAATGTATTTAGGTTAACCGCTATAGGAAATGATGCTGGACAGAAGGTTGTTGAAGCAAGAGAAAAATCTAAAGAAAATAGAGATATAGTTTTTGAAGTTCAGCGTGAGGGTCAGTATACAGTTTATGTTTATAATGGTAACGAGATTGCATTCTATTCTAAAAAGGTGCGAGAGATTGATGGTGTTTTAACCCCTAGTATGCAACTTACAAATATTTGGTCGGATACGCCGTATGAAGGTATTGCATCTGAAGGTGGTGTAACTCTAAAAGGTGGAAAAAAACCTGAAAAGCTAATACAAAGAATTATAGAATTAAGTACAGATCCTAGGGATTTAGTTTTGGATTTTCATCTTGGGTCAGGAACTACAGCTGCCGTAGCTCATAAAATAGGAAGACAATACATAGGGGTAGAACAACTCGATTATGGAAAAAATGATTGTATAATTAGACTAAACAATGTAATTAATGGAGACCAATCAGGTATTTCAAAAATTGTTAACTGGCAAGGTGGGGGATCTTTTGTTTATTGTGAACTCCTAGAAAACTCCAAAGAGCTTATTGATGAAATTCAAAATGCAACGGATGCAACAATTACTGATATAAAAGAAAAAATATATAGAGATGAAAGAACAGTTCCATATATTACGAGAGATGAATTAGAGGCGGTTGATGTAGAGTTTGAAAAGTTGACCCTCGAGGAGAAAAAGATGGCTTTATGTGCATTGGTA
>JBMNQS010000062.1:0-12485 GCA_050944255.1 Christensenellales bacterium | reverse complement strand
CCGACAGCTTTGAAAAGCAGCTGACCAATCTGGGCATCCGGGTGTTCAGGCATTATCCCATCGCCGATTATCCCGCCAACGTGCCGCTGATCGTCAGCGACGAGGGCTTCGGCAAAAACGATTACATCGAAACCGAGCGCTCCCTGGTGGTGGTGACGGCCCCCGGGCCCGGTTCTGGGAAGATGGCCACGTGCCTGTCGCAGCTCTACCATGAGCACGGGCGCGGCACCAAGGCCGGCTACGCCAAGTTTGAGACGTTCCCCATCTGGAACCTGCCGCTGAAGCATCCGGTGAACCTGGCCTACGAGGCGGCCACCGCCGACTTGGAGGACATCAATATGATCGATCCGTTCCATCTGGACGCCTATGGCGATACCGCCGTCAATTACAACCGCGACATTGAGATTTTCCCGGTGCTCTCGGCCATTTTCCGGCAGGTGTACGGGGAGAGCCCCTACAAGAGCCCCACGGATATGGGCGTGAATATGGCCGGCTACTGCATCACCGACGACGAGGTGGTGGTGGACGCCTCCCGTCAGGAAATTATCTGCCGCTATTACGATACGTGCTGCGCCCAGAGGCAGGGGCTTGCCCAGGCGCAGGAGGTATTCAAGCTGGAGATGCTGATGAACCAGTTGAAGATATCGCCCCGCGGCGGGCGCCCCGTGGTGGAGGCGGCCACGGGACGCGCCCAGCAGACCGGCGAGCCTGCGGTGGCCATCCAATTGACGGACGGCCGCATGGTCCGCGGCCGCACCACGGAGCTTCTGGGCGCTTCGGCGGCGGCGCTTTTGAACGCGCTGAAGGCGCTGGCCGGCATACACGACGGCATCGACCTGATCTCCCCGGTGGTGATCGAACCCATACAGCGCCTGAAGGTCCGGCACATGGGCAATATGAACCCCAGGCTTCATACCGACGAGATCCTTATCGCACTGTCCATCTGCGCAGCCACCAATCCCACGGCGGAGATCGCCTTAAAACAGCTCTCGGGGCTCAAGGGGTGCGAGGCCCACTCGTCGGTGATCCTCTCGCGGGTGGACGAGAAGGTCTTTCAGAACCTGGGGGTGCGGATCACCTGCGAGCCCCGGTACCAGACCAAAAAGCTCTACCATAATTAACCGGAATCAACCGGCGCGTTTTGGCCGGATGCTCTTTCCCGCCGCCTTCGGACGCCGCCCGGATACCCGCCGCGTCCTCTTTTCGCGCGGACCCGCCGGTCCGCGCGGCATTTTGCCGCTGCTTTTCGTCCGGACCCATGGATTTTACACAAATTACACACAATAAGCCCGCAGTTTTTACCTGATTTTTATAAATTAATTTGTAGTGTGTAGGATAAAGTAATAGGAGAAAAGAGGAAAAACCGGATGGATATTTTTAACTTCATAACTATGGTCGGCGGACTTGCTATGTTTTTATACGGCATGCACTTGCTGGGTGACGGCCTTGAAAGATTTGCCGGCAACCGCCTTCGCCGTATCCTTGAGCAGTTGACGGCCAGCCCGTTGAAGGGCATTCTGCTCGGCGCGCTGGTGACGGGCGTTATCCAGAGTTCGTCGGCGACGACGGTGATGGTGGTGGGGTTCATCAATGCGGGCATTATGACGCTTCGCCAGGGAATTGGCGTGATCATGGGCGCCAATATCGGCACCACGGTTACCGCCTGGATTTTGAGCCTGACGGGCATCCGGGGCGACAGTTTCTTTGTGCAGATGCTCAAGCCCTCCAGTTTTGCGCCTGTTTTAGCCATCATCGGCGTGGGCCTGATCTTCTTTTCTCAAAAGAACCGGCGCAAAGATTTAGGCACGATTCTGGCCGGTTTTGCCGTATTGTTTTTTGGTATGGAAGTGATGACCGGCGCCGTTTCGCCGCTGGCTCAAGAGCCGGCGTTTGCCCAAATACTCACGGCTTTCCAAAATCCGATTCTCGGTGTCCTGACAGGCGCGCTGGTCACGGGGGTCATCCAAAGCTCCTCGGCGTCCGTGGGCATTTTGCAGGCGCTGGCCATTACCGGAAACGTCACTTACGGCGCGGCCATTCCCATTATTATGGGGCAGAATATCGGCACCTGCGTCACGGCGCTTCTATCGGGCATCGGCGCCAACAAGAATGCGCGCCGCGCCGCGCTGGTGCACCTGTATTTCAATATCATAGGAACGGTGGTTTTCCTGACGTTGTTTTATATAGCCGATATGATTTTTGATTTCAACTTTGTACAGGCGCCCATCAGCGCCATGGGCATTGCGGTGGTCCACTCGCTGTTTAACATCAGCGGCACGGCCATCCTGGCGCCCTTTATCAAACAGTTGGAGAGGCTGGCCCAGATCACCATCAAGGACAACGAAACCGCCGAGGTCTTCCAGCCGCTGGACGCGCGGCTTCTGAACACGCCGGGCATCGCCCTGGAGCAGAGCCACGTGATGGCCAGCGATATGGCCCTCACCGCGCAAAAGGCGCTGGACGCCGCCATTTCCGTGGTGGAGGATTACTCGCAGGAATCTGCCGAAGTGGTCAGAAACGCGGAGGCGAACCTGGATAAATTCGAGGATAACCTGGGCACGTATCTGGTGGAATTGTCCACCAAGAGTCTGTCGGACCGGGACAGCCAGGAGATTTCCACCATACTTCACACCATCGGCGAATTCGAGCGCATCGGCGATCACGCCATGAAGCTGGTGCATGTCTCCCAGGAAATGCACGAGAAGAAAATTGTCTTTTCACAGCCGGCTCAGGAGGGGCTCAAAGTGCTGACGTCGGCGGTGCGGGAGATCATGCAGATCACCACGCAGGCATATGTGGAAAAGGATGTGGAGCGCGCCGCGCTGGTGGAGCCCTTGGAGCATGTGATCGATTACCTCAAGCGCACGCTGAAGGACCAGCACGTCAGCCGCCTTCAAACGGGGGAATGCACCATTGAGCTGGGCTTTATCTTCAACGATCTCTTAAGCGCCTACGAACGCATTGCCGACCACTGTTCCAACGTGGCCGTCACACTAATTCAGATGCGCCGCTACCGCCTGGATATCCACCGGTACCTGCGCGAGGTGCGCAGCGGCGACAATCCGCAGTTCCGCATTCAGTACGACATGTATCTGGATAAATATAAACTGGGCGCTTAGCTGCGGGGAATAAGGACAGAATAAATCCAATGAAAGGGGAGAAGGCCATGCTGATTTACATCGTGGAAGACGACGCCAACATCCGCCAGATGGAGAGCTACGCACTGAAAAACAGCGGTTTTGACGTGATGGAATTCGATGACGCCCCTTCGTTTTACGCGGCGCTGGAGCGGCAGCTTCCCGCCCTGGTGGTGCTGGACATCATGCTGCCCGGCGAGGACGGCATGAGCATATTGAAGCGGCTGCGCTCCGACGGCCGCACCCGGGAGATTCCCGTGATGATGGTGACGGCCAGGACCACCGAGATGGACATGGTCCGCGGGCTCGATGCCGGGGCGGACGACTATATCGCCAAGCCTTTTGGCATCATGGCGTTTTTGTCGCGCACCCGGGCGCTGCTTCGAAGGAGCGCCAAGGAGAACCAGTCGCAGATCACAAGCGGGGAGATCACCATCGACGATGAGAAGCGCCAGGTGATCTGCGCCGGCCGCCCGGTGGAGATCACCTTCAAGGAGTACGAGCTTTTGAAGTACCTGATGATCAATGAGGGCATTGCGCTGTCCCGCGATAAGATCATGGACCGGGTCTGGGGCGAGGACTATTCCGGCGAGAGCCGCACGGTGGACATGCATATCAAGACGCTGCGGCAGAAGCTGGGGGAGCCGGGAGCCATCATCAAGACCATCCGCAACGTGGGCTACAAGATCGACCCGTAACATCTAAGGGGAGAGGGCTATGGCGAAGAAAATCAACGCCGGCATGATGCTGATGGGCGTCGTGGCCTTTCTATTGACGCTGGGCATCGCCCTGACGTCTTTTTACGCCACGTTTCAGGACCAGGTGTACGACGGCCTGGAGGGCGACGCGCATCTGATCGCCCAAAGCTATGCCAAACTGGACAGTGTGCAGGAGCTGGCCGCATACGCCTCCGCGCAGCGGCGCATCACGCTGGTGGCGCCCGATGGGAGCGTGCTGTTTGAATCCGGCCGGGAAGCCGCCGGGATGGAGAACCACCTGCAGCGCGAGGAGGTTTCAGAGGCGCTTGATTCGGGCAGCGGGCAGGCCATGCGAAAAAGCGCCACCCTTGGCTACAACACGTATTACTACGCGCTGCGCCTTGACGACGGCAACGTGCTGCGGGTATCCATGCAGGCGGTGAATCTTCTGGCCATTTTGCGGGCCATGCTGCCGGGCGCCGGGTTTGCCGCGGTGCTGGTGCTGGCGGTGTCGGTGCTGCTGTCGATGCTGCTGTCGAATCTTCTGATGAAGCGTTTCAGCTACACGGTGGAGCACCTGGACGAATACGACAAAAAGACGTCCTTTCCCGAACTGGCGCCGGTGGTGGAGATCATCAGGGCCCAGCGGCTGGAGCAGTCGGAGAACGAGCGCATACGCCAGGAGTTCACGGCCAATGTCTCCCACGAACTCAAGACCCCGCTGACGTCCATTTCCGGCTACGCGGAGATGATCGAAAACGGCATGGCCAGGGCCGAGGACATCAAGGGCTTTGCCGGCAAGATCCACGGCGAGGCCGGGAGGCTCATCACCCTCATCGGCGACATCATGAAGCTCTCGGAGCTGGACAGCGTGAGCGAGGTGGTCCAGGAGCCCTACGAGCGGGTGGACCTGTTTCGCATCGTCAAGGAGTCCGCCGCGGCGCTGGAATTGCCCGCCTCCAGGGAGAGCGTGGAGATCACGTTTTCCGGCAGTCCCTGCTACGTGATGGGCAGCGCCGTGCAGCTTCAGGAGCTGGTGTACAACCTGTGCGACAACGCCATCCGCTACAACAAGCCCGGCGGGAAGGTCCATATGCGGGTGGCGCGCAGGGGCGACGCGGTGGAACTTCGCGTCAGCGATACCGGCATCGGCATTGCCTGCCAGCATCACGCCCGCATCTTCGAGCGCTTCTACCGCGTGGACAAGAGCCACAGCAAGAAGACCGGCGGCACGGGCCTTGGCCTGGCCATCGTCAAGCACGTGGCGATCCGGCACGACGCCGCCATCGCCATCGATTCCTATCCCGGACGCGGCACCACCGTCACCGTCACGTTCAAGGCCGCATAGGCGGACAATCACGAAGCCCCGCGCCCATTTGGGCGCGGGGCTGAGGCCGTCAAAAAACCATGTTTTTTGACGGAGTTGCCAGGGCTTTTCCTGCTGCAAAAACCGATGAACGGGTTTTGCAGCGGCCGGAAAACCCTGAAAGGAGTGGGCGGCGGCCGCACATGTCGCCCTTGCCCACGGAATTAAAATTAGGGGGCTTTGGCCCCCTAATAACCCCCCAAAAGGATTTTCTTGACAGTCAAAGCCCCGCGCCATTTGGGCGCGGGGCTTCGCATCATTTTCCGGCATTCAAAGACGGTTGCCGCGTCCTTATTGCCGCTTCAAAAGGCGGTACCGGGCCGGGCGCTTTTCGGCTTGCTTTTTTCCGGGGCGCCGCTTGGCGGCGGCCTTCAGCGATGCGTTGACGAACTGATAAAACAGCGGCTGCGGCCTGCCCGGGCGGCTCTTGAATTCGGGGTGGAACTGCACGCCCACGAAGAAGGGGTTGGAGTCGTCCTCGATGGTCTCCACGATGCGGCCGTCGGGGGACGTGCCGCTGATAATAAGGCCGCTGCCGGTTAGAATTTGGCGGTAGGCGTTGTTGAACTCATAGCGGTGCCGGTGCCGCTCGGCGATCAGCTCTTTCGCGTAGGCCCTGTGCATCATCGTGCCGGGCACGATCCGGCACGGGTAGCTGCCCAGCCGCAGCGTGCCGCCCAGCGGGATGTTCCCCGTCTGGTCCGGCATCAAATCGATGACTTTGTGGGGGCTGTCCTGGTCGAACTCGCCGGAGTGGGCGCCTTCAAGATTCGCCACATGCCGCGCCCACTCGATGACGGCCACCTGCATGCCCAGGCAGATGCCGAAGTAGGGGACCCGGTTTTCCCGGGCGTACCGGCAGGCGGTGATCATGCCCTCTATGCCCCGGTCGCCGAAGCCGCCGGGCACCAGGATGCCCTGCGCGTCCGCCAGCTCATCGGCCACATTTTCCGGCGTGATGTCCTCGCTGGCCACCCATTTCAGGTCGATTTTCGCGCCGCAGGCGTACCCGGCGTGGGATAGCGACTCGATGATGGACAGGTACGCGTCGGGAAGCTGCGTGTATTTGCCCACGATGGCGATGCGCACCGGTTTGTCGGCGTTTTTGATCTTGCTTTGAAGGTCGGTCCAGTACGTCAGGTCCGGCTCGGCGCTCCGCAGGTCCAGTTCCCGGTCCACCACCAGGTCCAGCCCGTTTTTATGCAGCATCAGCGGCGTCTCGTAGAGGCTGTCCATGGTGACGTTCTCGATGACGCAGTCCTCCTTCACGTTGCAGAACATGGCGATCTTGCGGCGCATATCCTCTCCGAAGGGCTCGTCGCTCCTGCAGACGAGGATGTCGGGCTTGATGCCCATGGACTGTAGTTCCCGCACCGAGTGCTGCGTGGGTTTGGACTTGTACTCGTTGGAGCCCTTGATAAAGGGCACCAGCGTCACGTGGATGAACAGGCAGTTGTGCTGGCCCACCTCCAGCTGCACCTGGCGTATGGCCTCCAGGAAGGGCTGACTCTCGATATCGCCGATGGTGCCGCCGATCTCCGAGAGCAGAACGTCCGCCCCGGAGTTTCTCGCGCCGGCGTAGAGGAACTCCTTGATGGCGTTGGTCACGTGGGGGACCACCTGCACCGTCTGGCCCAGGAAGTCGCCCCTGCGCTCCTTGTTGAGCAGGTCCCAGTAGACCCTGCCCGAGGTCAGGTTGGAGAAGCGGGTCAGGTCCTCGTCGATGAAGCGCTCGTAGTGCCCCAGGTCCAGGTCGGTCTCCGCGCCGTCGTCGGTGACGAACACCTCCCCGTGCTGGTAGGGGTTCATGGTGCCCGGGTCCACGTTCATGTAGGGGTCCAGTTTTTGCGCCGCCACTTTCAGGCCCCTGGCTTTCAGGAGCGCCCCCAGGGACGCCAGGGTGATGCCCTTTCCCAGCCCCGAGACGACGCCGCCGGTGATGAAGATGTACTTTGTCATGTTTCCCTCCTTTGCCTGGATACGCTTGCCTCGGCGGCCGGATGCGGCCCCGGCCGCCGGGAGCAATGGTCCCGGACCCGTTTATGTATATATCAATGCCCGCAAGCGGTCATTTGCAGGGTAATATCCCTTAAACAGATACAAAGCCGCTTATCGGCGGCTTTTGAGGTTTCCGGCATGACCCGGCATCAGGGGCACGAAGGTCCCTTATGATCTTTTATCCTGTCGATGAACCGGTCGAACAAAAACGCGCTGTCCAGCGGGCCGGCGGAGGCCTCGGGATGGAACTGCACCGAGAAGGCGGGTATCCTCAGGTACTCGAGGCCCTCGTTGGTGTTATCGTTAACGTTGACAAACAGCTCCCGGGCCGCCGCCTCGTCGACGCTGCCCGTGACTACGGCGTACCCGTGGTTCTGGCTGGAGATGTAGACTTTGCCGGTGGTCAGGTCGCGCACCGGCTGGTTGGCGCCCCGGTGGCCGTACTTCATTTTTTGGGTGGTGAATCCGTTTGCCAGGGCCAATAGCTGGTGGCCCAGGCAGATGCCGAAGAGGGGGATGCCGCAGACCATCAGCTCCCTGATGGTCCCGATGGCCACGGGGTTATCCGTGGGGTCTCCCGGCCCGTTGGAGAGCATGATGCCGTCGGGCTTATACGCCAGGATGTCCGCCGCCGGCGTATCGTGGGGCACCACGATCACCGTGCAGCCCCGCTCCAGCAGGCTGCGCTTGATGTTTTCCTTCAGGCCGAAGTCCATCAGCGCCACCTTGTATTTTTCTTCCGGCGCCTCCACTACGTAGGGTGCTTTGCACGATACGGCGGCCACGGCGCCACGGATGGTATAGGCCCTGACCTTCTCCAGGTCCACGCTGTCCGGGTCGGTGGTAAACTGGCCGTTCATCACGCCGTGTTCGCGCAGGATGCGGGTCAATCTGCGGGTATCGATAGAGCACAGGCCCGCCACGCCGCGCTCCTTGAGGAGGCCGTCCACATCGCCCTGGCTGCGGAAGTTGGACGGCGCCTGGCACCAGTCTCTGACGATGTAGCCGTTTGCCGCGATCATCTCGCTTTCAAAATCCGCCGGTATGACGCCGTAGTTGCCGATCAAAGGGAATGTCTGCACCACGATCTGCCCGCGGTAGCTCTTGTCGCTGAGTGTTTCCAGATAGCCGGTCATGCCGGTGGTAAAGACGATTTCGGAGATGATTTCCTTAAAATCCCCGAAGGCCGTTCCCTTAAAAACTTCCCCGTTTTCCAGCACCAGATACGCGTCTTTCTGCATGTTTTACTCTCCTGTTTCAGCCTTGGTAGGTCTTTAGGATATTCTTTGCCACGGCCTTGCGGGTGATCCGCATATCCATGGCCTGTTTTTCGATGTACTTATGGGCCTGGTCCTCGCTCATCTTCAGGTATTCCACCAGGAGGATCTTGGCCCGGTCGATCAGTTTGACGTCCTGGATGCTCTGTTTGAGCTTGATATTTTCCTTCTGGAGGATGGACAGGCGGTTGAAGGCGATATTGGCCAGGCGCAGCACGCCCTGCAGCAGGGCGCGGTCCAGCGGTTTGGGCACCGTATAGATGCCCACCTCGTCCAGTTTTGCGCTCATCTGATCAAACAGTTCCCAGCGCACGGCGATGATCACCTGCATGTGCCTGGACTGCACCAACTGCATGGCGAAGGTATCCCCGAACTCGTGTTCCAGCGGGGCGTTGATGATGCAAAGATCGAAGTCCCGCGAAAGAAGCAGTCTTCTGGCGCTGTCACAGTCTCTTTTTGCGGCGATTTCCTCAAAGTTCTGTTCGGCCAGCAGTTCCCGCAGATAGGCCTCGCTCTTGTGCGTTGCCGTGACGATCAGCACGCTCTGCACATCCATCCCTCCCCTCAAAAAAGAATTTCCGGCGCTCTACAGTGAATAAAAGTGGTTCAGGAACACCTTTTGCTGTGCGCTTTGGATTTCCGTCCATTCTCTTTTTTTGGAGATCATGTAGGCCGCTAGGACGCCTTTTCCAAGGACGTCCCGTACAAAGGCGCTGCCGCGGGCGGCTTCCAGGGCGTGGGCGATATCCTCCGGCAGGCTTACGGTAAAGCTGTCCGCGCCGGCGGTGTCAAGGCATAGCTGCTCCTTGACGCCCGAAAGGCCCGCCTCCAGTATCAGGGCCAGCGCCAGGTACGGGTTCAGGCTCGGGTCGGCGCAGTTTAGCGCCATGCGCCGGGTATTTTCCTCGCCCATCAGCTTGATGTAGGGGGCGCCGCCTGTAAAGCGGGCGTAGGCGCTGTAGGTTGGATTGAGCAGCAGCGTCATTTCCCCGGCGAATTCCAGGTTGCCCGCCAGGAACCGCTCCCATAGGGCGGCGCAGGCTTTGTCCTGGCCCGACGCGATGTTCTGTCCGTCCTTGTACAGGGACAGCGTGATGCGCATAGTGCTCTGCGGCGCGTCCTCCAGAGGTCTGGGCATGAACGAGGCGTGCAGTCCGTTTCTGGCGGCGATGGCCTTGACCACCGCCTTGAAAGTGAGGAAATCGTCGGCGGCGCGCAGCGGGTCCGACGGCACGAAGTGGATCTCGTGCTGCCCGGGCCCCTGCTCATGGCGCGAGGACACCGGCTCGATGCCCATTTCCTCCAGCGCCAAGCAGATTTCCCGCCGGACGTTTTCGCCCTTGTCCAGCGGCGCGATGTCCAGATACCCGCCCTGATCGTGGGGGACCAGCGTGGGGGTGCCGTTTTCGTCGGTCATGAACAAGTAGAAGGAGCACTGCATGCCCGCCTTTACGCAAAGCCCCTGCGCTTGAAGGCGCGACACGGCCTGTTTTAAAAGATGGCGGCTGTCGCCTTCAAAGGGCGAGCCATCCTGGGAGAGGATATCGCAGTACAGCCGCACCACGCGCCCGTGCTGGGGCCGCCACGGCATGGCCCTAAGCGTGGCGGGATCGGGCACAAGGCGCAGAAGCTCTGTATCCAATCCGGAAAAGCCGTTGATGGACGAAGCCTCCAGCAGCATGCCCTGCTCGATGACCCGGTGCAACTGGCCGCGGGTGACCGACCAGTTTTTCTGCATGCCGAAAAGGTCGCAGAAAGCCAGACGGATAAACTTCACATCGTTTTCCTCAACGGATTCGAGTACCTCTGCGGCAGTGATAAAATCGGTCATGGCTTCCTCCTTTTTACTATTCGGCTGTATAGAGCTGTTTGTACGGGTTTTTCGCGTTGGGCCTAAGCGCGAAGAACGTACCGCCCATTATACTATCATAATCCAGGTCAAAATGCGCGGCGAATTCGCGTATATGGCCGGAAATTTCTTCCAGTTCTTCCTGGGTGGCGACGCTGGCGGCCACCTGTGCCGGCAGCCTTTTGGGAAGCTCGCTGCACCGAAGGAATATGGCGCCTCCGTGCATGCCGGTGCCGGTGAAGTTGGCCACCACCGGTTTTTCCTCGTCCAGCCCCAGCACCACGATCAGCCCGCCGGCCTGGTACTCGCCCAGGAAGCTGCCCGCGGACTTGCCCACGATGATGACGGGCACCTTGTCGCCGTAGGCCTTCATGTGGATGCCGGTGCGGTATCCGGAGTTGCCGGAAACGAAGATTTTCCCGCCGCGCATGGCGTATCCCAGCGCGTCGCCTGCGTCGCCGTGGACGATGATCTGTCCGTTGTTCATGGTATCGCCCACGGCGTCCTGCACGTTGCCGTGGACGCGGATGCTGGCGCCGTTGAGATAGCAGCCCAGGGCGTTTCCCGGAGTGCCGTGGATGGTGATCTTTTTATCGGTCATGGCGCTGGCGATGAACCGCTGGCCCAGGCAGTTGAGGATGGTGATCTCGCCATCGCCTTCCCGTATGGCCTCGTTGAGCGATTGAAAATGCATGTCCCTGGAATCGATCTGCGTGCTCATACGGCGGTACCTCCCAACATCACTTTCCGCTCGGCCCTTGAAAAGGCCATTAAACTGGGCTGCTGGCATATCAGTTCAAAGTCGATGGACGAAAGCGGCGTCCTCTCGCGGATCAGCGCCGTGTAGATGCCTGCCTTGGCCACGTCCCCGATCATGATGTACCCCAAGAGCCGGTCGCCCTTATAAAAGAGCTTCTTATAGCCGTCGCCGTCCTCACAGGCGGCGTAGCATTCCCCTTCGTAGCCGCCGGCGGTGATCATGTGAAGGCCGAAGAATCCGATGGCGTTCATGGGGATGGCGCAGTCGTAGCGCGCCTTTTCGCCGGCCATGTTCAGCCCGGCGGTCTCGCCCTGCCTGTAGGCGTTGGGCAGAAGCGCCAGAACCCGGTTACTGCCGATGGTGCTGTCGTAGCCCTCGGTGCAGTCGCCGGCTGCGTAAACGTCCGGCAGCGACGTGCGGCAGGTGGTGTCGATCAAAATGCCCTGGTTTACTTCGCCGCCGGCCTCCTTGACCAAATTGACGTTGGCCCTGACGCCCACCGCGATGACCAGCGCGTCAAATTTCAGCGCATCCCCGCCGGTCAAGTGCGCCGCGTTGGCCTCCAGGCGCTCGATGCTCTGGGAAAGGTGGAACGTGACGTTTGCGCTCTGCTCGATATGCCGTTGCACCATGGCGGCGCCCGCATCGTCCAGTATGCTGGGCAGTATGCGCCCGGCCATGTCCACCACGTGGAGGGCGGCCACTTTCCCCGCGATGCCCTCGGCGCACTTGAGGCCGATGAGCCCGGCGCCCAGGATCAGCACGCGGCTGTCGGGGCCTATGGCCTGCTCCAGCGCCAGCGCATCGTCCAGCGACATGAAGGTATGGACGTTTTTCACCGTATCCAGTCCCTTTATAGGCGGTACGAAGGGCCTTGAGCCGGTGGCTACCAGCAGCTTGTCGTAATCCACGGTCTCGCCATTTTCAAGATGGACTTTCTTCTCGTCCGAATCGATCTTCTCCGCCGTGCGCCCGTACAGCACGGTGACAAAGTGGTCCTTGTAAAAGCCGTCCGGCCGGTACTTCATTTTCTGTCTGTCGGTTTTGCCCAGCAGCAGGTAGGAAATCAGAGGCCGGGAGTACACGTGGTGGGGCTCGGACGAAATGACGGTAATGGAGCCTTTTTCATCCTTCTGCCGGATGGCTTCGATGCAGGCCACCGCGGCGGTGGAATTGCCGATGATCACATAGCGCATGATGGTCTCCTTTCTACCGCACTTCGTACACAATGGCGTTATTGGGGCAGCCGGTGACGCACACGGGCTCCCCGGTGAGGTTTTTGACGCACAGCTCGCACTTTTGCACGGCGCCCTCGTCGCTGGGGGATACGGCCCCGTAGGGGCAGGACAGTATGCAGGTATAGCAGCCCACGCAGCGCTCCTTGTCGATGGTGATCACGC
>JBMNQS010000061.1:0-13029 GCA_050944255.1 Christensenellales bacterium | reverse complement strand
AAGCTGTTCGATCATTGAAATATACCCGTTGAGCATGTCGGTAAGTTTGATTAAGCTCAGGCCCATGCTTTTTTGTTTGTCAAAAGGCCGCATATCATCGGCGTCCACCTTCTGTTTACTCTCATACAGGACATGCTCGCGTACGCCGCCCTTGAATGCAGGGGTATGCGGATAACAAAAGAAGTCGCATATATAATGCGTCATCACGCCCAAATAAAAGGAAAACCTTGCGCCGCCAGGAGCCATGCCGCCCTTATACAATCGTTGAAGCCTCTTGTCCAGGTAAGATGAGGACAGGGCGCGTACGTGCGCGCGGTAAAGATATGAAAAAGTTAAATCAGGGGCAAGATTACCGAAAACAAACAACGGTTCATTGAGCGGCATATCGTTCTCCGCCATTTTCTGGCAGATCAGGCGTCCTATTTTGTAATGGTTACCCAATTTCATCACTCATAGCCTCCCGCTTTTAAAGAAATCCGTTCCGGTATTTTTTTCGGGCAAAATTTTATGTGCCGGAAATCATGCCGTTTTTTCCCTTTAAGCCTGATCCATGTAAAATATCGCCGTTTACCGTATGCCTGCCAATGGAATCGTACAGGGCCCCACTGCCGATAAAAGCGTCGGTTTCATAACAATTGCGTCCATCGATGACAATCGGCGTTTTCATCAGCCGTGCGAATTTTTCAGGCGCATAAGACCTTATCTCGTCCCATTCGGTCATGATAAGGCAAAGTTCCGCACTGCCGAGCGCCTCGTCAATCGTTTGGCAAGTGAGAATCAGGTTCGGGCGCTGCTTTTCAAACCGGCCGGCCGCTATGGGATCCCACGCCCGGATCGTGGCGCCCTCCTCCGCCAGCAACTGAATCACGTCGACCGAAGGCGCTTCCCGCAGGTCGTCGGTTCCGGGTTTGAAAGCGAGGCCCAGCACCGCTGCCGTTATCCCCCTCAAACTTTTGTAATATTTTTTTGCCTTTATAAACAGCCGTATCTTTTGGATTTCATTGACCTCGATGGTGGCCTTGATGGTCTTCAGTTCGTAATCATGGTATCTGGCAAGCCAATGCAGCGCCTTGGTATCCTTGGGGAAACAGCTTCCCCCGTATCCCGTGCCGGGCCTTAAATACTGCCGGCCGATGCGCGGGTCAAGGCCCATCCCCAGCGAAACCGTTTCAGCGTCCGCGCCCACGATCTCGCACAGATTGGCAATCTCGTTGATGTAGGAGATTTTAAGCGCGAGAAAATCGTTGGAAGCGTATTTGATCATCTCGGAACTTCTCCTGTCGGTAATGACAAGCTGGCTGTCAAAGCCATCGTATATTTCACATACCAATTGGGCCACGGCTTCATCCTCAGCGCCGATGATGATCCGCGCAGGGTGAAAAGTATCTTTTATTGCGGTGCCTTGAGCCAGAAATTCGGGATTGGACGCCACTCGGAAAAGGCCGGGCCTTGTGTGCTCGTCAAAGAAACGCTCAACCTTGTCGCAGGTTCCCGCCGGAACCGTGGATTTGATCACGACCAGGCAGCCTTTTGGGGAATAATGCGCGATCTGCCCGCAGGCATCGTACAGGTAGGTTAAATTGGCGCTGCCGTCCCGCCTGTCAGGAGTCGGGACGGCGAGCATGACAATATCCGCATCCGAGTAAGCTTCCTGCGGATCGGTAGTGAAGACCATTGTGTCGCCGCATTCATTCAGAAGCTCGGGAAGGCCATGCTCATAAATGGGCGCTTTGCCCTCCCGCAGCATCCTGATTTTATACTCGTCGATATCGAACAGCGTGATATTTCGGCCCTTCTGGCTCAGGCATACACCGGTAATAAGCCCCACATATCCGGCTCCTGCAATTGTGATCTTCATATACTCCTTACCTCCCATAACTCAGGAAACGCGCTGCAATGCCGCCGGTGCGTTCTCGTGGATTGCCGTCTTGTATTCTTCAAGCAGACCGTCAAAAACCCTGTCCCAGTTTCTGGACAGTACGGCTTTCCGCCCATTCTCCGCCAATCTTTGACGGAGCTGCCGGTTATTCATTAACTTCATCATATTTTCCGCAAACCCATTCTGATCTGTATCCGCGCACAACAGCGCGTTTTCCCCATGAATCAGATAATCGGTTACGCCGCCTCCATTTACGCCGGCTATCGGAAGGCCGCTTGCCATGGCTTCCAGACAGGTGTTTCCAAAAGTCTCGGTACCCGATGGAAATGCGAAGCAATCGCAGGAAGCATATATTTCGGAAAGCGCCCGGCCACGTTTAAAGCTCGTCATAATCACATTGTCAATACCCGCCTGCCGGATCGTTTCGGCGTACGGCCCATCGCCGGTAATGACAAACGCCGCCTTCCCGGGAAAAAGACGGCCTATTTCGCCGGCGGCGTGCAGCAGCATATGCAGCCCCTTTTCAGGTGACAGCCTGCCGACAAACAAAAAGGCAAATTTATCGCTGATCCCCAGCCGGCTTCTCACTGGCTCACTCCTGAATCCGGCGTTAAATTGACCGGTATCAATCCCCCTTGACCAGATGCCAAGATTGGCATATTCTTTTTCAAGAAGCTGCTGCATGGTATGTGTTGAAGGAACCAGCGTTCTGTGGGAATGGCTGTAGAACCGCTTTAAGTACATTTCAGCGAAAGGCTCAAACGGACTGAGGCCAAAATACGTAAGATACTTGCAGTAATCGGTATGGTGGCTCATGATCAGAGGCAGCTTGCGGGATACCGCGTATTTCATTCCCCTGTATCCGATCCCGAATTCGGTTATGACATGCACCAGATCCGGGGCAAACTTGTCGCAAAGATCAGCGATCAGGCCTGCCCTGGGAAACGCCAGACGGCTATTGGGTGAAATCCTCACCTTGATCCCTGAAAAACGGTGTTCCTCTTTCATCCCCGGAAATGCGCATATCCCGTTTGTTCCGGCACTGCCCTCATAATCAGGGGCAAAAAACGCGTGCCGGATTCCCTTTTGTTCCAGGTAGCCGCTTAGTTTTGCCAGCGTGCTGGCCACGCCGTTCACTTCGGGCGCATAGGTATCGGTAAAATACGCGATTTTCATTGTATTCGGCCTCCAGTTATTGAGGTATTACAATTCAGTTATAACAATAAACAGTAAAATCCAGATATGCCTTCCGCAAAGTTTAGTTAAAATCTCAATAAATTTTTGACATACTTCGACACGAATCAGCTTTTATTTTCAACATAAAGCGGCGGTATTCGCATCCTCTTTGCTCCAATACTTTTCTTTTCGAGCTTTTTCACAAAATGAGACAAGCCTCTCCGGCAGAGCCTCTCGGCGGACAATGCAGCCGGGAAAACAAAGGACAAAGGGTTCCATCGTTTAATTGGGTATAGGCGCGTTTTTCTTCCGGCGGCCGTGTCTCTTATGATCATTCGCACCACGTCGGCCTAAACTCGGCTGCATTTGAAAAACCTGTGCCGCAAAGCGGAACAGGCTTTTTATCGCTGTGCTTCACTCCGCACGGCAAGCCGTGCGGAGTCTCGATTGCTCTTTTTTTTCTCGCCAAGGCCTGTGGCTTTGTGGGAGCTATACTGTCTGCATCAAATCGGTATAATTCGTTGACGTAAACAGCCGGAGGACTCGCAGTCAGTACCCAGAACCGTATTTTGTGATTCGCGGTATTTTGGGGTCGCCTCTAAAAAGCCTGCCTTATCTGGCTGCACCATAAAAATCCTGTAATCATCGGGGCTACGGGGCTTTCATTATGTTTGGCTATTTGAGCTGAAAGGGGAAATTCACTCTCAATTCCCTTCGATTGAATGAAAATAGATGGGATAGGTGAGCTTAGAGCGTGGTTACATTTAATTTGCCAGAGTAATATCGTGATTTTCAGTCGGTTTTAATAAAGAAAATATCTCTTTTGCAAGCAATACGCCGCTTCCCTGCCCAAATGGTATGGCTATAAAGCGCTGCAATCTCTTTAGTTTTCATTTTCTTTGCCCCTACTTTGACAGAGCCAGCACCTTTTTGGGCGGCATCAGCAGAGCGCGTGCATTGGCAATCAGGATAGAGAGCCATGTCACAACCAGCATAAGCGCCGCGCCAAGCGCTATAGTTCCAACCGAAAGCCCGGCCGAGACCGAATCCGGCGTCACATTACGATATTCGGCAAAGAAATCAATTATATTTGCATAAGATGCATTCTGGCTTACGTTAAGCATTTCCTGCTGCCCGGATTCTTCGACCGCATAGCTCATAAGTTCCCGGTCAAGCGTGCTGCCAAGCGCCTTTGCCGGCAAAACCATCAGCAAAATGGCGAAAAGCGCAACCAGAGTGCCCTCGATGAGATACTGTACCAGGATACTCTTTTTGGGGATGCCCATCGTGACGCTGTTTTTTGCGATCTCCACGCCCACATTCAGAAGCTCCTCCAACGCAGTGACCATTTTATTGGCTGCGGGCATCTATATCGTACTGGCCCAGGGCATGAGTTTTGTGCTGATCAGCGGTGCGACGGATCTTTCGGCCGGATCTGTGGTCGGCGTCAGCGGCACCATATGCGCGTTGTGCATGGTCCAATTTGGGATGCCGCTGCTTCCCTCGGTTCTGCTGGGATTACTCAGCGGAGTCTTATGCGGCCTGCTCAACGGGTTTTTAGTGACCAAGGCGCGGTTGATTCCATTTATCGCCACGCTGGGTACGCAATGGGTGTTTCGGGGGATCGCCAATATCCTGAGCAACGGCATCCCGGTCAACGTAAGGGATTCTTCCATCCCCAATATGGCCGAATCCTTTTATACGATCTCGGCCGGCCGTGTCTTCAACATCCCGGTATCGGCCTACATCTTTGTGATTACCGGCCTGGCGCTGACGTTCCTTTTGAGTAGAACGGTGCTGGGACGCAACCTGTACGCGGTGGGCAGCAATTCCGAAGCGGCCCGTCTTTCCGGCATCAACGTGGTTAAAACAAAAATGCTCGCTTACGTCATCTGCGACGGCATGGCCGGGCTTGCCGGCATCATCCTTGCGTCGCGTCTGATGAGTTCCCAGCCAGGTGCGGGAGAGGGTTATCATTTTGAAGGTATTTTCGCGGCCGTTATCGGAGGGGTCAGCCTCAGCGGCGGGACAGGCACCATATTGGGTGCTATCATCGGCGCGTTCGTGGTGGCCATCTTGAGAAACGGGTTAAACCTCAACGGCGTGGGAACATTCTGGCAGCAGGTTATCCTGGGGGTCATCATCCTGATTGCCGTGTATGTTGACAATATCCGCACGGAACGCCAACTGGCGGCTACAAAATAACCTTTATCCCATAAGGGATGTGATGATGTGGTTACATCAATAATATATCTAGGGAGGATGCTATTATGTCCAGCAAGAAATTCCTTTCTCTGCTTATAGTACTGGCTTTGGCGTTGAGCTTCGTGTTGACCGCCTGCTCAAACGGGGACCCGGGCCAGACTGAAGCGGAACCACCGGATTCAAGCGTTGCGGCGCTTACCGGCGATGGCGCAGCACCGTCTGAGGAACAAGGCATGAGCACCGACGATATGCTCATCTACTACATTGGCAAAAACGCCGCCTCCAACTTCTGGAGAATGGTCAATGAGGGCGCGGTGCAAGCCGGCGAAGAACACGGCGTTAAGGTCGTTTCCCTTAACCCCAATTCCGAGCAGGAAGTCCAGGGTCAGATCACCATGGTTGAGGAAGCCGTCAACGCGGGCGCTCACGCCATTGTTCTTGGTCCTTTGGACACACAGGCTTTAATCCAGGCTTGCGTTGAGGCGCGGGCGGCGGGCGTTAAAGTGATCATTATCGACTCCCTGATCCAGTCCGACGACTATGAAGTCGCCTACAGAACCGACAATAAAGCCGCCGCCGAAACAATGGCTGAGATGATGGCCGAAGAACTGGGGGGCAAAGGCAATATATGGCTGCTTTCCTCCATGCCCGGCTCCGAAGTTGACCAGATCCTGCAAAACAGCTTTATTGCCTACATGAATGCTAACTATCCGGACATCAAGATCATCAACCAGGACAATATCGTGTATTGCCAGAACGACATTCTGACCGGAACGACCCTGACGCTGGACGCCATCGCGGCGAATTCCGCAACGCTTGACGGCATCTACTGCACCACCGGCAATGCCACCAAGGGTGCCGCCCAGGCGGTGCTGGAAAGCAAGAGAACCGACCTGGTGCTCTACGGCTCCGGGCTGTATGACACCACGCTGCACCTGCTGGAAGACGCCGTTGACAAGGCTTTCCTGCAGCAGGCGCGCCTGGTTGGCTACACCGGATGCGACGCGGCCATCCGTATCCTCAAGGGCGAGCAAATCGAAAAGGGCATCGACACGCTCGATGTTGTGGTGGTTGATAAAGACAACATGTACACCGATGAAGTGCAGAATCTCCTCTTTGAGCCTGTGCCGCCGCTAAACTAAAGCCACAGGCAAGAACGTATGAACCCATACGGAATCTTTTTAGGGCAACCCCACTTTCGGGTAAGATAACCTCCTTTAAAACAGGCTGCCTTATTTTATAAGGCAGCCTGTTTTACGGGGTTATATTTTTAAGGATAACCGAGAAACAATGAGCCGCAGCATGCGAAGGAGAAAAGAAAAGCCGCACAGGGATCGTGCAGTATGCTGCCGTCTCCCGCCGCGCGTAAAAGATAAGCATTCCCCGCGCGGCACGCAGCAAAGAAGGCTTTAACACAGGTGCTTTGAAAAGGAGGACTTTATGAATAAAATCGGACAACACTGGGGATATTGGAGGGGAACTGGAAAAGAGACCGATATTGAGGTGCTTCTGGATGTAACGAGCCGGGTGGGCGCAGATGTTTTGGAAGTTGGGCCGGTACTGATTCTTGGCATGTCGAAGCAGGAGCGCCGGGAATTCCGTAGGGCCGCCCAGGACAGGGGATTGTCCCTTTCCTTTAACGGGGGACCGGATGCCGCAACGGATATCTCCAGTGATGATCCCGCTGTTCGCAGGCAGGGGATAGAATATCACCGCAAGGTGCTTTCCGCCATTGCCGAAATGGGAGAGGACATATGCTGGTCCGGGATTGTCTATTCCTATGGGCCGCGCCGTCCTGCAAAAAACCTTGATCACGCCGAGAGAAGGCGGATACTGGATGTATCCATTGAATCCATGAAAAAGATCATGCCTGTGGCGGAGGACCTGGGCATCACGTACGGATACGAAATTGTGAACCGTTTCGAACATTTTCTGCTCAACACAACGGCTGAGGGCGTGGCTTACTGCGAAGCGGTGGGCAGCCCCAACGCAAAGATACTTCCCGATGTTTTCCATATGAATATTGAAGAGAACAATATTGCCGAGGCCATCGTTTATGCCGGGGAGCGGGGCCGCATCGCGCATATGCATATGAGCGAATCCAACCGCAGGGTTCCCGGGATCGGGGCCACCAATATCGACTGGCCCTCGGTTTTTTCAGCCTTGAAAAAAGTTGATTATAAAGGCTGTATCACCATGGAGCCTTTTGTCGTGGTGAACAATTGGCCTTCCGCCATCAATATCTGTGTTTGGCGCGACCTGGCCGATGGCGATATTGAAAGCCTGGTACGGGACGCCGCGAAGGGTACGGACTTTATCCGTAAAATGTTAGCCGAAGCGGCATCAGGGGCATAGGATCAATTTGATTGTTATGCGGGCGCCGAACCTGACGTCCCTCAGGCAGACGAATAAAAACAGAGGCATTTTTGTGTGGCTGATTTCCCGTTTGTGCACTCCACCTCTATTTTGGAAGGATGACGGATAAACCGGGGGGGGGCCGGCTGCCTGCCGGGAAAAGGGGAGGCTTAAGCGCAAGAATCCACGACGGGCTTCAATGCGGATGGTTCTTCTTCAATGGAAAGACGCTGCTATAAGAGGCGGGCGCGCCGGCAAACCCTGTGTTTTCCTCTCTGTTTTGCCGTGCTTACACCTCGTATCCCCTTGCACGCCTCCTTTTCCCGTTTGCGGCGGGATTCGATCTTCAAACATTCTTTGCCGCCGGAAAATGCCGCGGGTTTTGCGACGGGTCTTTTGCATATCACATTTTAAATGTAGTTTGCTGTTGAAAAGTAAAGTGTTACAATAACAGCATCATAAAAATTCCCGAAGCGCCGTCAGTATTGCAGCGTACGTACTGCCGGCCCGCGTTTTGTGCAAATGAGCGTTGTTTAGCAAAAAGACTGTAAACGGCCGTTTTTTTTCTGGAAAAGTTAAGCCGGTCAAAGGGGAAGGGATAATGAATGTCATGAAAATAACGGGAAGCGCCAAAGACAGCAGCATCGGCAAGCTGTATCAAAGATACGGCGTGCTGCTGATTCTTATCGTAGAGGTGCTTATTTTTTCCTTGGCCTCTCCTAACTTTTTTAAACTTACCAATATTGTGACAATTGGGCGGCATCTTTCGTTTACGGGAATTGCGACGGTTGGATGCGCATTTTTAATGATCACGGGCGGTATTGATCTGTCTACCGGGTCCATGATGGCCTTTTCCGGGATATTATGCACGAAGCTTATGACGGAGTTTGGGGTTTCGGCGACGCTTGCCATTCTCTTCACCGTTTTGCTTGGCGGTCTAATTGGCTGCATCAGCGGATTTTCTTTTACCAGGCTGAAGATTCCGGCGCTTATTGCGACGCTTTCCATGCAGTATATTCTTAAGGGAATGGCGTTTTTGATTACCAATGCATCCCCTGTTTATGGGCTGCAAAAGAGCTTTGAATTTTTGGGACAGGGGTTTCTCTTTGACGTTTTTCCCGTTTCCATGCTGGTGATGATCATTGCGTTTGTTTTTGGATCTTGGATGCTTAACTCCACGTATATTGGGCGGCAGATGTATGCCGTGGGAGAAAACCGTGAAGCGGCGACGCTTTCGGGAATCAACACGAAACGGATTTCGATGATTGCCTTTGCCGCCAGCGGATTTTTTGCGGCGATAGCCGGTATTTTGATGGCCGCCCGTCTTGGCTCCGGGATTCCGTCGGTGGGAGCGGACGTTCCCATGGACGTGATAACGCCCATTGTGCTGGGCGGAGTAAGTATCAAAGGGGGCAGCGGAAAAATAAGCAACGTATTTATCGGTGTCATTATCACCGGCGTGCTCAGCAGAGGAATGATTATGCTTGGTTTAAGCGACTATGTACAATGGGTGGTCAAAGGCATTGCCTTGTGGTTTGCCGTGGCTATAGGGAACGTTGGCACAATTAAAAAGCGTGGAGGCAAGAGAGAAGCCTTTCCAAGTTTGGTGCGAAAGACAGATCCGCCGGATGATTCCGATAAGAGAAAAAGCGGTCTGTAAAGAGGCGCTCCCGCCGTGCCCTTGCGCGGAGGAAACGATTTGGCATCAAGCGCGAAGCCTGCGGCGAATCGGTTATGAAAAATGCCTGCACCGCAGAGCGGTGCAGGCATTTTTCACGGAGCGAAGTTTGCTCCCGCGTGGTTGCGGGGATGGATTTGAACTGTACGATCTCCGAGCCAGCCTCGATCAAGCCGGTTATCGGCTTAAATTTATAACGGTGGCTTTCACTCTTGTCATGGCTTCAATGGAGTAGCGTATTCCCTGGGTGCCTATACCGGATTTCTTGATCCCCAGGAACGGGAAATGGTCCGGCCCTCGTTCCGTCTTATTATTGATGTGAACGGTTCCTACCTCCAGTTTGTCCGCCACATGAAAAGCATCCGTCAGGTTTTCCGTAAATACGGCGCTTTGCAGCCCATATTCGGATTTATTTGCAAGAGCGATGGCCTCATCGACAGTATCCACGCGAAGGATGGGCAATACAGGGCCGAAAGGTTCTTCCCAGGCAATCCTCATATCCTCGGTAACATGATCAAACAATGCCGGGTAGATGAGAGTGCCTTCCCTTTTACCGCCCACAACCATTTTGGCGCCCTTATTACAGGCGTCCTCCATAAGCTCCCAGACAAAATCCGCGGACTGCTCATTGATTAAAGGCACTACATCCGCCTGCGCGGCAAGAGGATTGCCGACCTTAAGTTTTTCGATTTCCTCTTTCAGATACCGTATCAGTTCATCGGCGACATCGTTCAGCACCAGTATTCTTTTCACAGCCGTGCAGCGCTGTCCGGAGTAGGAAAAAGCGCCCGCCACTATATTTTTCGCTGCAAAAGGCAAGTCGGCGTCTTTTAATATGATGGCTGCGTCTTTACCGCCAAGCTCCATAAGAAGGGGCACCATATGGGCTTTGGCGGATATATCAAGACCCACCTCGGTGCTGCCTGTAAAGTTAATAAAATGAATGTCCGGATGGGTCACGATGTAATCTCCGATTTCACTGCCTTTTCCGGTCACAACGGTCAATACGCCTTTTGGGAGACCGGCCTGCGCAAAAATATCAGCCAGCTCAATACCGCAAAGACTTCCCGTCGTTGCGGGCTTGAATACCACCGTATTGCCTGAAACAAGGGCCGGCGCAATCTTTGAAGCTGCCAGATTGATGGGATAATTAAAGGGAGAGATGGCAAGAACCACCCCTACCGGCTCCCTGTTGACCACTGCAAACCGCTCTTTGCTGAATCCGGAGAAAGTATCTCCCTGGATGCTCTCCCCGTGAATGCCCTTTGCCGTATCAGCGGTGAACCGGATAAAATCAGCGGTTCGCGTGACCTCCGCCGATGCGCTTTTCTGGTCTTTTCCCACTTCCATCAGCAGTAATTTCGCCAGCCTGTCCATATTAGCGACCAATAGATCCGCCGCTTTATACATGATTTCCGCCCTTTGGCTTAACGGCATTTCTTTCCAGGCATTGAATGCATTTTTTGCTTTCTCGATCTCTATGTCAACGTCTTTTGTTGACATGGCCTTTACACTGCCCAGCAGACGGTTGTCAAGGGGAGATAAAATCCGTATGACTTTATCTTGCTTATTTGTTTCTCTGGTGTCATTCATATATTGATTCCCGTATGATTTGCAAAAATCGTATTCATACTTGCCCTTTCTAATAGATTCACTTTATTTTATCGCGTAAATTTTATTATAATGACTGCTCGATTATAGTCAAGCGTTCTTTTGTGCTATTTTCGATATGTATTCAATCGCAATATATATTTTTGTTTTTAATCAGGCTTAACGGTATCTGTCTCAAAGTTCATTTTTACGATTTTAAAAAGTTTCCAATCCCGATCATTCTATGATAATCCCGTCTTGTCTTTCACTTGGCAGCGAGAAACTTCGCTGTTCACGTAGCAGGAACTCCTTAGGAACTACAGGGTTCTACTTACCAAATAAAAATCCCTATGCTATAATTAAAAAAAACTTCGAAATAATGACAAATCAGGTGTTCATACGTGCAGATATTTAATTCTTATAATAGAACTATTAAAGGGCTCTTGATAATATAAGGAGCATGCACTGAAGGAACCTGCCGACTGGTTTGAGACATGGAAGCATTTCGGACCGGGTGGCGTTTGAACTTAAATAAAGAAAGAGAGTGACAGGTATGGCAAAAATAAAGGTAGCGGTAATTGGCGCCGGCGGAAAAATGGGTACCCGCACCAGCAATAATTTAGCGTTGGCGGATGGCTTCGATTTGTATCTTGTGGAGAATTCGCCGCGGGGCATTGAGCACATTAAAAAACGGGGATTGGATGTAGTTTCGGCCGAAGAAGCGTTTGAAACCGCGGAAATTATTGTCTTTGCCGTACCCGATACGTTGATCAGAAAGCTTTCGGAGCAGTATGTAGCGATGATGCGTCCAGGTACGGCACTGATTATCTTGGACCCTGCTGCGGCAGTTGCCAAAGAATTGATTATGCGAGACGACTGTACATTTGCGGTGGCACATCCCTGCCATCCGTCCTATTTCCTTGATCAGGATACTTATGAGGCCCGCCAGGATCGTTTCGGCGGCTGCGGCGGCAAGCAGGATATCGTGATGTCCAAAATCCAGGGAGACGACGATCTGTTTGCACAATGCGTAGAGGTGGCAAAACAGATGTATGCGCCTGTTGTCAACGCATATGTGCTGACTACCGAGCAGATCGCTTTCCTTGAACCTACGCTGGTTGAAATACTGGGGGCCACTTGTCTTTATGCGATGGCCGAGACGGTTGAGAAGGCTGTGGAAAAAGGGACGCCCAAGGAAGCGGCGGTTTCATTTTTGACGGGGCATATTTATAACCTGACCGCAAATTTTCTCGGTTATCTGCCGGGAAACCCGCCGGTGTCGGATGCCTGCAAGGTTGCTATGGGTATCGGAAACCGGCTGGTACTCAGAGAGGACTGGCGAAAAATCTGGGATGATAATGTGCTGGAAAAAGTGATAGCAACGATGCTGCACCCGGATGATCCCCAGATTTAGTGATTATTCACAAGCAGAGCCGGCCGCTGTGACCGGACGGCGCTGCTTTGGCGCAATTGCACAGACCGCGGCCGCATCATTTTACTGACGGCGGTTTTGCTGTCGATCCTGCGGTCCAATATACGCACGCCGTTCATGCCGCCCAAAACACGCTGGCATTATCACGATAACGTGGTATAATAAAGACAGCATTTGGATGAAACAAAATACTTTTGCCGCACGTTCTTGAGGGATGCGGTGCTTCTTTGCCCGCAGAAACGCCGTCTTCTAAGGTCTATTTTACATACAATTTCCGTTTCACTTTTTGTCCGGCATAGGAGGAACAATATGAATGCAATAAAAAGAGCGTGGCTGCATATCACGCGGAAAAAGGGAAAGAGCGTATTGCTGTTATTCATCATGATCCTTATCTCGACGCTGCTTTTCTCCAGCGTGCTGATTTATTCAGGAACACAGACTGCGCTGAAGGATATAAAACAACAACTGCAAAGCAGCTTTACGCTGGATGTGGATTATTCCACTGAATCTTCTGAACGCATCTGGATAACGGAAGAACTGGTCCAAAAAATCTTAAACGTGGAGGGCATATACGAACACAATAGGTTACTATAAAACCCGTGAACAGGCACTTCAAGCACTTGCCGCATATAATGATAACCCGTATGACCTGCAAATGTCCAAAATAACCTTTGCGGAAATGTATCAAAAATGGTTTGATGATACCTTTGATGA
>JBMNQS010000060.1:0-13141 GCA_050944255.1 Christensenellales bacterium | reverse complement strand
AAAAACGATGTTTTTTGACGGATCTGCCAGGGCTTTTCCTGCTGCAAAAACCTCTCATCGGTTTTTGCAGCGGCCGGAAAACCCTGAAAGGAGTGGGCTGCGGCCGCACATGTCGCCCTTGCCCACGGAATTTAAATTAGGGAGCTTTGGCCCCCTAATAACCCCCAAAGGGACTTTTTTGACAGTCTGAGCCCCTTTTTGAGGGGCTTTCTGTTTGGACAGCCTGTAAAAATGCCGCTCTGCCGTGGCCCTTGGCGTCATTTTAGAGCGCAAAATGGGCCTTTAAAAAGCTGCGCATGCTATAAAAGGATAAAGGCGTATAAGCGCAGGATGATTTCCCGCTGTACTTTACATCATTAAGTAGCTGTGCTATGATCGACTCATTATGTACCTTATTGTGTGAAGTGTTCCGGGGTGAAGATCGTTTGAATAAGGAGATGCTCAAAGGCACGGTCGATATGCTGATACTGAGCGTTCTGAACCGGCAGGATAACTATGGCTACGGAATTTCAAGGACCATCAAAGCGCAGACCGGGGGCGCCTTTGAGATGCTGGAGGCCACCATGTATCTTGCGCTCAAGCGGTTGGAAGGCCTAAAGGCCATCGAGCCTTACCAAGGCGGCGAAACAGGCGATGGGCGAAGAAAATACTTTCGGATCACCCGGCAGGGCAAGGTGCATCTGGCCCGGCTGACCCGCGACTGGAAAGAGACGGCGCGGATCGTGGAAAGATTCCTGTAGGAGGGCGTACCTGCAGGGACCTCAAACGTTCCCCTTGCGCATGGATGCTTCACCGCATCGGGCATCGGCTTATAATTTTACCTGGGAGATTATATGGAACAGATCATCATCGACATCATCAATCGCTTCGGCTACATCGGCGTGTTTCTGCTGATCGCCATTGAAAATATTTTTCCCCCGATTCCTTCGGAAATCATTCTGACCTTCAGCGGATTCATGACCACGTTCAGCACCATGAACATATGGGGCGTGACCGCCGCGGCCACCCTCGGATCGATTGCCGGCACGTCTGTATTTTATGTCGTAGGCAGGGCGCTGGGGGCGCAGCGTCTGCAGCGGCTGTTTGAAAGCAGGCTGGGAAAGGCGCTGCACCTGAAAAAGGAGGACGTCCAAAAAGCGGAGGCATGGTTTGCCAGGCATGGCCCTAAAACCGTTTTCTTCTGCCGGTTCATCCCCATTGTCCGCAGCCTGATCTCCGTTCCCGCCGGCATTGCCAGGATGCCGCTGAAAATCTTTTTGCCCCTGACCGCGGTGGGTACACTGATCTGGAATGTGGTGCTGGTGTTCCTGGGCAGAATGGCCGGCAACGCCTGGGAGTCCATAGCGGTGTACTTCGACACCTATGCGCTGATCACCGCCGCGGTCCTGATTGTGGCCGCCCTGTGGATTGGCGCCGTCTTTATCAAAAAAAGGTTTTTCGAGAAAGGCGATTCGTAAAATCGTTTCACTCAGGCCCGGCCCGTCGTTTCGGACCGGGCCTTTTATTTTTGAATCTCCTCAAGGACGCCGACGGAATGTTCACGGCCCCGGCCCTGTGCAGAATTCACAGCGCGCGGACGCTCAGTAAGCCGGCAGCCGCGCCCGGTTTTTATCGGTCCTCTCCGGCCGCATGGTTTTCCCGTCTCTTTGCCGGGAGCAGCGCCGACAGCAGCAGGACGACGGCCAGCGCAAACATACAGATACCCAGCGCCACCGAAGCGATGGGAAATACCGATGTGATGAAAAGATACTTTTGACTTACGCACCACGCCAGAATGGCCAATATGACGGTCCCCGCCACAAGCTGTACCAATCGCCACAGGCGCCGTCTTTTGGGGGATGGCGCCTCTTTGCGCCGCATGCCCCGCGTGATCAATTGCAGGACCAAAAGCAGTGCGGCAGACCAGATGACGCCGACAAACGCCCACAGGCCGTACTTGCCCCAGATGATCCGGCCCATGCCCACCGTGGGAAATCCGCGCCACTGAGCCCAGTCGCTCAGCAGGTACGCGATGAACGGCCAGCTTCTCTGGCTGTTGGTTAAAATCACAATCCCGTCCCCCGTCTCGGGGACGGCGTGAAAATGCGTCATGATGCCGGTTCCCTGCCCTCCGTGGGAAACGGCGCGCCTGCCGTTTGGCAGCGCCTCGATATAATGCCCCAGCCCGTAGGCGTCAAATACGAGATTGTACACGCCTATCTTCCGGCTGGACGGGGTATGCAATTGATCGATGCTTTCAGGGCCGAGCACGGGGTTGTCGGAAAAATCCGTCATTCCCGCGGCAATGAACCGGGCGATATCCTCTGCCGACGCGAACAGGCCGCCCGACCCCTTTTCCGCAAAGACATACACCGGCACGGCGTCGCCGCCCAGATCATATCCCGTGGGAACGGGCGGGTCAAGCGCCTCGCTCCAGTCAAAATTCGAATGCTCCATGCCCAGCGGAAGCAAGACCTCCTGCCGCATATATTCGGCGAAATCTTGGCCGGTGACCTCCTGGACCAGCAGCTCCAGCAAATTGTAGCCCGTGTTGGAGTAATAAAAGGCAGTCCCGGGCTCCCGCATGAGCACCGCCTGCCTGCCCAGGCTCTCCTGAAGCGAAGGTACCTCTTGCGTCGGGGCGTAAATGGTAAAGACATCCCCCAGCGGCAGTCCGGAGGTATGGTTCAAAAGCTGCCGGACCGTCACGTCCTGCGCCGCAAATTCGGACTTTGGGAACGTCCAGTTCTTCATATACCGCGCCGCCGGGCTGTCCAGCTCTATTTTGCCTTGTTCCACCAGTTTCATGACCCCCCACGCGGTGACGGACTTGGCTATGGACTGCACCCGCATGGGCGTGTCCGGGGTCAGTGGCCTTCCGGTTTCAAGCTCGGCGTAGCCGTACGCCTTTGTCCAGACGATCTGGCCGCCCTCAACAAGCGCGACGCTGGCGCCGGGGATGCGGTACCGCTTCATCAGCGTCTTCACCCTTTGGTCCATGTGCGCCGTGAAGCCCTCCAGGGACGCCCCCTTTACGCCGCGCCTGCCGCAGGGGAAAACCCCTGTAACCGGCAGCATGGCAAAAAGATAAACGGCCAGAAGAATGAAGATGCCTATCCGCGCCTTGCCCGGTGCCGGGCTCGTGTTTTTTGTGTCCATATGCATGCCCCTTTCTGCTTTCTCTCCATTTGATTTTACGCTCAATGATCAGACCATCCCCTGAAACACCGCATCCATATCCCTGCACAGATGCTGCGCCGCCCTGCGCCCCGAATCCGCGGCGACGGGCAGCCCGCCCGGCGGCTGCATCCGCTGCCCCGCAAAGTAAAGATGCTTTATGCTTTCCGAAGCGGTGGGGTAGGGCGTCATCTTGTCGCCTGTATCCGTCAGCGTCATCCATGAGCCGTGATACGTGCCGCAGTAGCGCTCGTAGGTGAGCGGCGTGGCCACGTCCGTCACCGCGATTTTACCTTTGATTTTCGGTATGTATTGCTCCAGGCGCCCTATAACTTCGCCGGCAATGCGCTGTTTTTCTTCCTCATAGCGGCCGGCCTCTCTCTGTGCGCGCCAGTATGCATAGGTGTCGCCCATCAGGATCACCGTCATGGCGGTGCATCCCTGCGGCGCGTAGCCGTCGTACGCGGCGTAATGCGTGAAGCTCAGCGCGGCATGCTCCTTCCCGGCATATACAAGCGGCTCCTGCGGTGAAAAGACCATGCTCCCGGGCAGATCCGATAGATCCGCCGCCACGCCAAGGCTGATAAACGTGCACACCATGGGCTTGGTTTGAGCGCGCATCCTGTCCGTCCACGATTCTTCCAGCGGCCCTTCAAACAATGCGTCGATGGCCGAGCGCGTGTCCGCCGTTACGATGACGGCGTCCGCCGGCAGCCTCTCGCCGTCCGCTATGACACCGATAGCCTTCCCGTCCTGCGCAAGCACCTTCTGCACACGGGTCGAGTACCGTATTTCACCGCCCAGGGAAGTAAAGCGATCGGCCATTTTCCGGGTCATTTCCAGGGAGCCGCCCTCCAGATAGCCGCCGTCGCCAGATGCCAGCGTGCCCAGTGTAAAAAACATGGCGGTGGCCGGAAACGTTTCGCCGACTACATTGTGGAGAAGCTCCCGTATGGCGGGGCACTGGAAACGCTGCGCATACTCGTCAACCGGCAGCTTGCCGTACCGGGATAATTTCCCCACTGCGGGCAGCATGGAAAAGAGCGCCGAAAGCGGCATGCCGCTTTTTTCCGTGACCCGAACGCCCTTGATGTCCATCACCGGCATGGACATTTTAGCAAATCGTTTGATATCCGCGCATAGGGCGCAGATGGCCTTCTCATCCTCCGGCGAGATGCCGATGAGATGCTCCCTGAGCCGGTCGGGATCTCTGTAGAGGCACACCTGCTGCCCCTGATGATCCAGGACGAAAAACGGGTCGCGCGTAAAAATCTTTGTGGTTTCATCGATGGCGCCCAGATTCCTCCAAACCTTGTGGAGGGGCTGTTTTGCGTCCGAGCCCGTCAGCCAGTGAAGACCGCCCTCAAACAGGTACCCCCTGCGCCGCCAGCTGGTGCAGTTGCCGCCGGGAATGGCGTGCATTTCCAAAATGGTCGTGTCAAATCCGCTCTGCTGCGCGTAAACGCCCGCCGAAAGGCCGGCGATCCCCGCGCCTACGATAATGACTTTTCTCACTGTTTTTTTCCTCCTTTAAATACTATCCGCCGTCCTGGCCCCGGCATGAAAAATCCTCCCGCGTCTTTACCCACATCCTGTCCGAAATGATGACGACGGCGAGAATGACCACCAGAATGCCCACCATGATCATCCCCGCGCGGGGCATCACCGGAATCAGAAGGCCCGTGGTGTTGACGCCGGTATGCAGCAGCGTCACGTGGATGAGGCTCCCTCTGGTCTTTGTATAAATCCATGTAAACAATACGCTCAGGGGGATGTTCCAGATGAACCTTGTAAGAAACCCCGCCAGGCCGTCGGCATAAAACCCGTTAAAATGAAGCGGGGCGTGCCATAGCGACCATACGAACCCAAGGATGATACTGGCGGTAAGGGGGCTGTACTTTCCCAAAAGCCTCGGCAGCGCGAACCCGCGCCAGCCCGGCTCCTCGTTTAAAGCGCCGCCGAAGAGCAGCATGGCGGCGAAACCAATGACGAACCTGTATATGAAGCGGTGCGGCGGCCCAGCGTAGAAGGCGAAATCAAATTGCGCGCCAAGCAGCACGTCGATGAGCGTGCCCAGAAGCTGCGCGCAGGGAAACAGAAGCAGGGCGGCAAAATACCACCGAAGGCCCGTCTTCCAGCGCGTGAAGGGACCAAGAAGCTTTCTCACGCCCCCGTTGCGGGACAGCAGCCCCGCCAGCAGCACGGCCGAAAGCAGCGCCATGATGCCCAAAAGGATGTAAACCGCAGGCCGTCCCTGTATGCTCAGCACGGTTTCCAGCGATAGGATATTGACGGTCAGCGCGGCAATAAACAGCGCCGCCAATACGAGCCAGTACTTCGGGGAAACCCTCCTTCGGGTATCCGTAACCGCCGCGGCGCTTATGGCCAGCGCCGCCAGCGCCGGGCCGAAGGCCCCCAGCGTATCGAGGATTCTCTTAATATCCTCGCCGCCGGCAACAAACGGCGACAGGCCCCATACGGCCCATGAGATCAGGAAAGTGAGCGCCAGGAAGGCGGGCATTGGCTTTTGGCGTACGAGAATTTTCACTTTATCCATGCTGCGTCTCCTTTATATATTTTTATGGGAACCGGTATCGGGCCCGCCGGTACCATGCGGCGCAGGCGGACCCGGATGAAGCCTGCAATCAATTGACCCACGTGATTTTACCGAACCGCCATACCGCAAGCGCCAGGGCCGCAAGACCCATGCCCAGCACCGCAAACAGCGGCAGCGCCGCGCCAAAATCCGGTGCCTGCGCGTAGGCCAGCGTGCTGAACGCCCGCATGGCGTGGGCGGCGGGAAAGGCGCGGCCCAGGTGCATCAGCGGCTGGGGCAATAAATCCACGGGGAACATGATGCCGCTGAGCATCAGCGAGGGCATGAACAGCGCCTGGGAAAGCATCATGGCCACCGCCTGGCTTTTAGCCGTCACGCCGATGAAAAGCCCCAGCGCCACGCTGGAGAACAGCACCGCTGCCAGTACGGCGGCAAACCCCATGGCATCAGGCGGCGCCTGCGCGCCGAAGAGCGCCGGGGCGGAAAGGCAGATGACCAGCGCCACCACGCACAGGTGGACCAGCGCGCTGACGCCGATGGCCAAAAGCACGCAGGCGCCCGGCACACCGCTTACCCGGTAGGCCCGCAGCACGCCCGCTTCGCGCATCTTCACCAGCGCCGGCGGTATGCCGATCACCGCGCCCATGGTCACCGAAAAGATCGCCATGGTGGCGGGCAGCGTCTGCTTCATCTGCGGTGTGACCGATGAAAACACCACCCCCATCACCGCGTAGAACACCAGCGGCACGATGTAAAAAACCAGCAGCGTGCCCTTATCCCGCGCGTCCACGCGCAGCTGTATACCAAGATGTTTCATCAATGCCTTCATGCGGATTTTCCTCCTTCCACCATTTCAAGAAAACGTTCCTCCAGCGACGGGCGCTCCACCCGAAGATCCTCCACCGGATCCTCCGCCTCGACGGCCGCGCTCAAAAGCTCCATGACCGCCGGCGCCGTGTCCCGGCACAGCCACTGGGCGAAGCCCTCCGCCTCCCGCAGATAAGTGGACAGCCGGATATCACCCTGCCTCAAAAGGCTGCCGCGGCGCGTGCGCACCGTGATGCGCGTCTGCGCGCTGCCGGCCGCCGTCACCTGCTCCGGCGTGCCCAGCGTAGCCAGCCTGCCGCCGATGAGAATGGCGATGCGGTCGCACAGTGTTTCCGCCTCCGCCATGTCGTGGGTGGCCAAGATCAGCGTCACTCCCGCGGCCTTCAGCTCGCGTATGGCGCCGTGCAGTTCCGCCCGGCCCTGTACGTCCACCCCCGCCGTAGGTTCATCGAGTACCACAATCTTCGGGTTGCCCGCCAGCGCCAGAGCCAATTGCAGCCTGCGCTTCTGGCCTGTGGACATCTTGCCGAACGGCCTGTTTTTTAATTCTAACATTCCGAAGCGCTCCAGCAGGTCCTGCCGGGTCTTCACGCCGTGCCACGCGCATACCAGCGCCATGGCCTCCCCGGCCAACATGGTCTCGGGCAGCGCGGACGCCTGAAGCTGTACGCCCAGCACCCTTCTCAGGCGCCGGCTGTCCCGCTTGGGATGCAGTCCGTCAACGGCGATGCTGCCGGCGCTGGGCACCCGCAGCCCTTCCACGCATTCCAGCGCCGTCGTCTTTCCGGCCCCGTTGGGCCCCAAAAGCCCGAATACCTCGCCGGGATATACGTCAAAGCTGACGCCGTCCACCGCCGTGACCGGCCCGTACCTTTTCACCAGATCCCGTACCGTCAAAATGGGTGTTCTCATTTTTCTTTATCCTCCATCCCGGGCAACGCAATGCCCTGCTGAATAAAATAGTGGCCCAGCGCCGGCGAGAGAAATTCCTGTATCGCCGTCTTCACGTCCCCGACTTCCTGCGGCCAGCTTTCCATATCGCCGCCCACCTTCAGCACCGAGGAAACCAGCTGTGGATCGCCGCCGGTGAGCATCATCACCATATCCCACCAGTCTTTGGCCAGTTGCTGACCCTTCGGCCCCTGCGGGTCCTCGCCGCCGCCGTGCAGCGCCTTCAGGCGCAGCAATAGCTGCGTCCAGACATCGCCCGGCAGGTCCGCGCCGGCATGCGAGCCGGCTGTGGCTATCAGCGCCTCCAGCTCTTCGCGCTCAAAATATTTCATGACAAAGGCAAAGAAATTGCCCTGCTTGGTGGCCGAGAGTATCGCCACCACCATGTCCATGGAAATGTCCCCGTCACTACGGATTTCCTCAGCGGTTTTGTCCATCAGGGCTACCGTCTCCCTCAGGTACTCGATCTGCTTTTCCACCAGATGCCTCTGCCTGAGCAGTACATCGGCAAAGTCCTGCGCCGAGGCGATGTCCATCAGACGATCGCGGATCTCCTCAAGCGAAAAGCCGAATCCCTTGTAAAACAAAATCTGCTGCAGGCGAAGCATGTCATCCATGCCGTAGAGCCGCCGGCCGCCGTCGGAATGGCGGCTGGGCGTCAGAAGGCCGCTGCGGTCGTAAAACTGCAGCGTGCGCACCGTCACGCCGCACCGCTTTGCCAGCTCACCCACGGTAAACAGCCGTTCATGATCCATGTTTCATCACCTCGAGTACAGTATAACTCATTACGTAACGTCATAAGCAAGCGTTTTTTTGAAAAAATTCAAAAATATCTAAAAAAACAGGTGGATGAAGCCAAGGTGGAAAAATGATCTGAGGGATACGAAAAAAGATGCCCGCAGGCATCTTTATTGGGACGAAGCATCGGAACCGCCGGCTATGAAGCCGCGCAAAAAGGCATCTTCCCGCATCAATCCGGGATGTAATCCAACAGCACGCCATATGCTTCCCGGGCATCGCAGGAGATGTCCGGGATCAGCGGCAGATGGCTCTTTTGCTGATCAATCCGGCCGAAATACTTATACGATACGCTGACGGCAAGCCCGCTCTCGGGCAGTTGGAACCGCAGGACGTCGCCATAGGTGGCAGGCATGCCCCCGGGCGTTTCGCCGATGATCCTTCCGATCCCGTTGTCCTGAATCGCCGTGGCAAAATCAAGCGCCGAACTGAAGGTGTCCACGGAGGTCAGCGCGTAGACCTCGCCGCCGAACGTCAGGTCGTCGTAACGTCTGTTATGCTTCTCCCGGCGGGCGTTTTTCCACAGGTACGGCCCGTAGCGCACATCCACGCCTCCGTATGTATAGTACATGTCTACATTCAGATACCGCATGAATTCATCTATCACCCGCGAGTTGCCGCCGCCGTTTCCCCGCAGATCCACCGCCACATGCCCGATGCCGTCCCGCTTCACCTGGGTAAAAAAGTCCTTGAGCACAAAGCGGTACTCATCGTCGTATACGCACGCGCGTAGATAGAGGGTGCCCAAGCCCTGCCCGGCGTCGATCTCGTAGGATACGAAGGGCTCCTGCCGCGCTGCATCGTCTTCATCCGGCAGGGCAAACGCATACAGCGCGCTCTGCCGGCCCTCCGGCGTTTCATAAGTGATTTCAACGCCGTCCCCGGCAGTCTGCACGCCCATAAAGGCGAGATGCGCCCTGTAGGCAAGCCTTTGCGCAAACCGGTAATGCGCGTAGCTTTCCTGCTCGTAGGAGAACCGGTCCGCGAACGCTTCAAAGAGCGTCTGCGGAGGCATGCCCCCGATCTCCAGCACGCGGGCAGGCTGATCCTCCAAAAGCATGTACAGGACGCCGCCCTGCATTTCAAACTCCGCCGGCAGCCTCGACGGGTCCTGCGTCATATACCCCACGCCGGTGTGGGCATCGCCCACGCGCGCCATGACGGCGGCCGTGGCGCGCCACAGCTCCAGCACGGTGACCTTCTCGGGCAGCGCCTCCGCTTCCTGCCGGTACCGGCGCGAAACGTCTTCGGGCACGCCCTTGATGCAGGCGGGATGCCGCTGCTCAAGATAGCGCATCATCAGCGCAAGATCGTCCAGCGCCTGCTCTTTGGACAGCGTCTGATCAAGGGGTTGGCTGAAGGAAAAGGATTCCACCGTGCCTCGATACGGGTCCAGAAAAAGCCTGTACGAACCGAAAAGCACCGCCGCCGCCAGCAGCAGGACGCCCGCTATGCGGCAGGCGCGCCGCAGCGCGGGGGATACGGGTTTATTGGCGGCGCTTTGAGCTTCGGCGTCTTTCGCGCCTGGGTGTGCAGTAGGTTTCATCGGTACCTCCGTGCGGCTTATCCCAAATTGGATCTATCTTATAAAATTAAAATCGCATATGGAATGCAGCCTGAATTGTAAACGGTAAACAAATTATCATTGCGCGTTTTTTGACGGTTTTAAACATGCCGCGCAGGGCCTGCGTCTCAAAACATACGCAAAAATAAAATTTAATTTATCTTAACTGATCGCATACCGTTTTTCAAGTTTTAAAGACCGCGCAAAGGCCCGCGCCGGGGTTTGCGCGCAGGCCTTTGCAGAGTGATTATGAAAGATAAAACACCTGTGGACGACAAATGAACCGATTTGGTTCAGGCCCACCACATGGCGCCCTTGGGCTCGGTGATGATGACGTTCTTGAGGAACGCCACAGCCTTTTTCAGGCCCTCGGCCGAACTCATCAGGCTGTCCTCATGCTCGATGCTCATGACATAGTCGTAGCCCGTCATGCGCAGGTTGCTGACAATTTCTTTCCAGGTCTCCTCGCCGTTTCCGTAGCCCACGGTGCGAAAGAGCCAGGAACGGTTGATCTCGTCGCCGTAATGCTTCGTGTCGATGACGCCGTTTCGCGCCACGTTTCTCCGGTCCACCTTCGTATCCTTGGCGTGGAAGTGGTAGATCACGCCCTGGAGCATGCGGATGGCCTCCACGATGTCGATGCCCTGCCAGAACAGGTGGCTCGGGTCGAAGTTAGCCCCGATGTTATCCCCGGCCGCGTGGCGCAGCTTCAGCAGCGTCTCGGGGTTGTAGACGCAAAAGCCGGGATGCATCTCGATGCAGATCATCTCCACGCCGTGATCCTTCGCCTTTTGGGACGCCTGCTGCCAGTACGGAATCAGCACGTCCTCCCACTGGTATTTGAGGATGCCCAGGTATTCCTCCGGCCACGGGCAGGTGACCCAGTTGGGGTATTTTGAGCCGGAGGGATCGCCGGGGCAGCCGGAGAACGTGATGACGCGCTTGACGCCCAGCTTTTCCGCCACGATCAGCGCGTCCCCGAAGATTTTGCGGTCGCGCGCCCGGATATCCGGGTCGGGATGGACGGGGTTGCCGCTGCCGCCGATGGCGCTGATCTCGATATTGTACTTTTCAAGCAGCGCGCGTATCTCTTTGGCCCGGGCGTCGCCCGAGAGCAGTTCCGGCAGTTTCAGGATGTTCTGCCCGATGGGCCCCTTGGCGTGCAGTTCCACCGCCTGAAGGCCCAGGGCGGAAACCTCCTTCAGGCAGGACTCCAGGTCCAGGGAGCTGAACGGGGTGGACAATACGCCCAGTTTCATTGATTTTGCCTCCTTTCCGCCTTTTTATGTCACTGACAATAGTTTACCCTATTTTCTGGCCCGCCGCACGCAGCTTTTTGAGCAGCCGGGTATAGGGGGGATTGTAGACGACGCAGCCCACATTGTTCTGGCTGCGCAGCAGCTTGCCGCACAGGCCGCAGGCGGTGCACCAATGGATTTCGTCATCGCGGTCCTGCTCGTACTTGGCCGGAAGCAGCGGATCGGCCAGAGACTGGCGACCCAGTGCGATCATGTCGGTAATGCCGTGCTCGATATTGTAATTGCCCCAGTAGGTCAGCGTCTTTTGCTGCGGCGTGACCCCCTGCAGGTCGCTGCGGCCGTCGCTGAGCAGGGAGTAGGCCGAACCGATGACCACGGTCTCGGGCTTGAGGTTGTCCTTGATGATCTTGGACATGGTAAAGTGCATGTACACGTCGTCGGGCTTCATGGGGTTGGGCATATGCTCCCAGTTGGTGATGCGGCAGTTGCCGGTGGATTGAAGGATGTAGCTGGCGCCGCGCTCCTGGAGCCCCTTGACCAGATCGATGGGTTCGCTCAGGTCCATCACGGGGCTGGTGGGGCTTTCGCAGCCGAAGCCGCCCGGGAACTTCTCCCACATGGAGACCTTGGAACCCAGCAAAAAGTTTTTGTCGGGAATCTCCTTGCGGACGCGTTCAAACATCTCGAAGGCAAAACGGCTCCTGTTCTGCCAGCTTCCGCCGTACTTCCAGTTTCGGTCGTTGTACGGGCGCAGCATCTGCGTGCCCAGATAGCCGTGGGACAGCTTCAGGTCCACACCGTCGGCGCCCATGTCGTAGAGCGCCTTGGCAGCCACCACGAAATCCTCGATGACCTGATCGATGTACGCCTCGCTGACCATCTGTCCCTCCCAGCCGGGCAGCGGCTTTACGCAGATGCGCTGGGAAAATTCGTCGTCGGAAATCTCTCCGGAATGGTTGAGCTGGAAGATCAAAAGAGGTTTGTCGTTGATGTCCTTCATCTGGCGGATGAATCTGCCCATGGCATCGTAATTGTCCGGCGCGATGCTGATCTGTTTGTCGCGGGCGCGGCTCTCATACTGCATGGTGATGGATTCAAAATCGATGAAGCCCGCATTGCCCCTGAACAGATTGCTGTAGCGCTCCAGTGATTTTTCGGTCAGGTTGCCGTTTTCATCCGCGTCGCAGCACTCCATCGCGTTGATGGCGAAACGGTTGACCGCCGTTCTCGGCCCGATTTTCAGCGGCTGTGCCAACAGAGTATCCTTATTGCTCATGGTGCTTCCTCCGTATCTGTGTTTTATTTGAGTACGTCCTCCATCTGCCGGTACAGGCCCGGCTTCCAGGCGCCTGCCAGCATATCGTCGATGATTGTGCAGACGAGCCGGGAAAACGCCTCGTCCAGGATGTGCATATCCAGCTGAATGATGTCGATGTGGGGATTGCCGCGGTCCCAGTTTTCCTCCAGCACCTGCCACATATCCGCCGCGCGCCGCGACCAGGCGGGATTCGCCTCGTCGGCGATCCAGACCGGGCCGTCGTCGCCGGCCATCCAGCCCATGCGCCTGGAAACGGCCGCGTGGGCCGCCGTCTGGTCATACGCCGACCAGCCCTGCATCGGCATCAGAAACACAGACGGGCCCTTGGCCGTGTTGAGCTTGCGGATAATCTCCAGGGCCATGTCCCGGTTCTCCTGAAGCGTCGGGGCCACGATGGTGGTGGACATGTTGTGCGCGTACGGTTTTTTCGTATCGCGGTAGGAGACCCTCTCGCCGCTGACGTAACCCTCCAGCATGTCTTTGGGTATGTTCTGCGGGGCGATGGACGTGGGGATCTGGTCCAGGCCGCCCGGGGCGCTGATATTGGGCACGCCGGTGTCAAAAGCTGCGGTGAACCGCTCCCCCGGCGCCAGCTTGGACGACGGGAAATAGTTGTGCCGCGATATCTCTCCCGGAGTGATGTCCAGCACGAACTTGATCTGCCCCTGGCGGATCAGCTCCTCCATCAGGGCGCCGATGCCCGTTTGGTG
>JBMNQS010000059.1:0-13794 GCA_050944255.1 Christensenellales bacterium | reverse complement strand
CCCGCTGCACGGTCTGGGCCGACTGCATCAGCTGCGGCAGGAAAATCTTGCCCTTTTCAAAGCGCCTGCCCACCTCGTCCAGGGACGGGATGATGATCTTTTCCACCACGTCCATAGCAGGGTTTTCGGCAAGGGCGGCTTTAGCCGCGTCCGCCGCGCTGGATGTCCAGCCGCTGGCAATCACATCGGCCAGAGACAATGCTGCCGCAGGTTTGTCCTCGGCTCTGCTCTTTCTGGCGCCGGCAAACCGCCCGATGTACTGCCCGGCATTTTCATCCCGGTTCGCCAGCACCCGGTAGGCCGACACCATATCCATCATGGCGGAGGGATTGATAATCGGCAGTGTCAGTCCCGCTTCAAGCGCCATGGCCAAAAACGTCTTGTTCAGGGTTTCCCTTGAGGGAAGTCCGAAGGAAATGTTGGACACCCCCAGCGTGGTGGCCACGCCGATCTTCTCGCGCATATGCCGCACCGCCGCCAGTGTCTCCACCGCCTGGTCGCTTTCGGCGGACACCGTAAGAGTCAGGCAGTCGATGATGATGTCCTTCTTATCGATGCCGTAGGTGCGGGCTTCTTCAATGATGCGCTCGGCGATGCCGATGCGGGCCTGCCTGGTTTTGGGGATGCCCTGTTCGTCCATGCACAGGCCCACTACCGCCGCGCCGTACTTCTTGGCCAGCGGCAGCACGCTGTCCATGCTCTTTTTCTCCCCGTTGACCGAGTTGATGATGGCCTTGCCCTCAAAGCGGCGGAGCGCCGCCTCAATGGCCCGGGGATTGGAGGAGTCGAACATCAGCGGCACGTCGGCCACTTCGGATATCGCCTGCATGACCTTCTGCATCATATCCGGCTCGTCAATGTCCGGAAGGCCCACGTTCACATCCAGGATTTCGGCCCCGGAGGCCACCTGCTCCAGCGCCTGATTGACGATATAGTCCATATCGCCCTGACGAAGCGCCTGCTGAAAGAGCTTTTTGCCGGTGGGGTTGATCCGCTCGCCCACCGCGCGGACCTGGTCCAGCGTGACCCATCGGGTGGCGGTGCAGACGGCTGGCGGACGGGAAACGCTGCGCTTCTCAGGCGCCTTATTGCCCACAGCCCCGGAAAGAGCGCGTATAAACTGCTCGTCGGTGCCGCAGCAGCCGCCCACTATAGCGGCGCCGGCGTCCACAATCTCCGCCATGGCGGAGGCAAACGCCCCGGCGTCTATATCGTAGACGGTCTGCCCGTCCACGCTCTTTGGAAGCCCTGCGTTGGGCTGCACCATAATGGGCAGGTTCGTCAGATGCGCCATGCGCTCCACAAACGCCTTCATCTGCTGCGGGCCCACCGAGCAGTTAAAGCCCAGCGCTGAGACGCCAAGCCCTTCCAGCACCTCCACCATGGACTCGATGCAGCAACCGGTGAACGTGCGGCCATCCTCTTCCACCGTCATGGTGCACAAAACAGGCAGATCCGTGTTTTCCTTCACCGCCAGAACCGCCGCCTTCATTTCCAGAAGGCTGCTCATGGTTTCGATTAAAATGGCATCGACGCCCGCGTCCTTCGCCGCCGCCGCCTGATGGGCGAACAGTGCCACCGCCTCGTCAAATTCCATGGGGCCCATAGGTTTTAAAAGCGCTCCCGTGGGGCCCATGTCATAGACCAGAAGCACCGCTTTACCCGCGCGCTCCATGGCCGAGCGGGCGCAGTCGGCAGAGGCGCGGGTGAGCTGCTCCACGGTGATGCCCGTACCCTCCAGCTTTAAATCGTTGCAGACAAACGTATTCATGGTGGCGGCCATAGCGCCCGCCTGGATGTAGCGGTAGTGGACCTCCGTCACCAGTTCGGGATGAGTCACCGAGCAGAGACTGGGATTGTCTCCAGGTGAAAGACCGCCCTTTTGCAGCATGGTGCCCATGGCCCCGTCGAATATGAAGATGTGTTCAAAATCCAGTTTCACTTTTCGCTCCTGTACATGCAGCGCCGGGATAAGGCGCAGGTTTCGCAGGTCCGGTCGCAAAGGGTAAACTCGCGGTCCCGCAGGGGTTCTTCCGATATGCCCATAACGGCGGTAACGCTCTTTTGCGGCATCATCATGCCGCCGGTCGTCAGATACACGCCGATGCGCCTGGTGGCGTCGGTGACGGCGATCAGGTGCTTCTGGTCGGAAAGGTCCCAATCGCCGTACCCTACGGAAAAGCGGGCGGTGAGAAAATGCCCGCTCTCTCTTTCCTCTCGCTGCAGACGGGCGCAGATGCCATCGGCAACGCTCTCGATCAAGGCTGTGGCGCAGGCGTCGGCGGCCACCGACAGCGCCATATCCTGCCTCTGCAGGCTCCGCATGGCCCTCTCCAGCGGCATGCCCAGCGTGGCGGCCAGAAATACCGCCTCCCGGCAGCCCTCCAGATGGGCGGCCAGGTCCCGGGACGCAAAGCGCCGGCCAAAGGCCGACACTGCGCCGGGCTCCACCGCAATATCCGCGCGCACCAGCGTGTTCTTAGGCCGGGCGACGTCCTTCACCCAGAGCATGGCGCGCTCCACCAGCGCTTTGATCTCATCGGTTGCCTCGCCCCGTACGCCCATGTACCGCAGGGCTTCCGCGTACACATCCATCATGGCGCCTTGCGTTCATTGACGCTGTCCAGCGCGCGCCGGACGGTCTGGGTGATGCGGGCGGCCACCAGCGGCTTGTTCATGGTATAAAGATGAATGCCGGACACCCCGGCGGCCAGAAGGTCCATGATCTGCTCACTGGCGTAGGTGATGCCGATATCGCGCATGGCCTGCGCGTCGTCCTGATAGCGCATCATGGCACGCAGGAACTTGGGCGTCAGCGTGGCGCCGCAAAGGCTGGTGATCCGCTTGATCTGCCGGGTATTGATCACCGGCATAATGCCCGCTGAGATAGGCACCTCGATGCCCATGCCGCGCACGTCGGACAGGAAGTCGTAGAACATTTCGTTGTCGTAAAAAAGCTGGCTGATCAGATGGTCCGCCCCTGCGTCCACCTTGCGCTTAAGGTTCTGTAGATCGTCCTTCAGCGAGGCCGCTTCGGGATGCACCTGCGGGTAGCAGGCGGCGCTGATATGCAGCTCCGGACGGTAGGCTTTTATGAACTCGATCAGCTCCGCCGCGTAACGGAACTCTCCGGCAGGCTCGTCCGGGTCCAGATCGCCGCGCAGCGCCAGTACGTTGCCGATACCCATCATGGAAAGCTCGTCCAGCGTGCGCCGCACGCCGTCTTTCGTGTTGTGGATGCCCGTCAGGTGCGCTAGGGGCAAAAGCGAGCAGGCATCCTTGATATGCGCCGCCACCTCAATGGTGCGGCCCGAGCCGCCGCCGCCGGCGCCGTAGGTGACGCTGACATAGTCCGGGGACAGGTCCTTCATCTGCTGCAGCGCCCTGTAGATGCCGGCAATGTCGCCGGTGGGCTTCGGCGGGAACACCTCCAGGGAGTAAACCGCCCTCTTTCGGGCAAACAGATCGCTGATACGTACGGGCATACGGCCTTCCTCCCATGCTTTGATTCGTCGATAGCATACAAAGCATAGCATATTTGAATGTTTGTGTAAATATTCACGCTTGTCCCGGGCGGCAAGGTTCCGCAAAAAACCGCAGATCCGCAGGTCCTTTCTCCAGGCAATATCCTTTTTTCGGCAAAATGTCCTTGGTCGGGGAGGGCAACACCATGTATAATGAAATAAAACGGCAAGGGAGGTGGATGCATGGGACAGGTGCTGGTGGTGGCGGAAAAACCGTCCGTGGCAAGGGACATCGCCCGGGTGGTGGGCGCAAAAAACCGCAAGGAAGGCTATCTGGAGGGAAACGGCTACATCGTTACCTGGGCGCTGGGGCATCTGGTGACGCTGGCCGAGCCGGAGGATATCGACGAAAAATATAAGCGCTGGACGCTGAAGGAACTGCCCATGCTGCCGGACGAAATTCCGCTGAAGGTCATTTCCAAAACGAAAAAACAATTTAATGTGATCAAAAAGCTGATGAAGGATAAGAGCGTCACATCCATACTGTGCGCCACCGACTCCGGGCGCGAGGGCGAGCTGATCTTCCGCCGCATATACGAGACGGCCGGCTGCGCCAAGCCGGTACGACGCCTGTGGATCTCCTCCATGACCGACAGTGCCGTCAAAAAGGGCCTGGAGGAGGCCAAAGACGCCGGGGACTACGACAACCTCTACCTGTCGGCCCGCAGCCGGGCCGAGGCGGACTATCTGGTTGGGATGAACGCCACGCGGGCCTACACGGTGCGCTACAACGCGCTTTTGACCGTGGGGCGGGTACAGACGCCGACACTGGCGTTTCTCACCGCGCGGCAAAGGGAAATCGACAGCTTCGTGCCGGAGGATTATTACGTGATCACCGCCGATTTCGGCGACTACAAGGGCCAGTGGCTGGACCCGGAAACGGGCAAGCCCCGGGCAGACAGCGAAGAGACGGCCGACGCCGTCGTCGCGCGGGTCCGCGGCAAAGAAGGCCTCGTCACCAAAATGCTGCGGGAGAAGAAGCGCCAGCTCTCTCCCCTGCTCTACGATTTGACGGAGCTTCAGCGCGACTGCAACCGCAGCTTCGGCTTTTCCGCCAAAAAGACGCTGTCGGTGGCCCAGGCGCTGTACGAGCGGCACAAGGTGATTACCTACCCCAGAACCGACAGCCGGTATCTGACCGCCGACATGCGCCCCAAGGTGTACGGCGTCATCAAGAACATGAATGTCCCGGCGCTGAAAGAGGCGGCGGAACAGCTGCAGGCCCTTGAAAAACTGCCGTTTTCGCCCCGGATCATCAACGACGCGCGGGTCAGCGACCACCACGCCATCATCCCCACCGGAAACAAAGTGAATTTCGAATCGCTGACACCGGACGAGCAGAAAGTCTACGATAAGGTGGCCCGGCGGCTCATCAGCGTATTGATGCCGCCGTGGCTCTACGACGACGTCACCATCCACACGAAGGTGGACATCGACACCTTCCAGACAAGAGGGCGGCTGACCGAAAGCCTTGGCTGGAAGGCGCTCTACGCAGGCGAGGAAGCCGCCAAAAAGAAATCCGAGGACGATCCGGAGGCCGTCCTGCCGGAGCTTTCAGAAGGCGACAGGCGGAAAGTCGTGCGCTGCACCAAGGCAAAAAAAAAGACCAAGCCGCCCGCGGCCTACACCGAGGCCACGCTATTATCGGCCATGGAGCACGCGGGCCGCAGCGTAGACGACGAGGAGCTGGCCCAGCAGATGAAAAACGCCGGATTGGGCACCCCCGCCACCCGGGCCGCCATCATCGAGCGGCTGATCCAGAGCGAGTACGTCAGGCGCAGGGGACGCTCGCTTGTCCCCACGCAGAAGGGCATGGACCTCATCGGCATCGTGCCCGATGAAATGCGCTCGGCCAAGATGACCGGCCAGTGGGAAAAGAGTCTCAACGACATGGCCCGCGGCCAGGCGGACGAAAAGCGCTTCAGGGAAAGCATCGAGAAGTTCGTAAAGTACATCGTGGAGCGGGCCAAGACCGACGAGAAGACCGTGAAGTTCGAGCGTCCGATGGGCAAAGGCGCCAAAAAGACCGTCTCTGCGGAGAGTTTCGGCCCCTGTCCCAAATGCACTCAGGGCGAGGTGCGGGAAAACTCCAAGGCCTTTTACTGCACCCGGTGGAAGGACGGCTGCCAGCTTAACTGGTGGAAGGAAGGCCTGAAGAAAAAGGGCGGCCCGGCGCTCTCCGCCGCCATCGTCAAGCGCCTTTTGGCCGACGGGAAGGCAGCCGGCTCCACAGGCGTCATCACCGCTGGAAAAGACCATACCCTTACCTTTACGCCCAAGGAGAAAAAGTAATGCTCAAGCTGGTACTGGGCCGCGCCGGAAGCGGCAAGAGCCACTATATGATGCAGCAGATGGCCCGGGCGCAAAAGGCGCGGGGGGGCTCCATACTCTACATTGTGCCGCAGCAGTTCACCCACCAGGCGGAGCGGCTGCTCCTGTCGAGGACGGACCTGCCGGGACTTCTGGACATTGAAGTGTTGAGCTTCGCACGCCTGTGCACCCGCATACTGGACGAGACCGGCGGGCTGGCCACGCCTCGCATCAGCGATTCGGGCAGGGCCATGCTCTACAGGGCCGCTCTTGGGCAGATAAAGGACGGACTGATCTTCTACCGCCAGAGCGCCTCCCGCGGAGGGTTTGCTGCGCGCTTGGCGGTGCAGCGCGCGGAGCTGGACGCCTTCTGCGTCACCACCGAGGATCTTCGCCAGGCCGCCTCATCGGCGCCCACGCAGCATTTGAAGCAAAAGCTGTCGGAGCTGGCGCTTCTTCTGGACACCGGCGACGAGGCCCTTCACACCCGCGCGCTTTCCACGGACAACCTGGCGCTGGAGGTGGCCGGAAGGCTCCAGCAGTCCGCGCTGATCAGGGACGCGCTGATCTTCGTGGACGATCTGGAGAGCCTGACGCCCCAGTACGCCACGCTGCTTTTCGCCATGATGCAGGTGTGCCGGGAAATGACGGTGAGCTTCTGCATCGACCCGGATGACGCGCAGCATCCCCGCTACGACATACAGCGGGGCATGATGGCCCGCGTCACCGACATGGCCCGGGACAGCCTCTGGCCGGTGGAGACCGTCAAGCTGCCGCAGCGGCGACGGGATGTGGCGCCGGAGCTGGTCCACCTGGAGGCCAATCTGTTCCACTACCCGGCCAAGCCTTATGGCGGCCCGGCGGGCGCCATTCATCTGTCCGCCGCCCAGACGCCCGACGCGGAGGCCGACACCGTAGCGGCGCAGATCGTGGCCCTGTGCCGGGACAACGGCCTGCGATATGGCGACATCGCGGTGATTCTCACCGACGTGGACATGTACCGCCCCCACATTGAGCAGGCATTTGCCCGGTGCGGCATTCCGGCGTTTTACGACTTCAAGCGGCCGGTGCGCGGCAGCGGCGCCATGTCCGCGCTGCAGCGGCTTTTATCCATGTGCGTCCGCCCGTGGCAGTCCGGGGATATCTTCTCTGTGCTGAAAACCGGGCTGACGTATTTTGCGGACGATCTGATCTTCCGGATGGAGAATTACGTGCTGGCCCGCGGCATACAGGGCGCCCGGCGCTGGCACGTGCCCTGGGACGTGGAGGAAGCGGACGCGGACATTGAGCAGGCGCGCCGGGAGCTGACGGCGATCCTGGACCCCTATCTGGACGCCATGCGCAGGGATATCTCCGTATGCGCACGCATCGACTTGGTGTTTGACACCCTCACCGCCCTGCGCGTGCAGGAGAATCTGGAAAACCTGGTGGCGCAGCTTAACGAAAACGGGTTTCACGAGGCGGCCTCGGAAACCGCCCAGGTCTGGGATGCGCTGTGCGAGGCCCTTTCGCAGCTGGGCACGGCCATGGCAAAGGACATACTGGGCTGCAAGGACTTTCTCTTGATGCTGGAAGAGGGCCTCTTCGACGTGGAGCTGGGCATCATCCCCACCACGGTGGACCAGGTCACCGTCTCCAGCTTCCGCCGCTACCGCGCCGGCGGGGTCAAGGCGCTTTTCGTGCTGGGCGCCAGCGCAGCGGCCATGGCCCAGGCGCCGGAAACCGAGGGGCTCTTATCTCCCGAGGATATCGACATCCTCAAGGAGGGCGGCCTTTCGGTGGGATTCACCAAAAGGCACCGGAACCAGCAGAAAAAATGGGATACCTACATGGCGCTGACCCGCGCCACGCAGGCCCTGTCCGTCAGCTACTGCCTGTCGGACATCTCCGGCGCGCCCCAGAACGCCTCGCCGCTGATGATCCACCTGCTGGCGCTGTTCCCGGGCTTAAAAAGAATCAGGCCCATGAACACGAACCTGCTCTCCACGGCGGAGGGTGCCTATCCCGTATTTATCTGCAATATCCGCCGCGAAAGAGACGGCCTGTCCGTACCCGGCTGGCTCCGGGACGCCAAGGCCTACTATCTGGGCCAACCCCAGTGGCAAGAGAGGGCCGCCTCCCTGTTTGACGCGCTGGAGCTGCGCCCTGACACTCATCTAGAGCAGGAAACCGTCCGCGCGCTGTTCCCGCGCCCGCTGACGGCGGCAGTGACCCAGCTGGAGCGCTTCGCCCGGTGCCCTTTCAGCCACATGGCCGCCTACGGCCTCAAGGCCAGGGAGCGCGCCGTGTATGAGAGTGGCCAGCATCGTGATACGGGCACGCTGCTGCATGAGGTGATGCACCGGCTATCGATGGAGATCATGCAGGGGCGTATCGACCCGGGGATGCTCGAGCGCCGTGACAGCGACGCCTGGGTGGAGCGCACCTTCGGAGAGCTGGCTTCCGGCAGTGATATTTACCTGTCCATTCTGCGGGAGCAGAGCCCCTCCTCCGCCGCGCTGAAAGACCGGCTTGAAAGCGCCTGCCGGGACATGGCCTGGGCCATGGTGGAGTCGCTGAAATACTCCTTGTTCCGCCCCTGGGGCGCGGAGATCGACCTTGGCAGCGCGTCCATGCCGGCGGTGACGGTGCCCCTTGGCGGCGGCGAGGAGGCCCGGCTGTCCGGTCGGATCGACCGGGTGGACGGCATGCGCCTGGAGGACGGCCGGGCGGCGCTTCGGATTGTGGATTACAAGTCGGGCCATAAGAGCCTCTCGCCGGAGGAAGTGTTCTACGGGCTGAAACTGCAGCTTCCGGCCTACCTGATGGCGCTGTCGGACGACCCGCAGCGCTTTGGGGCGGATGATGTGACGGCCGCGGGGATGCTGTACTTTAACCTGGTGGAGCCGGGGTATTACAAAAAACCCAAAAAACAAGACGACAGCCCCGCCTGTCTGCCCTACCGGATGGACGGCCTGGTACTGGAGGATGAAGCCGTCCTTTATGGCATGGACACCACCTGCGAGAACGGCAAGGGCAGCCGCATCGCCAACTTAGGCGGCTCCCACCGCCTGGCGCCGGAATACATGCACAGGCTGCTGGCCTACACCCGGCAGAAGCTGGGGAATCTGGCCCGAGGCATTGCCGCGGGCGATGCCCGGGTATACCCCAGCCGCCGCAGCAGGGAGTTTGCCTGCACCTACTGTCCCTACAAGGGCGTATGCGCCTACGACCAGCGGCTGATGCCGCCGGTGAACTACATGCCGCCCATGGGCAAGCCGGATAACGTGCTGGAGAAAATGGGAAAGGAGAAAGGCCATGCCCCCTCTGACGAGTGAACAACAAAACGCCGTGTCCCTGCGCGGCCGCCATATACTGGTCAGTGCCGCCGCCGGAAGCGGCAAGACCACGGTGCTGATCCGCAGGATCATTGCCATGGTGCTGGAGGAGGGCGTCAGCGTGGAGAACCTCCTTGTGGTGACTTTCACTCGCGCCGCCGCGGCGCAGATGCGCCAGCGGCTGCAGGAGGCCCTCGAACATGCGGCGCAGCAGGCCAAGGATCCGAAGCAGGCCGCCCATCTGGCGGCGCAGCTGGACGCGCTGCCCACGGCGGACATCTGCACCATGGACGCCTTCTGTATCCGCCTGCTGCAGGAATTCTATCCTCTGGCGGACCTGTCCAGCGATTTCCGGGTGGCCGACCAGAGGGAGATGGCGCTGCTGAAAAAGAGCGCCGTGACGGAGTTGTTCGACGAGCAGTTCGAGGCCCCCACCTCTGATTTTCTGAAGCTGGTGCGCCGCTACGGCACCATCCACGGCAACAGCCGCCTGGCGGAGATGCTGCTGGAGATTTACGAATTCATGCGCCACCAGGGCGACCCGGCGCTGTGGCTGCGCCAAGCGGCGGACATGTACGATACCGATGAGGGCATCGCCGCATGGCAGGCCGTGCTTTTAAACCAGGCGGCTCTCACCGCCATGCGGGCGGAAAGTCTGCTCCGGCGGGCGGTGAAAATCGCCAAGTCCAGGCGCGGGCCACGGTATTACCTGGAAGTGCTGACAGGCGAACTCAATCAGGCGAGGCGCGTCAAAAAGGCTGCCCAAAGCGGCTGGGACGCGCTGATAAGCCTGCTGGAGAAAGGCCTTGCCTTTCCCGCCATGCGGGCAGATAAAAAAGCGCAGGACGTACGCCCCTCCTTCCGGGAAAAAGCCAAACGGCTTCGGGATGATGCCAAAATCGCGCTGCGAAGCATTGGCGAGCAGCTTCTGCCCCTTACCGGAAGCGATGCCCGGCGGGACCTGGAGGACTGCCGGGACTGCGTGCGGGAGATGGTGCGGCTGGTCTCTGAACTGGACGCCAAAATGGCCGTTTTGATGAGCGAGAACGGCGTACTGGACTTCTCCGGCATAGAGCTGGCGGCGCTCACCGCGCTGGACGGCGGCGCAGCGGAGGCCTGCAGGGCCCGGTACAAAGCCATTTTCTTCGACGAGTACCAGGACGCCAACGGCCTGCAGGAGGCCATCGTCTCCCGGCTGTGCCGGGAGGATAACCTGTTTTACGTAGGTGACATCAAGCAGAGCATCTACCGGTTCCGCATGGCCGATCCCAGCCTGTTCATTGAAAAGTACGATGCGTGGGGCGCGCCGGACTCTTCCGGGGCTCTGCTTCATCTGCCCCACAATTTCAGGAGTCGGCAGACCATTTTAAAGGCCGTCAACAGCACATTCTCCCGTATCATGCTGCCGGAGGTCTGCGGCATGCTCTACGATCAGGCGGCGGCGCTGCGCATGGGAAATGACATCCTTTCCGGCGGAGCGCCGGTGGAGCTGCACGTCCTTGAGAATGCCGGCATCTTCATCGACGAGGAACTGCAGGCCATGGAACGGGACGAGCGGGAGGCGCACCTGGTGGCGGACCGGGTGGCGCGGCTTCTCAAAGACGGCACTTTGGACGACGGCGAGGGCGGCACGCGCCCGGTGCGCCCGCGGGACATCGTTATCCTGTCGCGCAGCGCAGGTCCCACCGCCCGGCCGCTGGCCCAGGCGCTGGCCCAAAGGGGCATCGAGAGCTACAGCGTATCGGCCAGCCCCGCCTTCGACACGGTGGAGACCCGCGCCGTGGTGGATACGCTTCGCGTCATCGACAACCCCCGGCAGGACATACCGCTTTTGGGAGCGCTGAAAAGCCCGTTGTTCGGCTTTACGCTGGATGAGCTGGCTAAAATACGCCTGCACAAGCAGTGCGGCGATTACATCGAGGCTCTGGAAGCCGCGGCCCTCTCGGGCGGCGCATTGGGCGCGCGGGCCAAGAGCGCGCTTCTGGCCCTCTCTTCCTGGCGCGCCCTGTCCCGGGCGATGAGCGTATCGGCCCTGGCGCAGCACATCCTGGACGACACCGGCTATGAGGACATCGTTTCCGCCTGGCCGCTGGGAGATATCCGCCGCGCCAACCTGAAAATTATGCTGGATACCATGCGCCGCTTTGAGGCCCAGCCAAGGCACACCCTTTCCGACTTTCTGGCCATGGCCGAAGAGGATGCCCCAGGCAGCGGCGAGGCCGCCATGCCTGCCGAGGACAAGGACGTGGTAACCATCATGTCCATCCACAAGAGCAAGGGGTTGGAGTTTCCCATCGTCATCGTGCCGTATCTGGGCCGGCGGCTGCTGCATTACGAGGCGTCGCCGTTTCGTGATCAGAAGCTGGGGCTGGCGCTCTATTCCTACGACGACGAGACGCTCCTGCGGCGGGAAAACCTGGCGCAGGCCGCCATCGCGGAACATAACCGGCTCTCGTCCCTGGCCGAGGAAATGCGCATTCTCTACGTGGCCATGACCCGCGCCCAGCAGCAGCTGATCATGACGGGCACGGTGCAGAAAAAGGACGTCTTTTCCTGGTTCCTTCCGCCGGACGCGGCGCAGATCGCCGACGCCAGGAGCTTTCTGGACTGGGTGGGCCCCTGCGTCATGGCGCAGAACTTTAAAAGCGCCATGCGGGACGAGGAAGCGATCTTCACCGTCAAGGTACACGCCCAGAGCGCACTTAAGGGCATGGTCCGGCAGGACGTCATTCAAGCGGACATAGCGCAGGAAGACGCGCCGGGGCGCGGCGCCGGGTGGCTGGAGGAGCTGTTCGCCTGGCAGTACCCTCACATGGAGGATACCGTGCAGAAATCCAAGTACACCGTCAGCGAAATCGTGCGTGCCTACGCCGCCGTTCATGAGGAAGAAGAGCAGGTGCCCGCTCCCCATGTGGAACTGAAGGAACGTCCTTCGTTCCAAAAAACCGCCATGGGCGCCCGGCGCGGCACGCTGATCCACGTGGCCTGCAGGCACCTTGATTTCGCCCGGGCGGGAAGGCCCCAGGACATCGCCGATCAGTTAAACGATATGGCACGCCGCGGCATCTTCTCCCGCGACGACATCGCCCTGATCCCAAGCGGGCCGCTGACGGCGCTGGCGAATTCCGAGCTGGGCAGGCGCATGGCCCTGGCGCAGCGGCAGGGCCGCCTGCGGCGGGAGACGCCCTTTTCGCTGCCGGTAAAGGCCCGCGAAGTCCCCGGCGGGCTGGGAGACGAAACGGTGCTGCTACAGGGCGCCATCGACGCGTGGTTTGAAGAAGCAGGCCACATCGTGCTGGTGGATTTCAAGAGCGACCGCGCGGCGCAGGATACGCTGCCGGCGCTGATGGACCGCTACAGGCCTCAGCTTGCCTGGTACGCCCATGCGCTGGAACAGATGCTGGATCGGCCCGTGAGCGAAGTCTACCTCTACGCCTTCGCGCTGGGCAGGGCCATCGATATGCGGTAGGAGTTCGCCCAGACACTCGTTTGGGGGCGCTGCCCCCAAACCCCCGCTTAGAACCTTTCTTAAAAGAAAGGTTCTAAGAACTCCAAAAAATTTTACTTCGCTTTGCGGGAGTATGCATTATTTATTTAAGGAAAACTCATAAAGTTTCCGAATATTGAAAAAGGGCTCTCTGAACGGATTTTCCGTTCAGAGAGCCCTTTCTATGCTGCATCTATTATTTACAAAGCGCATCAGTCCTCGCCATCCTCCGCCCCGTCGGGCTGGACGTACTCGGGACCGACCACGATGGGGCCGCTCATGGCGTTGAACGCCTGGCTCAAGTCCGCGCCGGCGTCCCCCACCATGATGCTGGTGGTTTCCGATGTGGGATCGTAGGCAAACCAGATTTCGCTGAGCACCTGCCCCCTGAGCCATACCTTGTAGCGCAAATCGCCGCGGGTGGTGTCCGTGGCCTGCCCGTAGCGCTCGATGATCGCGGTGTCCAAGCTGGTAGTGCCCACCCCTCGGAACGTTTCAAAGCGGTCGCCGTACAGGGCGTTGACCACAAAGCGGGCCGCCCGGTCGTCCCGGTAATAAATCCACAGATTGGCCTCGCCGGGATACTCGTAAATATCCACGGCGCCGAATTTGAAGAGGTGTTCCCCGTCGGTGTAAATCTCTTCGATCTCGCTGTGGTACATGCCGTAGGAGAGCGCCACCTGAAGCTCCTTGTCCCAGAGCTTCGCGTCGTTGATTGTCCAGCGGTTGACCTGATACTCATATTGCTGCGGCGTCTCCACGTCGCCGGGCAGGCGGCTACAGCCGGCCACAGCCATAAGAACCGTCACGCACAAAAGGCACACGGCAACAAGCTTTTTCATATTTGAGGAATCCTCCTTGCTTTAATGCAGAATGTAGAATTATCAAGATTATAGCATATTTTATGCACGTGGTGAATAAGATGTTTTTTTGCCCTAATTTACGATTTATTCAAATAAAGGTGCGCCGGAATTCTTGTCATGAAAGGTGAAATGGTCTATAGTTAGACTATACAGTCTCCGTGGGTTGATATAAAAGGAAGGAATGAACCGACTATGCCGTCTGCTCGCATCACATATCTGTATCACAGCGGATTTGCCGTCGAGACAGAAAATCATTTTATGATCTTTGATTATTACATGGACGAAGTCCCCCA
>JBMNQS010000058.1:0-14211 GCA_050944255.1 Christensenellales bacterium | reverse complement strand
TATGAGCAGGGCGACATTTACAAGAGCGAGTATGAGGGCTGGTACTGTACGCCCTGCGAGAGCTTTTGGACCGAGCTGCAGCTTCATGAGGGGAACTGCCCCGACTGCGGCCGGCCGGTGGAGCGCATGAAGGAAGAGAGCTATTTCTTCAAGCTGAGCAAGTACCAGGATTTCATGATCCGGCATATCAAGGAGCATCCGGAGTTTATCCAGCCGCCCTCCAGGGCCAATGAAATGCTGCAGAACTTCCTTCTGCCCGGGCTGGAGGACCTCTGCGTCTCCAGGACGACGCTGAAGTGGGGCATCCCGGTGCCCTTTGATGAAAAGCATACCGTTTACGTCTGGCTGGACGCGCTGAGCAATTACATCACCGCGCTGGGCTACGGCAGCGACGACAAGGCGCTACTTGACAAGTACTGGCCCTGCGACGTGCATCTGGTGGGCAAGGAGATTGTCAGATTCCATACCATCATCTGGCCCATCATGCTCAAGGCCGCCGGCATGCCGCTGCCCAGGCAGGTGTTCGGCCACGGCTGGCTGGTGCTGGACGGGGGCAAGATGTCCAAATCCAAGGGCAATGTGGTGGACCCGGTGGAGCTCTGCCGGCGCTACTCGGTGGACGCCGTCCGCTATTTCCTGATGCGGGAGATGCCTTTTGGCGCCGACGGCGTATTCAGCAACGAGGCGCTTTTAAACCGGATCAATTCCGACCTGGCCAACGACCTGGGCAACCTGCTCAGCCGTACGGTGGCCATGGTGGAGCGATACTTCGGCGGCGCGGTGCCCGCATGCGGGCCTTTGGAGCCCTTTGACACCGACCTGCGGGAGATGGCGGAGAAGCTGCCCGGCAGCGTCAACGCGCATATGGACGCGTTCGAGTTTTCAGGCGCGCTGGCGGACATCTGGGAATTCATCGGCGCGTGCAACCGCTACATCGACCTGAATATGCCCTGGGTGCTGGCCAAGGACGAAGCCCAAAAAGAGCGCCTGGGCACGGTGATGTACCACCTGATAGAAGGCATCCGCATCGTGTCGATCCTCATATCGCCGGTGATGACCAAAGCACCGAAAGCCATCTGGGAGCAGATCGGTATCGGCGAGGGCGCTCTGACCGCATATGAAACGGTGAAGCGTTTCGGCGCCTATCCCGCCGGCACCAGGGTGAAAAAGGGCGAGGCTCTTTTCCCGCGCATCGACGTGGAGAAGGAGCTGGCGCTTCTGGCGCAGCCTGCGCAGGAAGAGGAGCCCGAAGAAGAAGCACCGGCGGAGCCCATCACCATCGACGAGTTCTTCAAGACCGATCTTCGTGCGGTACGGGTGCTGGCGTGCGAGAAGGTGGAAGGCTCGGATAAACTATTAAAGTTTACATTGGATATGGGAAGCGAGCAGCGGACGGTGGTATCCGGCATCGCCAAATACTATGAGCCGGAAACGCTGATCGGAAAAGATTTGATTCTGGTGGCCAATTTGAAGCCGGTGAAGCTGTGCGGCATTCTCTCGGAGGGCATGCTGCTGTCGGCGGAGGATGCGGACGGCAACCTGACGCTGCTGACGCTGGATATGCCCACCGCGCCCGGCTCCAGGATAGGATAATCCATGTGGTTTGATACACACGCCCACCTCACATCGGACAGGTTCGACGAGGACCGGGAGGAACTGATAGAAAAACTGCCGAGCCTGGGCGTCTCGCTGCTGGTGGATGTGGGCTACGACCCCGATTGGCGGTACAACGCGCTGTCCAGCGCGCAAAAGGCTTCTTATATATATGCGGCCCTTGGCGTGCATCCCCACGAGGCGGACATCTACACCGACGAAGTGGAACAGGAACTGTCCGCACAGATCACCGGCTATGAAAAGGTGGTGGCGGTGGGAGAGATCGGCCTGGATTACCACTACGAATACAGTCCCCGGGCGGTGCAGAGAGACGTTTTCGCCCGGCAGCTGGCATTGGCGCGGAGGCTGAAAAAGCCGGTGGTGATCCACATGCGGGAGGCCACGCAAGACACGCTGGAGATCCTCCGGGCGTACCGGACGGACCATGGGGTGATGCACTGCTACAGTGGCAGCCTGGAGACGGCGAAACTTGCGCTGGATATGGGGTTTTACATCTCGTTTTCGGGCTCCGTGACGTTTAAAAACGCGGTGAAGCTGCGGGAAGTAGCCCGCTATGTGCCCATGGACCGGCTGCTGGTGGAGACGGACTGTCCCTTTTTGGCGCCGGAACCCAAGCGGGGCAGGCGCAACCAGCCGGATTATGTCCGGTATACGGGCGCATTTTTGGCGCAGCTCAGGGGCGTAGCAACAGAGGAAATGGCGCAGATTACTATGCGCAACGGATGCCAGCTCTTCTGCATCCGCATGCCGGACACATCAACCGAGGGGGTATAGCGTTATGCAGACGCTGATATATGAACATAAGGGAAACCTGTACGTCAATCTGACCAACCGGTGCAACAACGCCTGCGAATTCTGCATCCGCAACGGCAGCGACGGCATCGGACAGCACCGGCTGTGGCTGGAGAAAGATCCCACGGCGCAGGAGATCATCGACGCCATGGAAAAGGCGGGTCTTTCCAGGTACCCCGAAGTGGTCTACTGCGGATTTGGTGAGCCCATCATGGCGCTGGATGTGATCGTAGAGGTCAGCCGATACCTGCGGGGCCTGCCCAGCCCGCCCAGGATACGCATCAACACCAACGGTCAGGGGAATTTGATCCACGGGCGCGATATCGTGCCCGAGCTGAAGGAGGCGGTGGATGTGGTCTCCATCTCCATGAACGCTCCCGACGCCAAAAAGTACGATGAGCTGTGCCATCCCAGCTTCGGCAGGCATGCCTTCTACGGCATACTGGAGTTCGCCCGGCTCTGCCTGGAAAACGGGATTGATACGGTTTTTACCGTAGTGGACGTGATGCATGAGAAGGACATTGAAAAATGCCGGCGCATCGCCCGGAGTCTCGGCGCGCGCTTCCGGGTGCGGCGGATGATCAGTGACGCGCAGGCAGGCTGATAGAAAATAAAACCCCCAAAAAGTCTTTTTGGGGGTTATTAGGGGGTCAAGGCTGCGAAGTCGCAGCGAGCGTTTCGGCTGAATCCGCAGCTTTGTTTCGAGCGTAACCGCGACACAGCCGCGGCTCTTAACGCAAAGATAGCAACCGCCGCAAGGCGGCTTTTAGCCGTAGATCGGCAGACGGAAGGGGGGCCGACCCTGTGCGGCCTCAGCCCAGGCCTTCCGACCGCTGCGAAAACCCGTTTATCGGTTTTTGCAGCAGGAAGATCCCTGGCAATCCGTCAAAAACAAAGTTTTTAACGGCCTCAGAGCCGGACCATGACGGCTCTTTTTTTGTGCCTCAGCAGGCGGCGATGTGATTGCCGAAAAAGGAAGAAAATCCGTATATATAATAATGTAGAAAAGTCTTTTCAGGTCAACCCGCGGGAAGCGGGTATGTAAATTCGGAAAAGGGCTTTGTATCGCTGCGAAAATCTTGTCCGTTTACATTGGAAGTTGGTATCGGTACAGAAAAAGATTGATAAATCCCTTTGTTTCGCGGTCAATCAAAACGGATTTACTTTGTTTCTTCCTATATATAATGAGAACGTTACATTGGATTTCGGCCGGCTGTTTGTATGAATATGCGATCCTCGACAATTCCCGTGAAAATCTGCGAAGGAAGCGCTGCCCGGCAGCGGCGGGCTGACCCGTTCCGCCGCCGTGTAAGGGGATGCATGCTCTGGAAAAAAGCGGGGCCGGCGAAAAAGGCCGGCAGATGCGGCAAATTGGAACTTGTGAACCGGAGGGTCGGCGGGTGCCTGCAGGCATTCTGCCAAATGGTAAAATGCCGCGATCCGATAGTTTACTCTATATAAAAGATATGTATAAGGCTCCGAAAGAGAGGAACAAGGCCCCGCAAAAGTGGTCCTGCGGCGGCCTGCTGTACAGCTTTTCTGTGTCCATGCATAGGATAAGTATGGGAAGAAAACAAGAACCGTTCCTGATTTTGGATAATATCTTTTAAATTGGAGCGGGCCATCCGGCGGGCATGAAGGGCCGTCCGCGCCGCTCGGTGTTTTTTGTCAACGCGGCGGTGCGGGAAGCGCAGGGCTGGGGACCTGAATGGCGGCATGGTTCTGTCGTGCCGGCCACTACGCTACAGCGGAGGCGTGCCGCGACGGGTTTGCGGCGCCGGGGCGTGCGGAGGAAACAAAAAAGGGGAATCTCCATAAAAGAAATTCCCCTTTGCCGGGCCCGGCGGGATCGGCCGCATTTTACTGGGCGGGCTTGGCGCCTCAGGGGGCGCTGTCGCCGTCCTCATCACCCTCGCCGGTGACGGTACCCGCGGCGTCCGCCAGGAACATTTCCCGGGCAATCAGGTTGCAGGCGGCGCCGCGGTTGGCCTCCACCTCCAATGTGATGCAGACCAGGCGGTCCTCATCGCCCTTTGTGTTGAAGCCGATGAACCAGGAGATCTGCCGCTCATTTCCCACTTCGGCCGTACCCGTTTTGCCGGCGATGTCCATGGACGGGATTCTGACCGTCTGGGCGGTGCCGCTGTCGGAGGCGGTGACGTCTATGAGCATGGGCAGCACCGCGCCGATGGTGGAGGGCTCAATGACGTCCTTTTTCCAGACGGTGGGCTCGAAATCCTGAATGCGGGCGTAGCGCACGCCCACCATGCGGTCGGTATGCGCCACGGCCCGGGGCTGCATGATATCGCCATCGTTGGCGTAGCTGGAGAAGATGGCGGCCATCTGAAGGGGCGCGATGAGCATTTCGCTCTGCCCGTACCCGCAGTCGGCCAGATGCTTGATGTTCTCAATGCTCAGACGGTCCTCGGCGTTGGACAGCTGTCCCTGCTGGACGGCCACGTCAAAGGGCATCCGCTCGGTGAAGCCGATGCGCCGGATCATCTCGATGAATTTTTCCTCGCCCACCATCATGGCGGCGTTGGCAAAGTAGATGTTGTCCGAGTTGATCAGGGCGTTGGACATATTCTGGGCGCCCTGGTAGCTGCGGTAGCGGGTGATGGCCGGATAGTTCCAGCCGGCTATGTTCGGGCGCCAGCGGTTGTTATTGATGGTGCCGGAAAAGACGTAGTCCTTCGTCATGGTGCCGGTTTCAAGAGCCGCGGCGGCGGTGAAGGGCTTGAATGTGGAGCCCGGCGCATACAGGCCCTGCGTGGTTCTGGCGTACATCGGCCGGCCCTTTTCATCGTTGAGGCTTGCCCACAGTTCTTTACGGGTTTCTGCGTCGATGGTGGCCGTCAGCGAAAAGAAGTTGGGGTCAAAGGTGGGATAGCTGGCCATGGCCAATACGTAGCCGCTCTTGGGGTCCAGCACGATGACGCTGCCGGCCTGTGTGTCGGTGAGCCGCTCTTTAAGCTCCCGCTCGGCGGTGCGCTGAATCTGCGAATCGATGCTCAGCGTCAGGTCCTCGCCGGCCACAGGCTCCTTTCTGGCCAGCTGGACGCGGCTGTTGCCGTTTTCATCCAGAAGGGAAAGCTCGTATCCGTTGATGCCGCGAAGGACGTCCTCGTAGGCCATTTCCAGGCCGCGCTTTCCGATGATGGAACTGGTGAAATACCCTTCGTTTTTCTTTTCGTCGTATTCCTCTTTGGTGATGGCGGCGGCGTAGCCCACCAGATGGGCCAGCATGCCCGTGTCCTCACCGATGGGATACAGCCTCGCCGGAGACATGAAGCTCTGATCGACGCCCGCGCCCTTGATGGAGGTGACGGCATCGATGACCTCGTCCAGATTCTCATCGGCGGGGGAGTAGACCTTAAAGACCGCCAGAGAGTCGCGGGCCGTGGCGTCGCTGTGCAGGATGTCGATGATTTCCTCCGCCTGCATGTCCAGCACGGGGGCGAGCTGCTGGGCAAACGCCGATTCGTCCTCGATCTTCTCCGGCCGGGCGTAGACGGTGGGAGCGTAGATGTTCTTGGCCACGCAGAGCCTGTCGGCGGTGAAGATTTCCCCGCGGGTGGCGTGCAGCGTGCGAAGGGATACCTTGTCGCTCTGGCGCATCTCCGGCAGAAGAAGGCCGTAGTCCCAGTTGAGCCGCCAGGTCTTTTCCACCAGCGTCAGGGTCGCCACGGCGTCGAACTGAAACTGCTGCAAAAGACCGGAGAAATAGGTGACGGTCACCGGCACGCTCAGCGTGTCGCCATCTTTTTGGGACTCTCCCGGCTCCACTGAAATCTCATATACGCCCAGCGCGTCCCAGATGGTTTCCATGCGCTGCGTCCACTGCGTCCTGTCCAGGCTCACCTCATCGTCCTGATACAATAAATCGAACATTTTTTCCGTGTCCATGTCTTGCCACGCGGAAATAATGGCCTCCAGATCGCTCTTGGGACTTATCAGCATGGCGCAGCCGCTCAGCACGCCGCAGAGCGTTAAAATGATCATAAAAACAGCGAACACTCGTTTGGTTTTTGCTTTTATCATGGCGTCTGCTCCTTTGGGTCATTACAGGCGAAGTGTCACAAAGTGTCACAAACTGCGCGTAATATTTTTGTAAAATTTGCTACATCTATTATATCGCGGCGTATCGTTTTAGTAAAGTTGGCCCAAAAAATGGAGAAAACGGGACCAAGTGGCGGAAGAAACAGCCCGACTGCGGTTAAAACCGGCTAAAAGTGGGAATAATTTGTGAAAGCGTGGGAATCCGACGCTTTGACAGCTTTGACAAGGGGCCGCCCGCGCACTAAAATTCAAAAAGGCATCTTGAATGATGTTGCATAGGTAAAAGGAGAGATGTATGAAAGAACATCCAAGTATTTTGCCTTCGGGCAAACTACGCGTCCCGATACTTTGCAGGCGTTCAGACAGCAAAAAAACGGGGTTCAAGAGATCAAAGTTGCACGCCGGGAAGCCCGATATCATCATTATGGTCCATCATTGGATCCGCAGGACCGTAAAGAAAGTGAAACATTTCGTAACAAAGATTGCGAATGTATGGGTCCCCGGCAGGCACAGCAAGGTTCGTTCCCTGGAAAAAAACTTCATACGGAAGATCATGATTGCCGCAAGCGGTATGTTGGTCGTCAGCATACTGGCAAGCGTGATCGTAACCGGTCAGATAAAAAGCGTGACCCTTACCGACGGCTCCAATGTGATCCAGATCAAAACCTTTGGCAGGGACGTTGAGACGTTTCTGCAGGACAACGCGATTGAGCTTGGCCAATACGACAGGCTGAGCGTGCCGCTTGAAGCGCCGCTTCAAGACGGATTGAACATTGTAGTGAGCCGGGCCAAAACACTGCGGCTGACCGACGGCGCCGCGGACGCGGTGGTTTTCCACTCGGCGGCCGAAGCCGTGGCCGATCTGCTGGCCGAAAAGGATATCGTCCTGGGCGAACAAGATGCCATCAACTATGACTTGCAGGACGCTGTCTACCCGGGCATGCATATCGTGATCGACCGAATTGTCTGGGAAGAGACCGAATCGACCCAGCCGATTCCATTTGAGACCAAGACGGAGAACTCTTCCGCACTGGCAAAGGGCGTGGAGAAGATTGAGGTCGAAGGCATCAGCGGTGAAAAACGCATAGTTACCAGAGTCGTTTACAAAAACGGCGAGGAAATCGAAAGGTATCCTGTGGCCGAGCAGGTTGTGACACAGCCGCAGGACCAAAAGGTGCTTATCGGCACGAGAGTGCGGGTGGCCGCTGCAGCCCCTGCCCCAACTCCTACCCCTGCCGCCAAGAAGAGCACCGCCGCTTCCGTACAGGAAAAAAAGGCGGATACTTCAGACAAGAGTGAGGATAAGGCAAAAGCCGAAAGCGACGCAAAGCTGATCCAAGGCAAGCCTTATTCCAAGGTCATCACCTGCAGCGCCACGGCGTATACCGCAACGGGCAACAGGACCGCGACGGGCACCGTGCCCTCCGTGGGCACCGTGGCGGTAGACCCCAGCGTAATCCCCATGGGCACAAGGCTCTACATCCAAGGCTACGGCTTCGGCGTGGCGGCGGATAAGGGCGGCGCGATCAAGGGAAACAAAGTGGACGTTTTCTTTAATTCGCGGACGCAGTGCCTGAACTGGGGCAGACGCAGCGTGAAGGTTTACATTCTTGAATAATCAGTGCAGCAAAATACGCAACGTCATGCGGCCCGGACCTTCAGGTTCGGGCCATTGTTTTGCCTTCGCCTTCAGTACTCCCGGTGGTGAGTCGCATCGCTCCGGGCTGGCCGGCATACCTGGGCGACAAATGGGTTTACGTATCGAAAAAGGCGCGCAGGCCCGGTATTTCAGTCATAATTTGGCAAAATAGGACGCGCAGCTTTGGTATACAAATAGTGAAAGAGAGAAATGAGGGGAATATGGGCAAAGCATGGAAACAATGCACGGCAGTATCGCTGCGGGGCAGGTTAGCCTTCGAGAAACAGGGCGCGGCCCGCCGGATGCATCGCGGGATACGGGATGAAAAATTATTGAATTGTACATAATTGCATGATGTTTTTATGGGCGGGTTGTGATAGGATAACAATATGTCTGAAAATGGTGAGAAACATGCCGTAAGCGGCGTATATCATCCGGTGGGCGTCACCGGCGCACTGCGAGCCGCGGGGCTTTCCCCGCGCAAGAGCCTGGGGCAGAATTTCTTTTTAAACCGGCGTCTGTTGGAGGACATGGTGTCGCTGGCCGGGGTGTCGGCGGATGATACCGTCTTTGAGATCGGGCCGGGCCTGGGGGCGCTGACCAGGGTATTGGCCCGCAGGGCAAAGAAAGTAGTGGCGGTGGAGATCGACGAAAAGCTGACCCGTATAGCGCGCGCCAACGTCCTGGACTTTGAAAATGTGCGGATCGTCCACGGTGATTTTTTGAAAATGGACGAGACGGCGTTTTTGGAGCTGGTGGGGGAAGGACCCGTCCGCGTGGCTTCGAACCTGCCCTACTATGCCACCACGCCGATGCTGCTGCATCTTCTTCAATGGCGCAGGCATATCCTGTCGATGACGGTGCTGGTGCAGAAGGAAACGGTGGCGCGGCTGGCGGCATCGCCCGGCAGCAAGGCCTACGGCGCCCTGGCGGTGCTGATCGATCGGTATGCGCGAATCCAAAAGGGATTCGATGTGCCGGCGGCGGCATTTTATCCTCCGCCCAACGTGGATTCCTCGGTGGTGCACCTGATAATGAAAGATAATGTATCCGAAATTGTGGATGACGATACTTTTCTTCGCATTGTGCGTGCGGGGCTGTCCATGAGAAGAAAGACGCTGGCCAACAATCTGGCGGCGAATTTCGGCGGGGTCACAAGGGATGAAATCGCCGGTATACTGGAGGATTTGGGATTTTCCGCTTCGGTGCGCGGCGAAAGGCTCTCTTCGGGCAACTGGGAAAAATTGGCCTGGTCTCTGAAAAAAATTTTGCAATAATTTTTTTGAATCTTGCAGGATTTGGAGGGCAATTGTCGTATTATAGATAATATGGAGCGGTTTGGACTTTCAACCGGCATCCTATGGCGGCAGGCAATTACTCCCTGCCGGCCAGAATCGGAAAGTCCGGCGGCAGGCGGTTTTTCACCAGGGGTTTTACCGCATGCGTACGGCCGCTCGCATACCGTAGTATCGGCTGCATGATGCGCCCAGCCCTACGACAAAAGCAGGAAAACTCTTGGGGCCAGCTATAGATTGTTTGAAGCCGTAAAGCCGGTGCGAGCCGGCCGTGCGGCTAAAAATTCATCTGGAGACGGCGTTTGGGACTGGGTTGTCTAGAGGCTTCTTGGTATCCAGGGAAGCAGGCGCAAAAGGAATTCAAGGAGGAAAATGTATGAACACTTACGGACTTGAGAACATTGGTATCATCAATCCGTCGGCCGTGCACCGCAACGCGTCGGTTGCCGAGCTTACGGAACGTGCCGTGGCCCGGGGGGAAGGCATTCTCTCTGAAACGGGCGCGCTGACGGTTCAAACCGGCAAATATACCGGCCGTTCTCCCGAGGATCGCTTCGTGGTGGACGATGAGGTCACCCACGGCGAGGTGGATTGGGGCAAGGTCAACGTACCCATCTCCGAGGAGAAATTCGACCGCATTTACAACCGCATGTGCGCCTATCTGCAAAATCGCGAAATCTTTATCTTCGACGGCTATGCCGGCGCCGATCCCAAATACTGCCTGAAGGTGCGCTTCGTCAATGAGCTGGCTTCCCAGAATTTGTTTGTGCATCAGCTTTTCCTGCGCCCCGATGAATCGGATCTGGAAAACTTTGAGCCTGGGTTTACGGTGGTGGCCGCTCCCGGCTTCAAGTGCATTCCCGAGCTGGACGGCGTGCGCTCCGAAGCGGCGATCATCGTCAACTTTACCAAGAAAATGGTCATCGTTGCCGGCAGCCAGTATGCGGGCGAGAACAAGAAGAGCATCTTCGCAGTGATGAACTATATACTGCCCAAGCAGGGCGTGTTCCCGATGCACTGCTCGGCCAACGTGGGCAAGGACGGCGACGTGGCCCTGTTCTTCGGGCTTTCCGGCACAGGCAAAACCACGCTTTCGGCCGACCCGGACCGCAAGCTCATCGGCGATGACGAGCACGGCTGGAGCGACGACGGCGTATTCAACTTCGAGGGCGGCTGCTATGCCAAGTGCATCAACCTCTCCCGCGAGCATGAGCCGCAGATTTGGGACGCCATCCGCTTTGGCGCGCTGGTGGAGAACGTGGTGATCGATCCGGATACCCGCAAGCTGGACTATGACGACGACTCCATTACGGAAAATACCCGTGCCGGCTATCCGGTGGAATACATTCCCAACTGCCTGATTCCCGGCGTTGCCGGTCATCCCGATACGGTTATCTTCCTGACGGCGGATGCTTTCGGCGTGCTGCCTCCCATTGCCAAGCTGGATGAAAATCAGGCCATGTACCACTTCGTATCGGGCTACACCGCCCGCCTGGCCGGTACAGAGCGTGGCATCGACGAGCCTCAGGCCACGTTCTCCACATGCTTCGGCGGCCCGTTCCTTCCCCTTGTCCCCTCGGTCTACGCCGAAATGCTGGGCCAGCGCATCGACGAGCATAAGTCCAACGTTTACCTGATCAACACGGGATGGTCCGGCGGCCCCTACGGCGTCGGAGAGCGTATGAGCATCAAAGACACCCGCGCCATGGTCACCGCGGCCTTAAACGGCGAGCTGGAGAAGAGCGAGTTCGTGCTGGACGAAATCTTCAACGTGCTGGTGCCCACTTCCTGTCCCGGCGTTTCCTCCGAGGTGCTTCAGCCCATCAATACCTGGGCCGATAAGGACGCCTACAGAGAGTCGGCGAAGAAAGTAGCTCAGATGTTCGTGGACAACTTCAAGAAGTATACGGATATGCCCCAGCATATCATCGACGCCGGTCCCAACGTCTAAAGCAGGCGTTAAAGCGCCCTTTCACCGGACAGTTTCGGCTGTCCGGTTTTTTTGCGGCTGCAAAACGAAGGAGGATGGCCTTGGCATGCCGCCTGCCGGCTGTGCCTGCACCGTTCTTTTTTCCTGAACGGCTGCCGAGGGATTTTTAATCATGCAAAAGGGGCATTCCCTTTCGGGAATGCCCCTTTTGCATGAGGCTACAGCTTCGTGATGCAGAAGACGGCCTTGATGCCGTGGTTTTCGAAGTTGACCAACTGGTAGCTGGTGCCCGCGGGGATGAAGAAGGAGTCTTCGGGCTCGAGCACGAAGGATTCTTCAAGGTCCACCAGGTTGATGGTGAAGGGACCGTCCACGCAGTAGAGCGCGGCGTCGCCTTCGTGCACGTCCGGGTCCGAGCAGCGCGGGCCGTAACCGCCGGCGGGCAGGATCATCTCGCCGAAGTGGCCGTAGTTGTTGCTGGTGATGAAGCGAAGCAGCATGGGATGGGCCGTGCCGTGGACATTGTTGAGCTTTTCAAACTCGCGCACGGCGTATACGGCGCCGCTCTTGCGGCACGCTTCGGGGTCCACCGGCCATCGCCCGATATCGTCGGTGCAATTCTGGCGGGAAATGTCCTGAATGAGCGGCCTCATGTCGGGCAGCTTGTCGTTGTTGGGCCCCTTGTAGAACTTGGTCTCCTCGTCCGACGGGATGTAGGCCGGCGGAATCTCGTCGCTCCAGGCCTTGGGGGTGATAAAATACAGGATGCGGGCCTTGTTGTCGGAGAAGTTGTGGCAGCAGTGCCAGGCGCCCTCGGGCATGTACAGCCCCTCTCCGGTCTGAAGGTAGGCGAACTGGCCGTTGCCGCTGCGCTGCACTACGGGACCGTTCAGGATATAGTAGGATTCGTCTCCCGGATGAATATCCAGCGGCAGAAATACGCCGCCGGGACCCAGTTCGTAGATGCCCAGCATGAAGGTGTCGGTGGAGACGATGGTGAAGGTGTTGTCGCTGGTAAAGGCGTTGTTGGGCGGATACAGCGCCGTGGAATAATCCTGCCTGCGGATCAGCATGGGTTTTTTGTTATCCGGTTCGAAGGGAAACTTCTCTAAAATATCGATGAGCTTAGGCATTTGATATGACCTCCTTGGCATGAAGTTGTAATGACGAAACATTTGATTTGATGATAGCATGGCCGGTAAACCTCCGCAAGGGAAAACCGGATGAAAAAAATGAGGGGGCGAAATCTGAACGGAAAAGCATTGTCGAATAATCGCAGAATCATGCCCAAGCCGTGGCGAAGCGTCCCAAGGCGCCTTTATGCGCCCGGATGCGTCAACAGTTGACAATGATCGGCCGCAGGCGCGTCCGGTGGTTGCTGCCGGGTCCGGGTTATGGCCAAACAAAGCGGGGAGCGAAGTATGGGGATAAGTGCTGGGGCGGCGGCGCAGCGCGCCGGCCGCCGGCCAAATATGCCGGCAAAGAAAAGACCGCCCGTTATGAGCGGTCTTTTCTTTGCCGGCTGTAGAGGAGCGGCCCTTCTCCCTGCTGCTCGTAGAGAGGTTTTTCGCCTTTAATGCGGGCGATGATGTCGTCCTGCTCCTGCTTTACCCGCTTCAGTGCGCCCTCGTGCATGTAGGTATGGGGGAAGTCCGGATTCGGCGTGCGGGCCGGCGGCTTGCTTGGAGCCTCTTTGGGTTTCGGCTCCTTCTCGGGCTCAGCCGGCTCCGCAGGGGTCTCGGGAATTTTGGGTTCGGGGGATTCGGGCACCTTTTGGGGGGGAGGTTCGGGTGCTTTTGGGGGGAGGGATTCAGGCGCCTTGGGAGCGGGCGTCTCGGAAACTTTGGGTGGGGGCGGCGCATACTTCGGTGCGGAATCCTTCGGCACCTCGGCGAGAACCGGCGCTGCCGGCTCGGCAGCGGGCCTGGGCGGCGGGGCGGTGGTTTTAGCGGCGGCTTCGGCGGGTACGGGTTTATCGGGCAGTTTCTTGCTGGTCAGCGTGCTGGTCATGCGCACCCTTGACCTTGAGGATGAAGATGCCATGGCGGATGCTCCTTTCAACGGTACGGATGTCTATGGACAGTGTATGCGCAAAAGTTTTTGAATTTGCTTTTTTTACCAAAAACACAGGTATGGTATTGGGGCCGGAGAGATAACAAATTCTTATAAACAAAAATATGCAATATAGTTGACAATTAAGGCCAGAAAAGGCAATAATAGAGGCAATGAACAACATCGTTTAAAAAATGACAGCAAATTCGATGTGACAAAAGGACACCAGTTTTGTCTAATCCGGCCGAATCGTAGCGAAAGCTGAGAAAATCACAAAAGGCCCCCTTTTCTTTGTAATTTTATTGTGATAGAATATGCCAAAATTCATTTATTATTATCTATAACTTATATGATAAACTTCGACAGGGTTCGCGATTTCCGGGCCTGTAAAGGGCAAAAGCCCTTTATAAAAATATAGTTTGGGGGAGTAAAAATATGATGCAGGAAAGAATTAAGCTACTGGTACTGGAAGATAATCCTGATTTAAGGCAGATCATGGTGGATTATCTGGCACTGCAGGACGACCTTGAGGTCATCGGCTCTGCGGGAGACGGTGCGGAGGGCATGGAGCTGGTAGGCCAGCATCAGCCCGACGTCATCCTGCTGGATCTGATCATGCCTAACTTCGACGGATTTTCCATACTGGAAAAACTGCATACGCTGGAGGGAAAACGTCCGCAGGTCATTGTGACGTCCGCCGTGGGACAGGAAGATTTTATCCGCCGGGCCATCGACATGGGGGTACGCTATTATATGGTGAAGCCCTACGACATGGAGGTGCTTGTGCGGCGGGTAAGGGAAACAAAGACTTCCAGGGCCGTGCGTTCCAG
>JBMNQS010000057.1:0-14717 GCA_050944255.1 Christensenellales bacterium | reverse complement strand
AACCGCAGCCAGGACCCGGAAATTGCCCATATCCGCATCCAGTGGGAGGATAACCCGTTTCTGCCCGAGGATGAAGTGCGAAGGATGAAGCGGGTACTCTCCGCCCAGGAGCTGCAGAGCCGCCATAAGACACTGCCCAATCCGGGCAGGCGATCCATGCGGACGCTGGCCATACATGATTTTTCGCCGGGGCTTGATACCGGCAGCGACGAGGCCATGCTGCCCATGATCGTCAATCACAGGATCACGATTCAGCTTGCGGGAAATACCCATTACCGCCAGCAGGCGTCGCTGTCGGCCCTGATGGGCACCGGCGTGCTGCAGATTCTCTCCGATGGCGGCGCGGCTACCCTCGGCGGGCTTGACGTATCCAACTGCCAGCTGGAGGTTCATCTGGATCACCTGATCTTCGATGCGCCCAAGGCGCGCAAAAGCGCCGTCACGGCCATGGACTGCAGAAAACTGGTGATGGGCGATGTGCATCTGGTCAACAGGCACATGGCGGATCAGGCCGACCGCGGCGGGCGTATCGGCATTTGCGCCGTGGAAACTCAGGTGCACCTGGAAGGCTGCACGGCGGCAAACTTCTATGCGCCCCTTGAGATGCAGGCGGGCACGGCGCGCCTTTTCCGGTTTGACGGCGGCGGGAATACTTACGGCCTGCGCCTGACGGACGGCTGCATCGTCACGGGGAGCGGCCCGCTGCCCAGGTCCCGCCTTGGCGCCTGGCAGGACGGCAGCTGCATCGTGCATCTGGAAGGCACGAAGGAAACGGCGCCGGAGCGCGCGTGAAAGGAGATGAATGATGGCAACCTATACCATTGTAAAGGGCGATACGCTTTCAGGCATCGCCAAAAAATACAATACCACAGTCAACGATCTGATGAAATTGAACCCGCAGATCAAAAATCCCAACCTGATTTATGCGGGCGCCAAGCTGAACGTATCGCCGGGCGCGAGTTTCGGCTCGTCATCGGCTTCCCCGGCTTCCGGCGGCGTATACAGCTTTACGCCCCTGAGCGACCAGCAGATGCTCCAGCAGGCCAAAGCCCTGGTTGATCCCCAGTACAATCTGCAGGAGCAGGCCACGCGGCAGCAGTACGACGATCTGATCCTTGGGCTGAACAGGCAGAAGAGTTCTCTGGACAGCGCCCTTGCCGGCGGACGCTCGGAATTGGAAAAGCTCTACGAGCAAAACGTGCTTGCCGCGCAGCAGCAGGCGCTTGCCAGAGGGCTGGCCCGATCCAGTATCGCCATGAACATGCAGGATCAGGCGGCGGCGCGGCGTGATCAGTCCACAGCGGAGCTTTTGAATCAGTATGGCGCGGCGCTCAATGAGCTGCAGCAGGATATTACGCTGGCGGAAAAACGGCGCAATCAGGCGCTGTCGCAGCTTCAGATCAACCGGGCGCTGGACATCCAGAAACAGATTAACAGCCTGACGGAAAAGCAGCAGAAAATGGCGCTGGACATCCAGAAGCTGAACCTGGACTATCAGATTAAACAGCAGCAGCTGGCGCTGCAGGCGGCCAAGAAGAGCGGAGGCTCCGCCAAGAGCGCTTCATCGGGAACAAGCGGTTCCTCCGTGCTTTCCGAAGAGGATAAAAAAGCGCTGGATAAACTTCTCAAATCGTCGTCTGCCGGCAACAAATACACGACCACCGCCGGCGGCAAAACGGTGGTGACGGCACCGGCGGGCAGCCGGGCGCTGTCTTCAAGCCGCGCCGTCAGCGTACTGTAAAACGCGAAACGATTAACCGTAAAAATCTCTTCCTCTTTTTTTCGGGGAAGAGATTTTTTTGTTGCATTTAATACAAAAATAATGTAATATATATCTACACCATATAAAGATATAACATAATAAATAAAAAACATACAAAATTGTGCTTATAGCGACAATAAACGACATGTATGGCAGAAAGGATAACCCATGAATACGCTCTACAACAACCGGATATGCAACAGCGGGCAGGTGATATGGCGAAATGGCGATTGGAAGCACAATGAGCAATTAAAGCGAAGCCTGCAGGAGCTTGACCTGATGGCGGCTTTCTGCGGCCCTTTGAATACGGAGGAAAATGACCGGCTGCTCTTAATGTCCAGGCGCGCGGATATCCCGGTGACAGAGCACTTCAGAAGGCAGCTTTTGAAGACGGTCCATCAGCAGTTTCATTTAAAAACAGAGGCGCTTTAATCCGGGCCGCGCTGCGAAAGGCGATTCAATACCCAACCATTATCCGCACAAAAGGGCGGGTAATGGTTCTTCTATGGTATACTATAAGAAAATTTTATAATGAAAAAAAGCTGTTTTAGCGGCAGACAGGGATTGAAACGCCGGTATCACATAATTATAAGTATTGGACGTCCGCCGGCTATAAAGCGTCTGCTCCGAAGGCCTGCAGGAAAGGCGCGGCGGAAGCGGGGCGATGTGGCCGGAAGGCGTCCGGCGGTTTCTAACAGTTTATTACGATTTATAGAACTTTTTGCGGCATCATTTAAGAACCGCCGGCCATTATGCTATAATTAAGTAGATCATCAGCGGAAAGGAGGCCTGCGCTTGCAACAGATTTGGAACTCAATCATGAGCAGCATTGAGACGATCGGCTGGCGGGATTTGGTTGACGTCACCATCATCGCCGTAATCATCTATCAGCTGCTTGTCTGGACGAGCAAGACGCGGGCCATACAAGTGCTCAAGGGCTTGGGCGTGCTGATTCTGGCGGCGTGGGTCAGCGAGTTTCTGCGCCTGCAGACGCTCAACTGGCTGCTCAATTACATCATCAACGCGGGCGCGCTGGTGATGGTGGTCCTTTTTCAGCCCGAGCTGCGAAGGATGCTCGAACAGATCGGGCAGGGCAAGTTCCTGAAAAAAACGGGCCTTTTAACGCTGACGCACGAGGGCGACGCCCAGGATTTAAGCTGGGTTGCCGAAGAGCTCAGCAGCGCGCTGGTGGACTTGTCCCAGCAGCGTATCGGCGCGCTGGTGGTGGTGGAGCAGGAAAACGTCATGGAGGAGATCATCCGCTCCGGAACGCTGGTGGACGCGAAGATTTCATCGAGCCTCATCGCGAATATTTTCTATCCCAATACGCCGCTGCATGACGGCGCGGTACTCATACGCGGCGGGCGCATTGTCGCCGCGGGATGCCTGCTGCCGCTTTCCCAGCGTACGGATATCGACCAGAGCTTCGGTACCAGGCACCGCGCGGCGCTGGGCATATCGGAATTGTCGGACTGCGTCACTTTCGTGGTCTCGGAGGAGACCGGCTTTATATCCATCGCCCGCGGCGGCCGCATTCAGCATAACGTGACCCGTCAGGCGCTGGTCCAGGAATGCGAAACGCTCTTTGGCGAGCCGGAGAAAAAGACCAGCCGCCTGACTCAGTGGGTCAAGATGGGGAAGGGACGGTGACGGCATGAAACAAAAGACAAAGACGCATATCATCAATGTTTTCAAGGGTTTGGGGCATCTGCTCCGGCGCAATATCGGCCTGAAAATTGCCGCCGTGCTTTTTGCCTGCATACTCTGGAGCTTTGTGCTGGCATCCGCCGATCCGGTCAGGGAAAAATCGTTTGTGGGCACCAAAGTGGCGCTTGAAAACCTTTCCATACTGGAGGAACAGGGCCTGACGCTGTCCGAGCCCGACAGATTGAAAGAATTGACGGCCCGGGTGGTCGTGCAGGCCAGAAACAGACAGCTGGTGAGCATCAGTAGGAGCCAGGTGACAGCCTCCATTGATTTTTCCGGCGTGCTGGAGGAAGGTACGCATAAACTGAAAGTTGAGGCCGTAACCCCCACCGGTACGGTGCGCCGGATTACCCCGGGCACGGTGGATGTGGTGGTGGAGAAACTGGCCGAGAAGGAAATCCAGGTGCGCCCGCAGGTGGTGGAAGAGGACGAGAATTCCCCGCTGTGGCGCAGCGAGGCGCAGCTTGATCCCCAGAAGGTTATCATCAGCGGCCCGCGCTCTCAGGTGGAGCAGGTGGCTTATGCCCGCGTGGTGGTGCCCGAGGAGCCGGAAGAATCCGGCGAGGAGGAAATCCATGAGAGGATTCCGCTGCAGCTGTGTGATGAAAACGATCATCTTCTGGATCTTCCGCAGGTGAAAGTTTCCGATGAGCGGGTTGTTGTCGTGCAGTCGGTGCTGGGCAAAAAGGAACTTGAAGTGGAGGTTATGGTCAAAGCCGGGACAAGGCCGGCCATCGGCTATGAAATCAAGGACTATATACTGGAGGAAGATTACAGGACAGTCACCGTGGCCGCGCCCAAGCACGTGCTCGATACCCTCACTACCGTCAGGACCGAGTACATTGATGTTTCGGGTATCAGTAAGGATGCGCGGCGCGAAGTGCAGCTTGTCTTTCCCAACGGCGTTACGTGGATGAGCAGGCAGAGCGTCAATGTCACGATACAGGTGGGCGAACTGGAGGAGACGGCCAGATTCACAGGCGTCAGCGTGCGCAGCGTGACCGGCGATGAGCGTTTAACCGAAAATCCTGAGATACAGAAAATAACGGTGCAGTTGACGGGACCCAGAAGCGCCGTGCGTGCGGTGAATGCCGGTATGCTGGATTTCTATGTGGACGTTTCTTCCCTGGGCTGGGGCAACAGCGATAATTTAACGCTTTTCTGGGACTGGGTGGACGGCACCCGGCCCCAGTACAGTGATCAGATTCAAATAGACGTGCCTAAGACAATTCGAGTGACGCGCAGATAAACCGAGCCAACCAATTGAAATTTTACAAAAGCGAGTGTGCAAATGACAAGACTGCTGGATAATATATTTGAATTTTTCAAGGATAAAGCGCAGTCGGCTTATTGGCAGCAGCGTCTGCAGCGCTTCCTTGACTGGATTGAGAACTCCCTGCGCGGCGTGGGGGATTCGGATTTCAGTCAAACGGTGAGCCGAATCCTTAAAATATTGCCGTTTGTCATTGCCATCGGCCTGATTTTAGAGTGGTTTTTCAGGAGCCGGTATGTGCGCTTTGTGAAGCCTCAGGACAAACTGGCCCAGCGCTTTGCCTGGTGGCGGTATGTCAATGAAGATGTGATTCTGCTGCCCGAAGAACAGCAGGATATCCCGGCGCTGGACCAGGGCGAAGCGGATGATCAGGATATGGATGCCGCCGACGCGTATGAAAAATTGGCAGGCGATGAGGATTACGATCCTACGGCCCTTGAGGATACCGGTGAAGTGCCGGTTGTCGGCGTGATTATAGACGGCGAGGAAATCGACGACGCGGAGCCGTACGTGAGGGCTGCGGCCAAGCCGGCTAAAGATGGCCGGGCATCCAAAGGCATGGGCGACATCAACCGGCGGATGAAAAAGATCGTCAAGATGTTGAAAGAGGCCGCAGGCAATCTGCTGCGCGACATGAAGGCCGGAGCGAAAAGGACGCGGCAGGATGCGGAAAGCTCGGGCAGTGAAGAGGCAGGCGGAACAGGCGGAGTGCGGGCGCATGATCTTCCGTTGGAGGGGCAGGATCAGGCCGCGGAAAATACGGCGCCGGAGCCGCATGAAGGCAGGGAAGATGAACAGGCGCCCGGCGGCGTGGAGCCTGAAGTGGAAGACGTGCCCGACGAAACGGCTACCGGCCAAGAGGATAAACCGTCCGATGCGGATGTGCCCGCGGAGGACGAGACCGTCAGTAGTGAGCCTGAAATGGAAGACGCGCCCGGCGAAACGGCTGCCGGCGAAAATAATGAAGAAAGCAAACAGGCCGGTGCGGCGGCGCCGCCGGAGGATGATGCATGAAGAGGATCACCATATTCTGCGGCAATTTCGGAAGCGGCAAGACGGAAATCGCCATACAGACCGCGCTGGATATGGCGCCGAGAATGAAAACGGTGCTGGTGGACCTGGATATTGTAAACCCATACTTCCGGTCCTACAATCAAAAGGCGCTTTTGCAGGCGCATCATGTCCGGGTGATCGGTCCGGCCCTTGAAGGCAACAACACGGAGCTCCGTCCCATATCCGGCGAGGTGTACGGGATATTCGGCGAGCCGGAACTTTTCGGCGTCCTGGACGTGGGGGGCGACCCCGCCGGCGCGGTGGCCCTGGGACGCTTCTCGTCGATGATCAGGCAGGTGGGATACGATATGCAGTTTGTCATCAACATCCGGCGGCCGCTTACCGGGGATGCGGAGCGCATCCTGGCCCTGATGGCGCAGATAGAGGCCAGCGCCAGGCTGGAGGTTACCGGCATCGTCAACAACACCAATCTGGCGCTGGAAACATCGCCTCAGGACGTGCTGGAAGGCCAGGAAGTCTGCCGCCAGGTGGCCCGGGAAAGGAATCTTCCCATCACCGGCATCTACGCCATGCCCGGCGTCATAGAGGCTTTGCCGGAAGACTTTAAAGCCGAGCATAAAGGCCTTATAAAACCGCTGACCATCCGTATGCGCCAGCCCTGGATGGACAGCAGATAACGGGTGAATATATGAGCGTCTACGTATCGGCATTTATGCAGCTTTTGGCGGCGTTTGTACTGATCGCCATAGTTTTTGTCATCATCCTGGTTTACTCCAGAAGGCAAAACCGGCGGTAACGGCGCCGTTTGGCCGGACTTCCATGGAGCGGCGCGGTCATTGTAAACCAGTTTACAATGACCGCGCTTTTTGGTGGTGCAAAACCGATTTTATCCCTTGTGGCGGCGTCCGGGTATATGCTATCATAAAGCCAGTATCAGTTTTTGGCCGCGGCCGCACATCAATGAACGTCACAAGCAATCATCTATTCCGGGTATTTTTAAGATGGGAGTGAAGAAGCAGGATATGGAAAGTTTGAGAAAGCAAATCCTCGATGAAGTCAGGGAGGTCCTGATGAGCGTGGATACCGGGCAGATTGAGGCCCTGGCCGATGCCATCATGCAGGCGCCCAAAGTGATGTTCGTCGGCAGGGGACGCGTGGGCCTTTCCCTTCGCGCCTTCTGCATGCGCCTGGGCCATCTGGGCATCCAGGCCTGCATGTCCGGCGGCATGACCAGCTTTGCGCTGTCCGAAGGCGATCTGGTGATCATCGGCAACTGCAGCGGCTCGGGCGACAATATGATGGATTTTCTCAACCGCGCCCACAAGCTGGGCTGCAAGGTATGGATTGTCCACTGTTACAACGGTCCCGTAGCGCAGCAGGCCGACGGGCTTTTGACTATCCATGCCCGCATCATGGAGACGCATTTGATCGACGTGCCTTCCCTGCAGCCCATGTGCGCCACGTTTGAGCAGGTGCTTCTGATGCTGGGCGATACCATCGCCCGCATGATCCAGCAGCGCACCGGGGACACGGAGCAGATGCTGCGCAGCCGTCACGCCACCATCGAGTAGGGAGGACGTTATGGAAAAGTTTGATAACACTGAAATCCGTAAGCGGATTATGGACGAACTGGAAGAGAACGTCATGGCGGTCAGCGAGGAGGACATCGATCTTCTCATTGACTGCATTGAAAAGGCGGGTAAGATTTTCGTATGGGCCGGCGGGCGCGAGTTTATCATGCTGCAGGCCTTCTGCATGCGTCTGTTTCACATGGGCTACAAGGCCTTTGTGGTGGGCGATTCCAATGTGCCTCCCGTGGGCAGGGGAGATCTTCTGATCGTCTGCGGCAGCGGCGGGCGCATGCGCGGCACCACGCCGGTACAGGTGGAGCGCGCGCAGTCCGCCGGGGCGAAGGCCCTGATCCTGACGGCCAACCCGCAGAACGAGCTGTCGCAAAAGTGCGATGTCCGCATCGCGCTCTACGGACAGAGCCTGTACGTCCTGCCCGAGGAAATTCAATCGATTCAGACCATGGGCTCGCCCTTTGAGCAGGCCCAGCTGGTGGTGCTGGATTACGTCATCAATAAGATGATGCGCAAAAATCTCTGGGTGGAAGCCGACCTGGTGGCCAGGCATACTAATCTCCAGTAAGCGCGTTTAAGAGCTGCTTTTGGGAAGATGCTGTGCCGGGCGCTGCCCGGACCCAAGAAACTTTACCACTGCAAGCTCCGCTTGCGGACGGGTGATGAAAACACACGGTCTTCTGTCGCGAAGCGAATAGAAGTCTTTTGGAGTTCTTAGAACCTTTTCTTCCAGAAAAGGTTCTAAGCGGGTCTAAGGGCGGAGCCCTTAGAAGATTACAGAACGGCAAGTAAAAAGAGCGGGCATTTTGCCCGCTCTTTTTATAGGTGTATTGGTGTATTTCCGATGTCTACGCGCTCTGCTCGATGGCCACGGCAACAGCTACGGTTGCGCCTACCATGGGGTTGTTGCCCATGCCGATCAGGCCCATCATCTCAACGTGAGCGGGCACCGAGGAGCTTCCGGCAAACTGCGCGTCCGAATGCATGCGGCCCATGGTATCGGTCATGCCGTAAGAGGCGGGGCCTGCGGCCATATTGTCCGGGTGCAGCGTGCGGCCCGTGCCGCCGCCGGAGGCCACGGAGAAGTACTGCTTCCCGTTTTCATTGGCCCATTTCTTGTAGGTGCCGGCCACCGGATGCTGGAAGCGGGTGGGGTTGGTGGAGTTGCCGGTGATGGAAACGTCCACCTCTTCATGCCGCAAAATGGCCACGCCTTCGGAAACGTCGTCGGCGCCGTAGCACTTCACGGCGGCCTTGGGGCCGTCGGAGAACGCGATTTCTTCCACGATGTTCAATTTGCCCGCAGCGTAATCGTACAGCGTCTCCACATAGGTGAAGCCGTTGATGCGCGAGATGATCATGGCGGCGTCTTTTCCAAGGCCGTTCAGGATGACCCGAAGAGGCGTTTTTCGCACCTGGTTGGCGGTGCGAGCGATACCGATGGCGCCCTCGGCCGCCGCGAAAGACTCGTGGCCCGCCAGGAAGCAGAAGCATTTGGTCTCCTCGCGAAGCAGCATGGCGGCCAGATTGCCGTGGCCAAGGCCCACGTCGCGCTGGTCGGCCACCGAGCCGGGAATGCAGAAAGCCTGCAGGCCCTCGCCGATGACTTCGGCGGCGGAGGCGGCGTCCCTGCAGCCCTTCTTCAGCGCCAGGGCGGCGCCCAGGGTGTAGGACCAAACGGCATTGTCAAACGCGATGGGCTGAATGCCGCGCACGATGGCGGCCACGTCGATGCCCTTTTCATCGCAAAGCGCTTTGCAATCCTCCAGGCTGTCGAATCCGTTTTCCTTCAGGAAGGCATTGATCTTGTCAATGCGGCGGTCATATCCTTCAAACTGTACCATCTGCATCCACCTCACTTATGGCGCGGGTCAATGTGCTTGACCGCTTCATCGTAACGGCCGTAGGTGCCGATGTTGCTCTCAAAAGCCTCTTTGGCATCCACGCCCTTTTTCAGTGCTTCCAACATTTTACCCAGGTGTACGAACTTGTAGCCGATGACCTGGTCGTCCTTGTCAAGGGCCATATCCAGCACGTAGCCTTCGGCCATCTCCAGATAGCGGACGCCCTTGTCCTTGGTGCCGTACATGGTGCCGATCTGGCTCCGCAGACCCTTTCCAAGGTCCTCCAGGCCGGCGCCCACGGGAAGCCCGCCCTCGGAAAACGCCGTCTGCGTGCGGCCATAGACGATCTGCAGGAAAAGTTCGCGCATGGCGGTATTGATGGCGTCGCATACAAGGTCTGTGTTCAGGGCTTCAAGGACGGTCTTGCCGGTGAGGACCTCCGCGGCCATGGCCGCAGAATGGGTCATGCCCGAGCAGCCCACGGTCTCCACGAGGACTTCCTCGATGATGCCGCCTTTGACGTTCAGCGTCAGCTTGCAGCCGCCCTGCTGGGGCGCGCACCAGCCCACGCCGTGGGTCAGCCCGGAAATATCTTTGATCTCTTTGGCCTGCACCCAGGCGCCCTCTTCAGGGATGGGAGCGGGGCCATGATGCGGCCCGCGTCTGACACACATCATTGCTTCCACTTCTTTGGAATACTGCATGGATTTTCCTCCTTCTTGCCCGATTGAAATGAGACTTGAATACGATCGGAAATTTCGAATGCCTGTGCTTCGGCGCATTTGAAAAATGACAGAATATGCCGAAAGCCTTTGTCATTATAGCGTATCGAAGATGAAGCAGTCAATTAAATCCAAATTGTTTTTCAGAAATTGCATGTATATTGAAATCACCGGCGGATACAATAAATGCTGCAGGATGCTTTAAAGAGAAATGATGAACGGAAAATGCCATATAACGCATGTTCATCCATAAGGTCGGGAGCTTTGTCATCCAACACAGAAGCGTCAACGGACTGCCGATTAAATGCGTAACGATGTACTTTATACGCAAGCTCTGAAAGATGGGATCTTAAAGAGCTATGATTGACTCGCAAGGTGAAGAGATGTTATTGTTTCAAAGCAAGAGTAAATCCGCAGAAGTTGAAGGACATTGCAGTTGGAAAACCAATCGCACCGTTAACCCTTCTGACGCTAGAAGCCCAAAATGTCTGTGAGAGACGTTTAGCCTTAGTAAAGACTGAGATAATCTTGGATGATCCAATGTTATCACGATGTGCTTTTTAAAGCAGCCTGTGTAGATAGATGCAGGCGTGCTTTACAGCAAAAGTCATTTGCCTGCTATAAGGTAAGGACGATGGCGTGGATTCACCCATCGTCCTTATTCTATATATGGCTCTCCGGTTATCATTTCGGCTGCGGAGGCTTTTTTCAAAGAAGCCGAGAGGCCATTGGTTTTCCGGGCGGCATTTTCGGGAATTTTTCCGTACGCTCGCGGGAGGAAAGGCATGATCTTTGGCCGCCGGGACGGCCCAATCCGACGCGAACGCTTAGCTACAAAACCTTTGCCTTGCCCCGCGCCGCTTCGAGCTTCTGCCTGGCGTTGTAGGCGGTGATTTTTTCCACCAGGGCGTAGTCCACGGGCTCATTCCATAGGAAACGTACGGTGCTCTTCGTGGTTTGGTAAGGGGCCAGTTCCTCTTTGAATGCGTCGATGGCGTCGGCGCCGATATGAAACCCCAGGTGATGCTTATGCGCCGAGAAGTGCACCATATTGCCATGGTAGACGAAAGTGGGCATGGACCACTTGATGGCCTCCCGGGCCTGCGGCTCGCCCGCGCGTATGGCCTCGCGCATCCGCTTCATGACGGCCTGCCTTTCTTTAGGGTATTCGGCGATGTAAACATCAATGGGAGAAACCTCATTTTTGTCCGTCGGCATGGTACTTCCTCCATGATTTTAAAAATTAAATCAAGTATAGCCGCTCTAAAGCCGCAAAACAATAGGACAGACGTCCGCGCCTGCCCTACAGTATTTTGCGCAATATTTTATTTTACTTCAAAGGATTCGCAATCCACGCTCTCGGATTCTACCGGATGATCCTGGTGGGAACCGACCATAATGGAATTAAGCGCGCAGTACTGCTCGTCTCCGGCATGGTACTTGCAGTTGGTCACGGTGCAACCGATGCTGCGGTTCGGTCTGGAATGCTGCATAATTTTCACCTCCTGATGGTATTGGGATAACCCTAGCTTTGCCAAAAGCCGTCCGCTATATTCAAAAGGTGCGCCGGGCGGCGCTCCAAGGATGTAAAACGCTTAAAAAGAAGGCGTTTATCCTTGTTTTCACGATTTTCTTATGGATGAACGCCGCCGGCTATGATAAAATAAAAACCGTGACCCGCGAATAAAAACGAACAGAGAAGGTTGTATGCCCAAATCCATGAACGTGCCGCCGCTGCGGCCGGGGCGCGTGAAAGACGCAGACGAAGTCAAACAGCTCAGCGCCCAGGCGCTGGCCTTTGTGGGCGACGCGGTGCAGAGCCTGTATGTGCGCGCTGCGCTGGCGCTGTCCACCGATGCCACCGGCTACGCGCTGCATCGCTACACGGCGGATATCATCCGCTCGCAGACGCAGGCGGACGCAGCCGAAAAGATGCAGGATTTTCTGGACGAAGAGGAGCTTTATATCTACAGGCGCGGCCGCAACGCGAAAGGTGGCGGGGTGCCCGATCATGCCAGCGTAGCGCAGTACCGCATGGCCACCGGCCTTGAAGCGGTGCTGGGCTACCGCTATCTGTGCGGTGACACCGACAGGCTGGACATGCTTTTAAAGCGAATACTGGAGCTTTCGCTGCCCGGCGAAGGCGGGGAGTGAAATAATGCCTCGAGTAAAACCCAATGTCATCTTAATACGCCATACCGCTTCGCCTGAAGAGCTGGTGGCCATGGCGGCGAAGCTGTGTTATTCAAAAAGCGACGTGCAGTCGCTGAAACAGGGCGTGGAGCAAAAGGACCAGGAACGCTTTTTGCGCAGGCTGATGGAAATGGGCCACGTTTCGCCCATTGAGCACGCCAGCTTTACATTCGGCATCGAGGGCGTTTCAAGGAGCCTTCTGGCCCAGATCACTAGGCACCGCATCGCCAGCTTCTCGGTGCAGTCCCAGCGCTATGTGGGACAGTACCGCAAGGAGGGAACCTTCAATTATATACTGCCTCCGGCCATTGAGGCGCTGGGGGAGGACGCCGTGGAAGAATTCCACCGGCAGATGGCCACCATGCAAAGCTGGTATAATAGGTGGCAGGAGCGCCTTGGGGGCGCCGGGGAAAAGAGCAACGAGGACGCCCGGTTCGTCCTGCCGAACGCGGCGGAAACCAAGATGGTGGTGACGATGAACGCCAGGGAGCTGCTGCACTTTTTTTCCATCCGCTGCTGCAACCGCGCCCAATGGGAGCTTCGCTTCGTGGCCTGGCAGATGCTCAGGCTCTGCCGCGGGGTATCGCCGCTGCTCTTTGAAAAGGCCGGACCCGGCTGCATCGGCGGCCCGTGCCCTGAAGGTCCCAAAACCTGCGGCAAAATGGCCCAGGTGCGAAAAGAGTGGGAGGCCCTTACATGAACAGAGGAAGAAGACCTGCCTCCGGCAGGCAGGAGAGATACGCCCGGCCGTCCGAAACCCGGAGGGACCGTTTCAATAGACAGGACGGGCAAAATCGCCCCTACCGCAAAGAGGACGGTCAGAACCGTCCCTACCGCGGCCGGGATGAGCGCCCGGAACGCGGAGTAAAACACGATGTGCCGCAGCAGACGGAGCGGCCTGTTCCCGAGAATCTGGTCTACGGCAGAAATCCTGTCCGGGAAGCCCTTCGCGGGGAGCGTTCCGTTGAGAAAGTGCTGGTGCAGCGCGGCGACGGGGGAGGCCCGCTGGGGGAACTGATTGCCCGGGCAAAGGAAGCCGGGGTGCCTGTGCAGAGCGTGGAGCGACAGCGGCTGGACGAACTGTGCGGCTCAGGCCTTCATCAGGGCGTGGCGGCCTTTGTGGCGGCCCAGGCCTACGCCGGCGTGGAGGACATTTTAAAGCGCGCCGCCGAGCGCGGAGAGGACCCCTTCATTCTTATACTCGACGGCGTGGAGGACCCTCACAACCTGGGCAGCATACTGCGCACCGCAGAATGCGCCGGCGTGCACGGGGTTATTATCCCCAAACGGCGCGCCGTGGGCCTGACGCCGGTGGTGGCCAAAGCCTCCAGCGGCGCCATTGAGTTTATTCCCGTGGCCAGGGTGACCAATATCGCCCGCACGGTGGACGAGCTCAAGCAAAAAAATATCTGGGTGGCCTGCGGCGTGACCGACGGCGAGCCCTATACCTCCGCCGATTTAAAAGGCCCGCTGGCGCTCGTCATCGGCGGCGAGGGGGAGGGCGTCTCCCATTTGGTGGAGCAGAAATGCGATTTTAAACTGTCCGTGCCCATGCGGGGGCGGATATCGTCGTTAAACGCTTCGGTGGCCGCGGCGGTGCTCGTGTACGAAGCGGTCCGGCAGCGTCAGACGCCATGAGTGCGGGGAGAGGAAGTGAGCAGCATCGAATATATGAAGGAATCGGCCCAGCGCTATGAACATATGAGCGACGAGCAGATCGTGGCCCTGGTGCAAGGCGGGGATACGCGGGCGGAGGAATACCTGTTTCACAAATACAAGAACTTTGTGCGCTCCAAGGCCAGGAGTTATTTTCTCATCGGCGCGGACTACGACGACATCATGCAGGAAGGCATGATCGGCATGCACAAGGCCATGCGGGATTATAAGCCGGAAAAACTTTCCAGTTTCAAAGGCTTTGCGGAGCTTTGCATTACCCGCCAGATCATCACCGCCATAAAGACCGCCACGCGCCAGAAGCACATTCCGCTGAACTTCTACGTGTCGCTGAACAAGCCCATCTTCGACGACGAGGACAGAACCCTCTTTGACGTGGTGGCCGAAAAGCGCACGGCGGACCCGGAGGAACTGTTCATCAGCCAGGAGGACCTGGAAAACATCGAAAACAAGCTGGGGGAACTGTCCAGCGACCTTGAATGGGAAGTGCTCACCAGCTATCTGCAGGGCAAGAGCTATCAGGAAATTGCCAGGGACCTGAACCGCCATGTCAAGAGCGTGGACAACGCGCTTCAGCGCATCAAACGCAAACTGGAGAAGTACCTGCAGGAGCAGTGAAAAAAGCCCGGTTTTTTAGTGCTTGAGGTGCCTTAAAGCGTATTGACAAAAACACGGCAATCAAGTAGAATAGGAATCACTTTGCGGGTCTTGCGGGTGTAACTCAATGGTAGAGTTCCAGCTTCCCAAGCTGGCTACGTGGGTTCGATTCCCATCACCCGCTCCAACCAAGCAAATAAAAGGCGCCTGACCGCCTGAAGAAAAGGAGAGAGCAAGAGATGGCAAAAGCGAAGTTTGAAAGAACGAAGCCGCATGTAAACATTGGAACGATCGGCCATGTGGACCATGGGAAGACGACGTTGACGGCGGCGATCACAATGACGCTGG
>JBMNQS010000056.1:0-14792 GCA_050944255.1 Christensenellales bacterium | reverse complement strand
CGCGTGATGCAGCGGGCGGGGATGCTCAAGGAGGGGACGCTCCGCCACCATTACCATTTTGACGGCAAATGGCACGACGGGATATCCTACAGCATCACCCGCGATATGTGGATGAAAAGCAAGCGGAGGCTCAAGGTGCGCGTCAACAGCCAAGAGGACTTAAAGCGGCTTGCCCGGGTGCGCTGCTTCGTGCTGGATATGGACGGCACCATCTATCTGGAAGATCAGCTGCTTGAGGGCTCCAGGGAGTTTTTGGACTACATCGCCGACGAGGACATCCGGGCGCTGTTTTTGACCAACAATTCCTCCAAGTGCGCTCAGGACTATGTGGAAAAGCTCCTGTCCATGGGCATCGGCGCGCTTAGGCAGGACGTCCTGACCTCCGGCGAGGCCGCGGCCGACTACGTGCGGCGGGAATACGGCGCGGTACGCGTCTACGTGATGGGCAATGAGAGCCTCAAGGATGAGCTGCGCGGCGCCGGCATAGAGGTGGTGGAGGACCGGCCGGATATCGTGGTGGCGGGGTTTGATACCACCATGAGCTACCGCAGCATGACGGTGGTCTGCGACTTGATGCGCCAGGGGCTGCCGCTTATCGCCACGCATCCGGACTTCAACTGCCCTGTACAGGGGGGCTTTGTGCCGGATCTGGGCGCCATGCTGGCCTTTATCGAGGCCTCCACCGGAAAGCGGCCTGACGTGGTGGTGGGAAAGCCTCACGAGGAGATTATCCGCTGCATCATGCACAGGACCGGCCTTTCCAAAGACCATCTGGCCATTGTGGGCGACAGGCTCTATACCGACATCGCCACCGGCGCGAACGCCGGCATTTTATCGGTGCTGATGCTGACGGGGGAAACCAAGATGCAGGACCTGGAGACAAGCGACGTGCAGCCGGACCTGGTGTTTGAAAATATGCAGGAATTACGAAGCGTTCTTGCAAAAGCGCACCGCCAGTGATAAAATAAGGGATATTCTACACTTGGGAGGACAAGCTCAATGGCGCGTATCAACAGTTCCTACAACCATCTGCAGGGGAGTTACCTCTTTTCCGAGATCGCTAAAAGGGTGACCGCCTTTTCAAATGATTTCCCGCAGGCGAAGCTGATCCGCATGGGTATCGGCGATGTGACCCGCCCGCTGCCCGAGGCGTGCCTTGAGGCCATGCACCAGGCGGTGGAGGAGATGGGCAGCACCGATACCTTCCGCGGCTACGGGCCGGAATTGGGCTACGATTTCCTGCGCGAGGCCGTGTGCCAATATGATTACGCGCCCCGGGGCGTCCGGATCGAGCCGGACGAGGTGTTCATCTCCGACGGGGCCAAGTGCGACGTGGGCAATATCCAGGAGATTTTTTCGCCGGACAGCGTCATCGCCGTGACGGACCCGGTGTATCCGGTGTACGTGGATTCCAACGTGATGGCCGGACGCAGCGGCGCCTTCAACGAGGCGTTGGGCCAGTATGAAAACATCGCGTACCTGCCCTGTACGGCGGAAAACGGCTTTGTGCCCGGTTTGCCCTCGCGGGATGTGGATTTGATTTACCTGTGCTATCCCAACAATCCCACCGGGACGACGCTCCCGCGGGAAGAATTGAAAAAGTGGGTGGATTACGCCGGAGAGACCGGCGCCGTCATCCTCTACGATTCGGCGTACGAAGCCTATATAAGGGACGACAGCGTCCACAGCATCTTTGAGATCGAGGGCGCCAAAGAGGTGGCCATCGAGTTTCGCAGTTATTCCAAGACAGCCGGATTTACCGGCACGCGCTGCGCGTACACGGTGGTGCCCAGGGAGCTTATTGCCAAAGACGACCAGGTAAACGACGCCTGCGTCAACGCCCTTTGGAACAGGCGGCAGAGCACCAAGTTCAACGGCTGCTCCTACATCACCCAGCGGGGCGCGGCGGCCGTCTATACCGCCGAAGGTCAGGCACAGGTGAAGGAGACCATCGACTATTACATGGGCAACGCCGCCATCATCCGCCAGGGGCTTGAAAGGGCGGGCCTTCCCGTGTATGGAGGCGAGAACGCGCCGTATATCTGGATGAAAACGCCGGAGGGCGTCGGCTCATGGGAGATGTTCGACCGGTTCCTCAAGGAGTGCCACATCGTCTCCACTCCCGGAGCGGGTTTTGGAAAGAGCGGCGAAGGCTACATGCGCCTGACGGCCTTCAATACCCGGGAAAATACCGCAGAGGCCATGGAAAGGATCGAAAAGACGTTCGGCTGATCAAGGGCAATGTTAAAAGCACCGGAAACTTGGTTTCCGGTGCTTTTTTATTGCGTGAATGCCTTGATTTAAATACGCCTGGGCGGGTTTGCCGTTTTGCACTCTCGCTAAGCGGGCGTGGTTTCAGTATGGACCGGGGCGTGCAGGTGCTTTTTCATCACCGTCAGAGACAGTACGGCGCCCACCGCCTGCATGGCGGCCACCACAAAAAATCCAAGCGTCAGGCCGGGCAGGTTCGTTTCACCCACGCCGCTTCTGCCGAAAAGTCCAACCAGATACGGCGCCACGGAAATACCGATGCCGTAGATGGCCTGGAAGAAACCCATGGCGGTGCCGCGCCTGGCCGGATGGATATGGCGGATAGCCACGTCCATGGTCTGGCTGGCGGACATGCCGCGGAAAAAGCCGAAGACCAGATGCAGCAGATAGAAGATCCAGACGCTCTTTACGAACGGGACGATGACCGCGTACGCCCCAAAGACGGCGAATGTCCAGAAAAAACAGTTTTCCATGCCTTTGAAGAGCCTGGGCGTTCTGGGCGATACGAAGGAGCCCAAAATGGCCATCAGCGCAATGAGGGTGGACATGATGCCCAGCTGGGACGCGTCGGCGCCGGCGTTACCCACGGCAAAAGTGGGCGTAAAACCGTAAACGCCGCCGAAGATGGGCATCTGCGATACGGCGCAGAGGATACTGGTCCACAACAGGGTCTTGTCCTTTAACACCGACAGCTGCTTCCTGAAGGGCTCCGGTTTATCGGGAAAGTCCTCCTTGCGCTGGTCGACAATGAAAAACGAAAGTCCGAAACACAAAGTGGCGGTGAGGATGCCGATGAAAAAGGCGCTGCGCATATCGCCGGTCAACTGCACGGCGTAGCCGCCCAAAAACGTGCCCAGCATCTGGCCCGAGAAGTTAAAGGTATTCATAAGGCCGATGGCGCCGGCGCCCTTGCCGTCCTTGTAGTAGCTGGAGAAGAGCGCGGCGTAGGGCACCCACGTGGACACGGCAATGCCCCCCAGGGCGCGGAATAAAAGCGCCCAGTAACTTTGCCGGATCAGCGACAGGCCCAGCGAGGCAAGCGCGAACAGAGCGCAGGCGCCGGTGACGAACAGGCGGCGCTTTTTGAGCTTGTCCGACAGCATCCCGATGGGAATGCGGAAGATCACCTGCATCAGCCCGTAGATGCCGACGATGGCGCCGGCCATCTGCGTGGTGGAGAAGGTGCGCAGGTACTCGGTCAGAATGGGCATGTACGAAAAGAAACTGAACCAGTACAGGACTATGGACATGAGAAACAAGGGTATGCGTTTTCCCTTTGGCATGAAGTGTATGCTCCTTTTAAAAACTATAAAAAACTTTTACTGTGTTCTATTATAGATATGTTTTCCCGATTTTTCCAGCCGTTGGGGGAAAAAGGTTTGCCAATGGCCCCATTTTTTATGCGTCATGCCGCCGTGGAAGCGCAGGATTTGTGCAGCAGCTTTTTGACCACGGTGACCGAACAGACGGCGCCCACCACCTGCAGCGCGGCCATGACCATGTAGCCCAGCGTCAGTCCGGGAAGGTTCACCTGGCCCAGCGCGCTTCTGCCGAACAGCCCCACCAGTTGAGGCCCAAGGGCCATCCCGATGCCGTAAATGGCCTGATAAAAGCCCATGGCGGTGCCGCGCTTGGCCGGGTCGATATCACAGATGGCGATGGACATGGTCTGGCTGGTGGCAAGGCCGCGGACAAAGCCGAAGACCAGGTGCAGCGCGTAGAACAGCGCCATGCTGCGGATAAACGGGATAGTGATGCAATAGATCGTTAAAAGCACGAAGGATAAGAGCAGGCAGTTTTCCATGCCGCGCAGCCAATCGGGCAGCTTCGAGGACACCGATGCGCCGACGATGGCGGTTACCGTGACCAGCGTGGACATGATGCCCAGCTGGGAGGTGTCCGCCGCCGCGTTCTGCGTGGCGAAGGTGGGCGAAAAGCCGTAGACGCCGCCGAAGGTGGGCAACTGCATAATGGCAAACAGGATAGCTGCCCACACCAGCATGGGCGATTTCAATACCTTGACCTGCTCTTTGAACGGCTCGGGATTTTCGGGGAAGTCGCTCTTTTTCTGCTCCACCAGAAAAAGCGAGCAGAACATGCACAGCGCGGCGGCGGCTACGCTGATGAAAAAGGCGGTGTTCATCTGGCCGGTCAGGGAAATTACCCAGCCGCCCAGGAGCGTGCCGAGCATCTGGCCGGAATAGTTGGAGGTGACCATCAGGCCGATGTTTTGGCCTGCCGCGTCGTCCTTGACGTAGCTGGAGAACAGCGCCGAATAGGGCACCCACGTGGATACGGCAATCCCCATCAGCGCCCGAAAGACCAGCGCCCAGCCGCTGATGGGCACAAGAGCCATCCCAAGCGTCGCCAGGGCCGCAAGGGCGCAGGCGCCGGTAACGAAGTACTTGCGCATCTTCAACTTGTCCGACAGCATGCCGATGGGCACACGGAAGATCACCTGCATCAGCCCGTAGGAGGCGATGATGGTGCCGGTCATCTGCGTGGTGGAAAATGCGCGGACGTACTCGGTGAGAATGGGCATGTAGCAGAAAAAGCTGAACCAGTACAGCGCCACGGACACAAGAAACAGAGGGATGCGTTTACCTTTTGGAATCGACATTTTATATCCGGCTTCTTTCATAGGTGATGGTTGAAACGACAACATTTCTATCATACAACCGGGCGGCGGGGGAATCCAGTGTTTTGGCGAATATTTTTGAAAAAGGGCGGAAAGAAAAGGCTGCAAGATGTAGCTGGGGCTGAGCCATAAAACAAAAAGCCCCGGCTGCCGGGGCTTTTTGTTGCAGCATTACTTTTATGCGGAGGTGGCTGCGGTTTCCGCGTGGGATTTCTTCAATTGCTTTTTCATGACGGTCATGGAAATCACCGCGCCCAATGCCTGGAAGGCGGCCAGAACAATGAAGCCCACCGTCAGGCCGGGCAAATTGGCTGTTCCCGCCTCGCTTTGCCCAAAGAGGCCCACCAACCAGGGGCCGGCGGTCATGCCGATGCCGTAAATGGCCTGGAAGAAGCCCATGGCCGTGCCGCGCCGGGAAGGATCGATGTCGGCGATGGCGGCGCCCATCAACTGTGAGGTGGACAGGCCGCGGGCAAAACCGAAGGCCACCTGCACGACGTAGAACAGCCAGATATTTTTAATCAGCGGCACCACCAGGCAGTAGGCGCCCAGCGTGATGAAAGTGATCAACAGACAGCGGTCCATACCTCCGACCCATTTGGCCAGCTTGGTGTTCATGGGCGCGGCGAAAATGGCCGGCAACGTCACCAGTGAGGCCAAAATACCCAGCTGTCCGCTGGTGGCGGCGGCGTTTTCGGTGGCGAAGGTGGAGGTGAACCCGTAGACGCTGCCGAATGCGGCCAGCTGCGTCAAAATGGCCAAGAACGACGAGATCATCAGCATTTTGTTCTTGACGACGCCCAGCTGGCTGCGCAGGGGCATGGTTTCGGGAAAATCGCTCTTGTCCTGATCCACCAGGAAAAAAGAGAGGAAGAAGCAGATGGCCGCCGCGCCGACGCTTAAATAAAAGCCGCTTTGCACGTTGCCGGTCCATTGAATCACCCAGCCGCCCAGTAGCGTGCCGAGCATCTGCCCGCCGAAGTTGAAGGCGTTGATAAAGCCGATGCTGGACGTGGTCTTGTTGTTTTTATAGTAGCTGGAAAAAAGAATCGTATAGGGTACCCACGTGGATACGGCCACGCCGGTCAGCCCGCGGAAGATCAGCACCCAGAGGGTCTGGGGAAGAAGGGCCATCCCCAGCGAGGCCAGGGCGCTCATTCCGGCGGCAATGGTGATGAAATACTTGCGCATCTTCAGCTTGTCGGACAAAATGCCGCAGGGAATGCGGAAAAGCATCTGCATGAAGCCGTAGGAGGCGATGACGATGCCGGTCATCTGCGCGGTGGAAAAGGAGCGGACGTACTCGGTCAAAATGGGCACATAGCTGTAAAATGCAAACCAGTACAGGCCGACGGATAAGAGAAAAAGGGGAATGCGTTTGCCTTTAGGCATGGTGTATCGGCTCCTCTCGAAATAATACCAACATTTTCTATTATACAGCTAAATCATTTGAAATCCAGTAGTAGATGAAAAAAGTATGGGGCTATTGCGCCGGAAATATGTATGCGGGCCGGATCATGGGAAAAGACGAAAACTTTTTTGTGCAAAGGGATTGACATTTCGCATACTATTAAATAATATATAATAGTAGATGAAATTCAGCAGATGCCGGGGTGAGGCTATGAATGTGCAATACAAAAAAGGCGTGCTTGAACTTTTGGTGCTGTCGCTGCTTAATAGGGAGGACCGGTACGGCTACCATATATCCGACCAGCTTTCAAGCCGGATCGATATTTCCGCCGGAACGGTTTATCCTATTTTACGCAAGCTGAAAAGCGACGGCCTGGTGACGACGTATCTGGCCGAAGAGAGCGGCGGGCCCCCGCGCAAGTACTACCGAATCACCGATGAGGGACGAGTCGAATATGAAAGAGCCCTTGGCGAATGGATGGAGTTTACAAAGATGGTGCAAGCCATATTGGAGGAGAGCCGATGAATAAGAGACAATATTTGCAGGCGCTTGAAAGCGAACTGATGAGCAGAAAAATACGCGACGCTCAGGAGATACTGGAGGAATACGAAGAGTACTTCGACAACAAGACGGCAGACGGGTACGATGAAGGGGAGATCGCCCAGAAACTGGGCGCGCCGCAGGAGATTGCGCGGCAATATGCGCCCGCCGGGCCCGGCGCAGTAAAGAAATCCGGGGCCAATGCACTTAAGGTGGCGGGGCTTGTGGTACTGGACATTGTGGCGGCCTTGCTGTACGTGGTCCTGCTGGCGTGGGTGATGGCATTGGGCGCATTGTCGCTGGCCTGTCTGGCGGCGGGCGTGTCTCTGGTCCTTCAGATCAACATCGCCGGCCTGATCCCGTACGTCCCCTACGGGGCGGCGGCGCTCCTTGGCGTATCGATGGCGGCGCTGGCGGCGCTCTCGGCGGCGGGAACCGTATACTGCTTGCTTCTGCTGAAGCAAATCTCAAAGGCGTATCTGCGCTGGCATTCCAATGTTATCGGTGGCAAAGCGCATCTGCCCATGGCCAAATCCCCGCAGATGCGGGGCAAAGCGCGGCGCAGGATGCGCGGGATTGTGATGGTTTCCCTGGCGATATTTGCCGTATGCTCCGCCGTGGCGCTGATAATCATGTTTGCGCTGGCGGGCTCTCTGGAGCCATGGCATGTGTGGAACTGGTTTGTTTAAAAGGGGTGAGAAGACCATGAAGGCGGTAGTGGTGACCGGCGCCACCTCGGGGATCGGGCTGGCGGTTGCAGGGCTATTGGCTGAAAAGTATCATATCATCGGCATCGGGCGCGACGCCGAAAAGTGCGAAGCGGCGCAAAGACGGATGCGCGAGGCCGGCCGTGCGGCCACGTATTTCCGCGCCGATCTGATGCAGCAGGACCAGGTGCGGGATGCGGCGCGGCGGATACAAGGGGAGCTGGACGCGCATTTCTCCGGGGAACTGCATGCGCTGATCAACAACGCCGGATGCGTCAGAAGCTGGTACATGACCACAAGAGACGGCTACGAACAGCAGTTTGCGCTGAATTATCTGGCGGGGTTTCTCATGACCCATGAGCTGATGCCGGCGCTTAAAAAGGGCCGGGGACGGATACTGTTCACCTCCAGCGCGTCGCATAAAATGATGCGGGTGAACTGGAAGTCCATCATGTACAGCCGCCGCTACCGGCCGCTTCGCGCCTACAAGCAGTCCAAACTGTGCAATATGCTGCTGGCCTACGGCATCAACTGGCTTTTCGACGAGGACGGCGTGCGGGCCTACGGAGTGGACCCGGGGCTTGTCAGAACCGATATCGGCAACAAGGGCACCGGCGGGATGGTCGACTTCGTATGGAAGCTGCGCAAAAAAGGCGGTGTTTTGCCGCAGGAGCCGGCCAAGACGTATAAGATGCTGTGCGATGGGAATCCGCGGCCCATCGAGCTTTACTATAAATTTTTGAAGCCGGAACGTTATAGCCGGCAGGTCAACGAGAAAAACGCCGAAAGGCTCATTGCGCTGAGCGAGCAGCTTTGTGGCGTGCGTTTCGGGGGTGAATGATATGCAGGTGCTCATTACCGGAGCCGCCGGAGGGCTTGGCCGCGCGTTTGCCGTGGAGTGCGCCGCCCGGGGCTACGATCTGATGCTGACGGATCTGGATGCCTGCGGGCTTCAGGCGATCGGGCAGGGGATTCAAAAACGTTACGGCGTGCGCGTCATGACGCAAGCCTGCGACCTGACGCAGCCGCAGGCGGCGGACAAACTGCTGGAATATTGCAAAAACCAAAACATGGACGTACAGATGCTGCTCAATGTGGCGGGGGTGGATTTTGAAGGCGGCTTTTTGCAGCGCAGCGGCCAGAGCATCGCGCAGATTGTAAGATTGAACATCGAGGCGACGCTTTGCGTCACCCACAGGGCACTGGAGGCGCGGCGCGGGGATGCGCCGTTCTACATCGTATTTGTCTCCAGTCTGGCCTCGCTTTACCCCATGCCGCTGAAGGCCACCTACGCCGCGTCCAAGCGGTTTTTGCTGGACTTCGGCTGCGCGCTGGGACAGGAACTGAAAAGCGATAACGTCCGGGTCCTGACGCTGTGTCCCGGAGGGCTGGCCACCACGGAGCAGGTTATGGAGGCCATAGCGGCGCAGGGACTCTGGGGAAGCGGCACCACCAACCATCTGGAGAGCGTGACGCGAAGGAGCATCGATGGGGTGCTGCGGGGCAGGCGGACGTACATTCCCGGCGCGTTGAACCGGGTTTTGGCCGCGCTGGGCAGGTTGATTCCGCGCAAAATGCTGGCGGCCATACTCTACAGAAGATGGCGGCAGGCGCAGAGCCATTGGCTGGAAAACCCGGCGCAGGGGGCGCAGGCAAGTCCCGAAAAAGTAAAGGAGCCGGCGTGAGGGGACTGTACGGCAAAATTATCTAAAAAATTTTTTATAAAAACAGGGAAAAGCCGCCGTATGGACGGCGGCCGCAGGTGACTGGTTTTTATTGTCATGAAAATGGCTTCGCGTTGCGGAGTCATTTTTAATTTTATGCCGCTGAAAAGGCCATATTAAGATTGCGATGAAAGTTTGAAAGCCGCAAGCGGCCACGTAGAAGAGACGGGAGAGCAGCGCGCAAAGGCGAAGTTTTGCCCGGCGGCTCTGTGGAATTGGCAGAACTACTTCCTATCGGGAAAATCATCGGAAAGCGGCCATGGGGGACCAGCCAGCAGAGAATATACGGACGAAAGGAACGACAGATCAGATGAAAATGAAGAGACGGATTCAAACAGCGGCGCTACTCATGGCGCTTATCCTGCTATTATCCCTGTGGACCGGCTGCGATTTGCCCCGCACGAGGGACAGGCGTCAGAGCCCGACGGCCACCGCCACGGCGATCACCGATACCGTGGCGGCCATGAAGGCCGGAAGCAGGTCGGGGCGGGACCCCTTGAGGTTTTCCTACGAGGTCTATTTACAAACGATATACGATGACAATGACGGCGGCGTCCTGGTCGATGCGAAGATGACGTACCCGCAGTTCGAGAATCCCAAAAACGAAGCGGGAATCACGGCCATCAATACCTATTACCGGCGTCAGTTGGAGGACTTTATCCATAACATCCGCATCGAAGCCGTGCCCAATGCCCAGGAGAATAAGGCGGAGGCCCAAAAGCTCGGCTTTGAGTTCCGTCCCCATGCCTTTGACCGCAGCACCAGCATCGAATACAACCAGAACGGCCTGGTTTCGGTGTTGAACGAACAGTATGAAAATACCGGGGGCGCGCATCCCATGACCATCTGGATGGCCGAAACCTTCGATGTGGAGACGGGCAAAAAGCTCACATTGGCGGACTTGTTCAATACCGACATGGAGACGGCCCTTGAAAAAGTGTACGCGTCGGTGTCGGAGCAGGTGGCGCAATTGCAGGCGGACGGTTCCATATTCTTCAATGACAGCGTCAAACAGGACATACGCGAGAATTATTCGCCGGATGACTTCTATATCCGGGGCGGCGACCTGGTGGTCTTTTACCAGCTGTATGCCATAGCGCCCTATGCCGTCGGCATTCAAAGTTTCGTGGTACCCTGGCAGTAAGCAAAAGTTTTTAAGCGAAAAAACGACACACAGGCGGACAGCACCAAAGCGCTGTCCGCCTGTATTATGAGGGCTTCCTTCACCTTTAAGGACTATTTATACGGCTGTATCTTGGTGCCGGTGTAGTAGTGGGTCAGTATGGTGGCGTAACCGTTGCCGGAGGCCGCCATGGCGTTGGCGCCGGTCTGGCTCATGCCCACGCCGTGCCCGTAGCCCTTGGAGGATACGGTGACGTTCTTGTCGTCGAAGCTGAGGGAAAAGTCGGTGGAGCGCAGCGAAAACCAGCTTCTGAAATTGACGCCGGTGGCACTCTTGCCGCCTATCTCCATGGATTTGACATTGTTGCCCGCGGTGCGGGAGGTGATGGAAATGCTTTTTTCCAGTTCATCCGGGTCGATGTCGGTGCCCAGCTTGCTGCTCAGGGTTTTGGCGAAGGCTTCCCGGGTAAAGACCTTGGTGTCGGTGAGCTTGATGTATTTTTCCTCGCCGGGGCTGGCTACCGAGCGCAGATACGGAAGCGCCTGGGTGAACACGTCCTCGCAGTTTTCGGTGGCGCCGCCGCTTGCCGCGTGGTAGAAGGCGTTGATGGGCTTTCCGTTGTAAGTCACGACCAGACCCTGGGTGCCGTAGACGGCGTCGCTGATGGCCTGCAGGTGCTTGCTGTAGCCGCCGCCCCAGCGGCTTTTGAGTTGGGCGTCGGAATAGTAAGCCTGGCAGTGGCCGGCGCTGGTGCATACGTCCGCGCCGCCCTTCCCGCAGGGGGAGCCGCCGAGGATTTTCATGCGGCGCACGGTGTAGGTGCGGGCCGCGACGGCCTGGGCCTTGATGGCCTCCCTGTTATAAGAGGGCGAAATCTCCGCGGAGACCACGCCGACGATGTACTCTTCAAGGTCCATGGTGACCACTTCCCCGGTGCCGGCGATATAGACGTTGACCTGGCTGCGCACATCCACGGCGGGAGGCGAGGCCACCTGATTGATGGAGACAGACGGTACGGGCATGCCGCCGGCGATGGAGCCGACCTTTTCTTCCAGTACGGAAAGGGCCTCCTCGGCGTCCCACTCCACATCCCAGATCAGGGGCATGGAGGCCGGCTGGATGTAGGCCTCGGCGCTGCCTGTTTCATCGGAGTAATCGTAAATGTAACTGCCCGCGTTGGGGTCCACCGCCGGTACCGGCGAAAAAAGGATGCGCAGCGCGCTGGCAAGAAAGAAACCGGCCACGCAGACGGCCACGATGATCAGCGCCGGATGAAGGCGCCGGGCGGAGGCGGCTTTAACCGGTTTTTGCTCCTTGGCGCCGATATGCGCCGGCGGTGCCTGCATCGCCATATGACGGGCGGTCAGGGCCATCGGATTTTCGGGTGCCCTTTCGCCTGTGTGTCCGAAAGGGACCATTTGCTTCGGCGTGCCGTCATCCGGGCCGAGAGAACCGGAAGCAGCCATATCCTGCATGACCGGCGCACTTTGAACCAAAGCGGTATGAGCCGTATTTCGCATCTGTGCATAGGCGGATGAATCCGGTTCGCCCGGGGCGTACGCGCCTTCTTCTCCCCGGGGGGGCGTGTATGTATGCCGTCCCATCGTCCGGGGATCATAGGGATCTTCCTGAGGATAGGCGTAAGCCTCGTAACCGGCCCGGGCATCCGGGTAACGGTCCTCATACCGCCGGACGTAGCCTTCGCCTTCGTCCGCGCCGGGCATGTCGCGGGGCATATCCTGGTATCCGCGCATGGAAAAGCTGGCCGTCTCATAGAGCGCGGAAACATCCTGATTGTACTTTTCGTAGGGCTGCGGCGCCTTGTAAGCGGGACTGTAAGCGGAGCGGGGCATCTCGCGGTAAGCGGGCGCCTCGTATGCGGGCGTCTCACGCCGCGGCTGCGGCGCAGGCGGTTCTGGCCGGGGCGCCGGCTCAGGCTGCGTATGCTCCATGTATTTTGAAACGTCAAGAGGCGTCGGCTGCGGCAGCGGTTCCTGCTGCTTCCTGGCCCTGCGATAAGTCTTTTCCTTTTTTACCGTGGCGCTTCTTGCCACGTGGCGCGAAGCGGAAGCGCTCCTGTCGGCGATGGGGTCCTGCTGCTGCGGCTGAGCCGGCGCGGTAAAATAAGCCTCCTGCCTTGGGATGCTTTGGGTGTTGTACTGCTCCCCGCCAAAAGGCATGCGGCTCGGATCGTAAGGTTCATCCCGGCCAACGCCGGGAGCGTTCACGCTCTGAAATTCGTTTTGAGCATCCCGCGAAACAAACGCGTTGTCGCTTCGGCGCCGGCTTCGGGAAAAACTTTTTGAATTTCTTCTTCGCTGATGCATGTCCGTTCCTCTTTCGAGCCATGATATTGGATGTTCGATTGTATGTTTGATTCATGCAGTTTATGCCGATACATCGATGGTTTCATCGTTGGCGTATCATCATGTATCAATTTCCAAATTTAAGGAAATAATGTTAGCGGAGGTGTTGTCATGAGTACGAAGAACCACGAAGATAATCCTAATCATATTGATTTACCCGTATCCGACCCCCAACCGGAGCGCGAGCCGTCAAAGCGGGTGAAGCCTAAACACAAGATGAAGTTCATGGCCCAGTTGGTCAACCGCCAGGGCTTTGTGTTCGTGCTGGCCATCTGCGTCGGCCTTGTGGGCATAACCGCCGCGTGGGGCGCCATGCGTTCCAGAGACAACTCGGGTGACCCCGGCCTGATCGTGCAGGCCAACCCGTCGGCATCGGCTTCGGCATCGCCGTCGGACGGACAGGACTTCGGCGTGGCGTCCTCGCAGAAAGAGGATGATCCCACCGAAAGCCCCGACCCGTCTTCGTCCCCGAGTGGGCAGCCGCAGCCAAGCGAATCCCCCGATACCAGCAGCCCGGAGCCTCAAAAACCCGTCAGCGCTACGCCGAAGGTGACGCTGCGAAAACCGGTGGAAGGCGAGATATCCATGAAGTACGCCATGGAGGAGCTGATCTATTCCTCCACGCTCAATGAATGGCGCACCCACGCGGGTATCGACATCAAGGCGGCCGAAGGCACCACGGTGGTGGCGGCCATGGGCGGCACCGTATCGGACATCAGAAAGGACATGCTCTACGGGAACGTAGTGGAGCTGCAGCACGAGGGTGGCTATGCCACCATGTACGCGGGGCTTTCCGCCGTGGCGCAGGGCCTTGAAATCGGACAGAGCGTGACTGCCGGGCAAGCTGTGGGCACGGTGGGCAATACCGTCACCTTCGAAGTAGACGAAGGGGCGCACCTGCACTTTGAGGTAACGCTTGCCGGAAAACCGGTCAACCCGGAAGATTATTTTTAATCATCCAAAGTGCTATCATTATAGCACAGTCCGGCATAAAAGCCAATGACCGGCGAAGGCATAAATGGTAGGACCCGGCATTGTAAACTGGTTTACAATGCCGGACGCAATAACTCAAAACCCACAGGACCAACGACATGAAAAGAGGCACCTGGTGCCTCTTTTCATGTGCCGAAAACAGGCCGCAAGCGCACCACCGGAAGAGACGATCAAAAATCCATATTTGTTCAGGCCGGGGATAAAGCTCCGCGTTTTTTCCGTCAAGTCCCCCGCGAAACGGGACAAACCCGAAGGTAAAGGTTTTTGTCCGCTTAATCATAATCTTTGCTCCTTGCTCATACGTTGTACAAGTAAATGTTTGCGGGGAGGAATCATCGTGAAGGACTACATCGAGGAGCGGGTGCTGTCCATCGCAACATACATGCTGGAAACCCGGGCCACCGTGCGCGATACGGCGAAGGTCTTCAGCATTTCCAAGTCCACGGTGCATAAAGATGTTGCGGAAAGGCTTGTGCGCATTAACCCCACGCTGGCCAAACAAACCAAGCGGATATTGGAGAGCAATAAGGCCGTCCGGCACATCAGAGGCGGTATGGCCACACAGCGCAAGTATCTTGCGGCAAAGCAGGGCCGCTGAAAAAACAGTATAAGAAGGGGCGGGGCTTCAGGAGGGGGCCCCGTTTTTTGCTGTCGACTTTATCGACAGCTTCGAAAAAATGATGTGTCATTTTTTCGGATTTTGCAGGCAAAATCCATCCGAAACCACCGCGCTTGTCGCTGGTTTCGGATGATATATGAAGGGGCGCGGCCCCTTCATGCATCCCCGGGAAGTGACGTAGGGTTATCGATGATCTGATCAAGGCTTCAGGATGGAGCCCCGTTTTTTTATGCCCGTTAAAACGTCGTAAAACCGCGGCAAAGCGGGCTGGCCCGCCTGAAAACAGCGTAAAAAAAACGCCGTGCAGCCATAATTTAACAGCGTGCCGCCGATACAACTATGATGCAATCCTGATATAATATGATTGCAGTGAGGTATGAGCCATGTATAAGATATTGAT
>JBMNQS010000055.1:0-15823 GCA_050944255.1 Christensenellales bacterium | reverse complement strand
GGCCGTATACTCGGTGCTGGAACGTACGCCTCCCGAACTGGCGGCGGATGTCAGCGGGCGCGGCATCGTCATGACAGGCGGCGGCGCGCTGCTCTATGGGCTGGACCGCCTCATCAGCGAGAATACCAAGGTCCCCTGCTATGTGGCAGAGGACGCCATCTCCTGCGTGGCCATCGGCACGGGACGGGCCCTGGAAAATATCGATATCTTCTCGGAAAATATGGTCTCCGGTAAGAGCCGGATACGCAATAGGACAAGGTAAATAAACGGGGGGTGCCTCCGGCGTGGCTTAAGGGGCCTTCTTTAAAAAAGAAGGCCCCTTAAGAATCCCCAAGAAACTTGCTGGGGGAAGGGAGGGGTGCCTCCGGCGGCTTAAGGACCTTCTTTGGAAAAGAAGGTCCTTAAGAATCTCCAAGAAACTTTAATACGCTTCGCGGAGGGGGAAAGGCGTAAGCGGGAAAGCGGGAATAGCCGAGCGTTGTCCGGGAAACCCCAAGAAACTTTGGGGACGGGGGTGCTTCGGGGATGCCTCCGGCGGCCTAAGAACCTTCTTTGGAAAAGAAGGTTCTTAGGAATCTCCAAGAAACTTTATCACGCTTCGCGGCAGACAAAAGGCACAAGCAGGATAGGCTTGTGCCTTTTGCATGGGATAGGGGGAGAGATGAAGGTGTTTTGCATTAAAAATGACTATATTTTGAAGTCATTTTATACATCATAACATAAAACAGTAGCAAAGTAAAGCCATAATAATGCTGTTTTGGAGGTGTTTTTATGGCAAAGAAACATATTACAGTGAGGATGGAAGAGGAATGGCTAAATAAATTACATTATGTAGCGGATTATGAGGGCCGTTCTGTCAATAGTCAGATTTTGATCCTTATAAGGGACTGTATTCGCGCGTTTGAAGAGAAATATGGGGAAATTGATTTTAAAAAGTCACCTAAAAAGATTTAACGGAGTATTTTTATATCTGCCCAATGCCCAAAGGGCATTGGTGGTAAAGTCTTTTTGGAGGTCCAGGAACCCTTTTTCTACAGAAAAAGGTTCCTGGATTTTATTTACCCTTCCGCGAAGCGGTGGTGAAGTCTTTTGGAGTTCTTAGAACCTTTTCTTCAGAAAAGGTTCTAAGCGGGTCCGGGCAGCGCCCGGCGGGTTCTTAAGGCGGAGCCTTAAGCGGGCCTGTCCGGGCGGAGCCCGGCCTTTATCGTTCATTCCTGCCTGGGCGGGCGGAGCAGGGAGGGTTCGTCCCAGAGGCGGTATTGGGCTGTGTTTTGCAGGGCGTGAAAGAGGCGTTCGCCGGCGTGGGGAAAGTCCTTTTCGATGCGTTTGATGAGCTCCTTGACATCCTGGCGGCGGGTGTGGCCGTCCAGGGGGCAAGGGCTTTTTAAAATGGGAAAGTTCATTTGAGCGGCCAGGCGGATGATGTGGGCTTCGGGGGCGTAGACCATGGGCCGTATGAGGGTGATGCCGCTCCTGTCCAGGTAGGTGATGGGGGAGAAGGTATGCATGCGCCCCTCCTGCAGGATGCATAATAGGAGCGTCTCTATGGCGTCGTCACGGTGGTGGGCCAGGGCTACTTTGTTGCAGCCCAGGTTTTTGGCGGCCTCGTGCAGGACACCGCGGCGCATATTGGCGCAGAGGCTGCAGGGGTTCTTTTCTTTGCGGACGTTGAGCACCACGTGGCCGATCTGGGTATGGACGATGGTGAGGGGGACGTCGTGCTCCCGGCAGAAGGCCTGCATGCCCGAGACGTCCTCTTCGCACAGGCCCATGCACAGGTGCACGGCGCAGAGCTCAAAGGGGATGCGGAAGAATTTGCGGCACCTGGAGAGCGCCGCCACAAGGGACAGAGAGTCCTTGCCGCCGGACAGGCCAATACAGATTTTGTCGCCGGGCTCGATGAGTTTAAAGTCGTCGCAGGCGCGGCGGATATAGCCTAAAAGTTTTCGCATAAAGGCTCCTTGATTGCTATGGGCGTTTGTCCGGCAAAACCGGCATGGCTATTATACATGAACCGCGGCGGTGAGGGCAAGACGGCGATGCCCGGCACGCGCTGGAAGAAAAAGGTTCCGATATTTGACACTGAGAGCGAGGCAAAGCTATAATTAAGTGGAGTTTGGCCTGCCGGATAAGTTTTTACGGGCTTTTAGCGTGGTCCGGCGGCATTTTTTAGAGCGGCGGCATGCTTCGGCGTTCCTTGCGAGCCGTGGGCGTACCCGCAAAAGCCTTGCGATTGCAAGGCGAAACAAAATAATCTTCAGTCTTTTTTACAATAGAAATGAGGTATCCCTATGTCCAAACGAATGCTGTTTTCCGGGGAATCGGTGACGGAAGGCCATCCCGATAAGCTCTGCGACCAGATTTCCGACGCCATTTTAGACGCCATGCTGGAGCAGGACCCCATGAGCCGCGTGGCCTGCGAGACCTGCGCCACCACGGGCCTTGTGCTGGTGATGGGCGAGATCACCACAGAGAGCTACGTGGAGATTCCCGAGGTGGTCCGAAAGACGGCCCGGGAAATCGGCTATACCAGCGCGGAATCCGGCCTTGACGCCGATAGCTGCGCGGTGCTGACGGCGATCCACGAGCAGTCGGCGGACATTGCCCAGGGCGTGGACAACGCGTTTGAGACCCGGACCGCGGGCGCGGACGTGCGCGACACCGGCGCCGGGGACCAGGGGATGATGTTCGGGTTCGCCTGCGATCAGACGAGGCAGCTTATGCCCATGCCCATCGTGCTGGCGGGTGATCTTTGCAGGAAGCTGGCGCAGGTGCGCAAGGGCGGCGAGCTTACGTTTCTGCGTCCCGACGGGAAGGCGCTGGTGACGCTGGAGTATATCGACGGCGTGCCGGCGCGCGTCGACAGCATTGTTCTTTCCACGCAGCATGCCCCCGATATCGGCGAAAAGGAGCTGTGGGACGCCGTGGAGAAGCACGTGATCCGCGCCACGGTGGACGCGGCCATGCTGGACGAGAAAACGAAAATCCTGATCAATCCCACCGGGCGGTTCGTGCGCGGCGGCCCCGACGGGGACAGCGGCCTGACGGGCCGCAAGATCATCGTGGACACCTATGGCGGGTACGCCCGTCACGGCGGCGGCGCGTTCTCCGGAAAGGACCCCACGAAGGTGGACCGCTCGGCGGCGTACGCGGCGCGGCATGTGGCCAAGAACATCGTGGCGGCGAATCTTGCCAGAGCCTGCGAGGTGACGCTGGTCTACGCCATCGGCGTGGCGCAGCCGCTGGCGGTGCAGGTGGACTGCTTTGGCACGGCCGCGGCGCCTGAAAAGGACATCGAACAGGCGGTGCGCAGGGTGTTTGACCTTCGCCCCGCCGCCATCATAGAGGAACTCGACCTGCGGCGGCCCATCTACCGCCAGACGGCGGCGTACGGGCATTTCGGCCGCGACGACCTGGAGCTTCCGTGGGAGAAAACCGACCGCGTGGAGCTGATCCAAAACGCACTGTGAAGGAAAACCAAATACAATTTGAAGAAAAGCCGTCGTTCGAAGGGGTGGTGCAGCGCGTTGTCTACCGCAACAGTGACAACGGCTTTTCCGTTGTGCAGATCGAAAGCGACGACGAGGACATCACGGCGGTGGGCACGATCCCCTTCATGGATGAGGGCGAGCGGGTCCGGCTGTGGGGCACCTTCGTGGAGCACAGCCAGTACGGCAGGCAATTGGACGTGGCCAAATACGATACGGTCCTTCCCACCGACCAGGTGGGGGTGGAGCGCTACCTGGGCTCGGGGATGATCGCCGGCATCGGCCCGGCCACGGCCCGGGACATCGTGGCGCACTTCGGCGAGGAGACCATGGATGTGATGATGTACCATCCCCAGCGGCTCACCGAAATCTCCGGCATCGGCAAAAAGCGGCTGGCCAAGATCATGGAATCCTTCCAGAAGCAGACCGAAATGCGCGACGTGATGATCTTTTTGCAGGGGCTGGGCGTATCGCCGTTGTACTCGGTGCGCATCTACAACAAGTACGGGGCGGCGGCCAAGATCATGGTGCAGCAGAACCCGTACCGGCTGGCCGACGAGATCGAGGGCATCGGCTTTCTGACGGCGGATAAAATCGGCAAGAATATGAACATCGGACCGGACGACCCCGTCCGCCTGGAGGCGGGGCTGGCCTACACGCTCTCGCGGGCGCTGGAGGCCGGGCACGTATGCCTGCCCAGGGACGAACTGATCCGCTACTCGGCGGAGCTGCTTCAGGTGGACATCCAACCGGTGGAGCACGCGCTTGAAAGCGCAATGGTGAGCGGGCGGGTGATTTTATCCGAAATTGAGGGCCAGGAACTGATCTATATGCCGGCGCTTCTGGCGGCGGAGAAAACCACCGCCTCAAGGCTGCTTCTCTTGGCGGAGCAGAAACTGGCCGAACCGGCGGCCCATCTGGATAAACTCATCGACGCGCAGGAGCAAAGGCTCGGCATGCAGCTTGCCGCCGAGCAGCGGCAGGCCATCGCCCGGGCCATGACCGCGCCGCTGTCGATCATCACCGGCGGGCCGGGAACGGGCAAGACCACGGTGCTGCGCTTTTTGATCTCGCTTCTGACCGACAGGAGCCTGCGCGTGCTTTTATGCGCGCCCACGGGCCGCGCGGCCAGGCGGATGACCGAGGCCGCCGGGATGGAGGCCAAGACGATCCACCGCCTGCTGGAATATTCCTCCGGGGACGGAGCCACGGCGTTTTTCAACCGGAGCGCCTCCAATCCGCTGGAGGCGGACGTGGTGATTGTGGACGAGTGCTCCATGGTGGACCTTTTCCTGATGGCTAAACTTTTGGAGGCGCTGCCGGAAAACGCCCGGCTGGTGCTGGTGGGCGACGCCAACCAATTGCCTCCGGTGGGGCCGGGTAACGTGCTCAAGGACATCCTTGGAAGCGGCGTGGGGGAGAGCATCGAGCTGAAGGAAATCTTCCGGCAGGCCCAGCAGAGCCTGATTGTGCTCAACGCCCACAGGGTGTACCGGGGCGAAAAGCCGGAACTCCACGACGTGAAGCGGGACTTCTTCTTCGAGCGGCAGGATACGGCTGCGCAGATCGCCTCCAGCGTCGTGGAGCTCTGCGCCACGAGAATCCCCGGATACCTGGACGTGGACCCCTGCGACGTGCAGGTACTCTCGCCGATGAAAAAGGGGGACGCCGGCGTGCAGAACCTGAACCGGTTGCTCCAGCAGGCGCTGAACCCGCCGGCACCGGACAAGAAGGAACGGAAAATGGGGATGCTGACCTTCCGCGAGGGCGATAAGGTGATGCACATCAAGAACAACTACCGCCTGACGTGGCAGCTCGGGGATTTGCAGGGGGAAGGGGTCTTCAACGGCGATATGGGCCGCATTGAGGCCATCGACCCGGAGGAGTCCACGGTGCAGGTGAAGATGGACGATGCCCGGGTGGTCCGCTACGGTTTCGACGAGCTGGACCAGCTGGACATGGCCTACGCCATCAGCGTGCACAAGAGCCAGGGCAGCGAGTTCCCGGCGGTGATCCTGCCGCTGGCGGCGGGCCCGCCCATGCTGATGACGAGAAACCTCCTGTACACGGCGCTGACGCGGGCCAAGGAGATGGTGATGCTGGTGAGCCGTGAACAGACGGTCTATTCTATGATAGCCAATAACCGCATCGCCAGGCGCTACGGGGCGCTGCTATTCCGCATCAAAGAGGGGATGGCGCCGTGAAGCCGCGCAGCCTGCTGGAGCGGACGCTGGACGCAGTGGCGCCCATGGACGTGCGCTGCGCCCTGTGCGGCGCAGAGGCGCGCATGCTCGAAAGCGGATTGTGTGAGGATTGCCAGGGCACGCTGCGCCCGTGCGGAGAAATATACCAGCGGCCCGCGCATCTCGACGGGGCGTACGCCGCCTTCCTGCACCGGGAGCCTGCGGAGAATCTGGTGCACCTGTTTAAATACCAGGGCCGCACGGACTGCGCGCGCATCCTGGCGGAGGCCATGGCGCCGCTTGTGCGGAATTTGCCCGCGGAGAATCTGATCATGACCGATGTGCCGCTGCATCCGCTGCGCCAATTGACCCGCGGATTCAACCAGGCCCAGATACTGGCCCGGGAGCTGGCCAGGCGCACCGGGTTGCCCTACGAAAAGGGGCTGCTCAAACGCGTGCGCAATACGCCCCACCAGACGGGGCTTCCCGCGGAAAAACGCAGGCAAAACTTAAAAGACGCGTTTATTATCCGTGATAAGAGCCGTGTTAAGGACCGCCATATCGTGCTGATCGACGACGTATTCACCACCGGCGCCACCGTGCACGCCTGCGCGAAACAACTGAAAAGAGGCGGCGCCAAAACCGTATGGGCCGTCACATGTACGGCCGTTATTGTAAAATGAGCACGGTTTTTTGTCGAATCCTATCAAATTATGTGCCCTAAAAGAAAAGAGTTTGCATTTTTTGGGACAAGCAACTATAATGGTATCAATGCAAACATTTTAGGTCTGTGGTTGAAAATCGATGCCAGTCGCAGGCAAAACGATCCACGTAAGCCGGATAAATATTCGGTGATCATGGTGCGGTCTAGATGTAAGCCCGTCTGCGGGAGATTGTAAAGCAGTCCCGCGAGAGGAGTAGTAGTCAGGGGTATAATGCCTAGTAGCGAACCTTCCGGACGGCGGATGTGGGGACAAAGACCAGGTCAGCTAAAATGTGCGCCACCATACTTTTCAGGAGGAGATCCAAGCCATGTACGAAGACAAAACCCTGATCTGCAGGGACTGCGGCGCTGAGTTCACGTTTACCTCCGGTGAACAGGACTTCTACGCTGAGCGCGGCTTTCAAAACGAACCCGTTCGTTGCAAAGCCTGCCGTGACTCCAGAAAGAGTAACGGACGCTCCAGCGGCCCCCGTGAGATGCATGAAGCGACCTGTGCCGCCTGCGGCGGCATCGCGCAGGTTCCCTTCATTCCCCGTGACGACCGGCCGGTATACTGCAGCGCCTGTTTCCAAACAATGCGCGATTCTTCTCGCTGAATGGTAGAACATTCGCCTATGGGATAGCGGTCTGTGTGATGAGCACACACAACAAAAAATGAAGGGCGCCGAGATCCTTCGGCGCCTGACCCATTGCACGGCAGGCGTAAACCTGTTTTTTTTATGGCTTTGTTATTCCCGGCTGTTTCGGGCCATCATAGCTTTATAGCGCGGCGCCGTCCCATACGACCTTGACAGCCTCCGCCAAAAAGCATAGGATAAAAGCAGTACAAATGTTTGCGATTGGAGGAAAAGCGTCTTGGTGATTCTGGGGATCGATCCGGGCCTTGCCACGCTGGGATACGGCGTGATCCGCGTGGAGAAGAGCCGCCAGAAAATGGTGGATTACGGCGTGATCACAACGCCTGCCAAAACCCCGCTTCCCGTGCGCCTGAGAATGATCTACCAGGGCGTCTGCCAGCTGTGCGAAACGTACAAACCCGACGGCGTGGCGCTGGAGGAGCTCTTCTTCAACACAAACACCACCACGGCCATCGCCGTGGCGCAGGCCCGCGGCGCGGCGCTGACGGCGCTGGCGTGCTATACCGAAAACCTATATGAGTATACGCCGCTGCAGGTGAAACAGGCGGTGGTGGGCTACGGCCGCGCGGAGAAGCATCAGGTGCAGATGATGGTCAGGACGCTGCTTTCACTTAAAGAAATACCAAAGCCCGACGACGCGGCGGACGCTCTGGCCATCGCCATCTGCTACGCCCATTCGTGCCGCGCGGACAGGCTTTACAAGATTTAGGGGATACTATGATTGCATCGGTAACAGGTAAATTGCTGGAAAAAGGCTTGGACTACGTGGTGCTGGAGGCCGGCGGCGTGGGCTTTTATCTGGCGGTGCCCACATCCGTGGCGGCCGCCTGCCCCAAAAAGGGAGAGACGCACAGGCTCTTCACGCATTTCTACGTCCGGGAGGACGCCATGGTGCTCTATGGCTTCGAGTCGGATGAGCAAAAACGGATGTTTCAAAAGCTGATCGCCGTGTCGGGGGTGGGACCGAAGGTGGCCATGGCGGTACTGTCCACGCTGACGGTGACCGACCTGGCGGTGGCCCTTGTGACCCAGGATGTTTCCGTGCTGACCCGGGTGCCCGGCGTGGGCAAGAAAATGGCGGAGCGGATGATACTGGAACTGCGCGAGAAGGTGGATAACGATGCCACTATTTTTTCCGGTACGGGCGCTGCGGCCGCCCCGGCCGAGGGAGCCGTCGCCGAGGCCGTACAGGGCTTGATTGCCCTGGGCTATCAGCACTCCGAAGCGGTGCGGGCCATCGACGGCATCAAGGACAAGAGCGAGAGGACCGAAGACCTGATCCTTCTGGCGCTGCGCCGGATGGGTGTCTGAAAAAGGAGGTGAGCCTGCTTGCAGGAGGAACGCATCATCACCGGCGGCTTTCGTGAGGAGGACGTCACCGAGGTTACGCTCCGGCCCAGGACCATGGACGAATACGTGGGCCAGGCAAAAGTAAAGGAAAGAATGAACATCTTCATGAAGGCTGCCCTCAGCCGTCATGAATCGCTGGATCATGTGCTCCTGTACGGGCCGCCGGGCCTGGGCAAGACGACGCTGGCGGGCATCATTGCCAATGAGATGGGCACGGGCCTTCGGGTCACCTCCGGTCCGGCCATCGAAAAGCCCAAGGATCTGGCGGGCCTGATTACGAACCTGAACGAGGGAGACATCCTCTTTATCGATGAAATCCACCGGCTCAATACCCAGGTGGAGGAAGTGCTCTATCCGGCCATGGAGGATTTTGTGCTGGACATCATGCTGGGGCAGGGGCCCTCGGCCCGCTCCATCCGGCTGGACCTGCCCCGGTTCACGCTGGTGGGCGCCACCACCCGGGCCGGCATGCTCACTTCGCCGCTGCGCGACAGGTTCGGGATCATCAACCGCCTGGAGCTCTATAATGAGGACGAGCTTCAGACCATCGTGGAGCGTTCGGCGCATATACTGGAGATTCCCATCGATCCGGACGGCGCTAAGGAGATTGCCCGGCGCTCACGGGGCACGCCCCGGGTGGCCAACAGGCTCCTGCGGCGTATCCGCGATTTTGCCGACGTGCAGGCGGGCGGGAGGATCACCCACGATGTGGCCCGCGCCGGCGCGGCGCTGCTGGAGGTGGACGATCTGGGTCTGGACCATGTGGACCGGTTCATCCTGCGGGTGATGATCGAAAAGTTCGGCGGCGGGCCGGTGGGGCTCGATACCCTTGCGGCGGCCACCGGCGAGGAGGCGGGTACCATCGAGGACGTCTATGAGCCCTACCTCCTGCAGATTGCCTTTCTCATGCGCACCCCAAGGGGCCGCGTGGCCACGAAGCTGGCGTACGGGCATTTGGGTATCGCGCCGGCGAGCTCCCCCCATGACGACCAGATTTCCATACTGGATTAGAGGAACAGGCTTGAAGACATCGGATTTTGACTATCTTTTACCGCAGGAGCTGATTGCCCAGACGCCCGTGGAGCCCAGGGATCACTCCCGGCTGCTGATCTGCCATAGACGAACCGATGCGCGCGCGTGCGCGCATTTTTATGATCTGCCCAGGTACCTCAAAGACGGCGACGTGCTGGTGATCAACAACACCAAGGTCATTCGCGCCCGTCTATTTGGAGTGAAGGCGGACACCGGCGCCCACGTGGAGGTGCTGCTGCTTTCAAGGCAGTCCGGCGATCGCTGGCAGGCGCTGGTCAGGCCGGCCAAGCGTTTGAAAGTGGGAGCGGAAGTTATCTTTGGAGAGGGAAAACTCCGGTGCACAGTGGAGGAGGAACTGCCCGAGGGGCAGCGGAAGCTCCAGTTTATGTACGACGGCGTCTTTGAGGAGATACTGGACGAACTGGGCACCATGCCGCTTCCGCCGTACATCCATGAAAAGCTGAAGGACAAGACGCGCTACCAGACGGTTTATGCCAGGCAGGACGGTTCGGCCGCCGCGCCCACGGCGGGGCTGCACTTTACGCCGGAGCTGATGAAAAAGCTGGAAGAGGCGGGCGTCATTTTCGCGCCGCTGCTGCTGCATGTGGGGCTTGGCACCTTCCGCCCGGTGAAAGAGGAGGACATCTCGCGGCACGTGATGCACAGCGAGTACTACGAAATGCCGGAAAAGACGGCGGAACTGCTCAACCGGGCCCGCCAAGAGGGACGGCGCATTATCGCAGTGGGCACCACGTCGGTGCGTGTGCTGGAGTCGGTGGCCGATGCAAACGGCCGCTTTAAGGCGCAGTCGGGCTGGACGGACATCTTCATTGCGCCGGGCTATATCTTCCGGGGCATGGACGGGCTGATTACCAATTTCCATCTGCCCAGGTCCACGCTTTTGATGCTGGTGAGCGCCTGGATGGGCCGCGAAAACGCGATGGAGGCGTACCGGTTTGCCGTAGAGCGGCGCTATCGTTTCTTTTCCTTCGGCGACGCCATGCTGATACTGTGATTCAAACCAACCAAATCGGATGAAAATCAGTCGTTTATATGTATTGGAATAAGCATGTGTGATTTTTCATAATGATGTGAACTTATCTTTATTTTTTATTCTAAGGTTGATGTGAAGGCCGCTGTTGAATTATAATAAGTCATATATGACATCTATGGATGGATTGGAAACGAGGTGAGCGTTTGAGAATGAAATACAGGCTTTTATGTGTTGTGATCGTGTGCCTGATGCTACTTAGTTCCGCGTGCGCCGGCATCAAAGACTCTCTGGACGCGGATGTATCTGCATCGCCGGCGCCGAAACCTGTCCTTGCCGAGGATGTGCTTAAAGCCTACATGGAAGCCGTCAACCAGCGGGACTACGAGAAAATGTACGACTTTATCAGCGAAAACAGCACCCTATCGAAAGAAGATTTCCTGACGCGCAACAAAAACATATATGAAGGCATAGAAGCCGCGAACATCTCCATTTCCATCAGCGATAGCGGCGGCGGGCAGACCATCGACTACCGGACGACGATGGATACGCAGGCCGGACAGATCACGTTTGAGAATACTGCGGTGCTGGCCGAATACGGCGGCGAGTATAAGCTGGAATGGAACTCTAATCTCATCTTTCCCAACCTCAACGACGACGACAAGGTACGCGTTTCCACGACGCCAGGACGGCGCGGCAGTATTCTCGATAGAAACGGGAAACTGCTCGTGGGCGAGAGCGATGTTTATGCCGTGGGTTTTGTTCCGGGAAAAATCAGCCCCGAAACGCGTGAAGCGGATATTGCGACGGTTGCTGAAATATTGGATATGCCGGTGGAGGCGATCAACGATAAACTTTCACAAGCATGGGTCAGGGACGACCTGTTTGTTCCGTTGGATAAAAATATTTCCCTCGCGGATACGCAGAAAAAAGAGCAGTTGCTTGCCATAGCGGGGATTATGCTCAATACGGTGCAGGACAGGGTCTATATGCTGGGCGCGGCGGCCGCTGCGCTGACGGGCTATGTGCACAACATCAATGCCGAGGAGCTTGACGCGCGCGCGGGGCAGGGGTATACCGCGGCGAGCAAGATCGGCAAGATAGGGTTGGAGAGCCTGCTGGAGGAGCGCATTCGAGGCGTTGACGGCTGCAGGATATACATCGTGGATAAGGATGGCCAGGAAAAAGAGGTTCTGGCCGAGCGGTCCGCCCGCGATGGCGAAGATGTAAGGCTGACCATCGATTCGGCGCTGCAGGAAAAGCTCTATCATCAAATGAAGGATGACAAGGCCGCGGCGGTGGTCATGCAGCCCAATACAGGCGAAATACTGGCGCTTGTCAGCACGCCGTCGTATGATCCCAACGATTTTATACTGGGGATTACCGAAGAAAAGTGGGCGAAGTACAACGACGAGGCATTAAAGCCGCTGTTTAACCGATTCAAAGCGGCCTATGTGCCGGGATCGTCGTTTAAGCCGATCACCGCCGCGCTGGGGCTGACCAGCGGTGCCTTTGCCACGGATGAGGATTTTGGCCCCAGCGGCACCACATGGAAGAAGGACAACTGGAACAATTACAATGTCACCACATTGACGCGGTACAGCGGCGCCGCCAATGTGAAAAATGCGCTCATTTATTCCGATAACATCTATTTCGCGAAAGCGGCCCTGAAGATCGGCGGCAGTTCGTTTGCCGACGGGCTCAAACGCCTTGGCTTTGGCCAGGAGGTACCGTTTGAATTTGGACTGAGTTCGTCCACGTTCGGAACGGCGTTGGCGTTTGATGATGAGATCGATGTGGCAAACAGCGGGTATGGTCAGGGCAAGGTGCAGATCAATCCCATCCACATGGCCAGCATCTATTCGGCCTTTGTCAATGGCGGCGATATGATGACGCCCTATCTTGAAAAGGAAAAGGCCCCGCAGGTTTGGAAGCAGGACGTATTCAGCGGCGAAGCGGTTCAAGCTGTGCGAAGCGCGATGGTGCAGGTGATTGAAAATCCGGGAGGCACGGGCCACTCCTTCAAAATCGACGGCCTGTCCATAGCCGGAAAAACGGGAACGGCCGAAATCAAACGTTCCAGGGAGGATACGCAGGGTACGGAACTGGGGTGGTTCGTGGCTTATCCGGCGGATACAAACCAGGCCAGTCAGTATCTGGTGGTGGCGATGATAGAGGACGTTAAGGGCAGGGGCGGCAGCCATTACGTCGTCCCTATCGTACGTTCAATATTTGCCGATTGAACACGCTGTTCCTCAATGCAGCGCGAGAGTACTAGATTAAGGCCGGCATGAGCGTACCGGTTGGCCGCAAAATAAAAATGAAAAAAGCCCTTTCACAAGGGCTTTTTTGCTGTTATGGGAAAAGACTTGCGCTAGGCGGTCAATTCCCGCACTTTGCTCTCCAGCGCCTGCGCCAGGCTTGCGTGGGAGGCGCGGGTTAAATGGACACAGTCGGCCGGGCTGACGGTGCAGCAGTGGCCCGCGTCCAGGAAGGCGAACCCGTTGATTTTGGCCATCTGTTCGTATGCGTTGGCCAGTGCCACGGATTTTTCCACGGAGCCTGCGCCGAAATGATGGCCCAAAGGAGAGGCGTCTATGTCCGCGCCGATGGGCGCCGGCGCCACAATAAGCAGGTTGGGCTTCTTGCGCCATACGGGCAACTGCGCCGCCCTGGTGGCCAGCAGTTCCATGCCCAGAGCGATCTCTGCGGCGTTTACCAAGAAGCGCGCCTTGCAGTCGTTGGTGCCCAGCATGATGATCAGAAGATCCAGCGGCTGATGGGTTTTCAGGCAGGCCGCAAGGTAATCCATGGCGTTCACGCCTTCCATCAGCGGGTCCGGAAATACCGTGGTCCTGCCGTTTAGGCCCTCTTCGATGACCAAAAAGGATTCTCCCAGCCGCTTTTGCAGCAGGCAGGTCCAGCGGGCATCCTCGTCAAAGCGCCAGGGCTCAAAGCCGGAATCGTAGCATTCTTCGGAGTCCGCGCAGTAGCCGTGGGTATTGGAATCGCCCAGGCAGAGAATGTGACGCCTCATGGGAAGCACCTCCATTTACGGATTGACTACGTTGACGCTCGTGCCCTTCAAAAACTGCGCCAGGTTGTTCACCGCGATGTCCATCAGGCGCTGGCGGCTCTCCTTGGGCGCCCAGCTGATGTGCGGGGTGATGATGCAGTTCTTGGCTTTCAGAAGCGGGTTGTCCGAAGAGATGGGCTCGGAGGAAACCACGTCCACTCCGGCGGCGTATACCTTGCCCGAGTTCAGCGCGTCGGCCAGGTCCTGCTCCACGATCAGCGGGCCGCGGCTGTTGTTGATGATGATCACGCCGTCCTTCATTTTGGCAATGCTGTCCTTGTTGACGATGCCCTCGGTCTCGGGGAACAGCGGGCAGTGCAGCGCGATGACGTCGGACTGCTCAAACAGCGTATCCAGGTCCACGTACTCGGCCAGCTGTCTGCCGGCATCGTTTGGATAGCTGTCATACGCCAGCACCTTCATGCCCATGGCCTGGGCGATGCGCCCGGTAACCTGCCCGATGCGCCCGAAGCCGATGATGCCGATGGTCTTGTCCAGAAGTTCGATCAGCGGGTAATCCCAGAAACAGAAATCCGGGCTGTTTTCCCAGCGCCCCTGGTGCACCGCGTCGCTGTGGTGTCCGATGTGGTGGCAGATTTCCAGCAGCAGCGCGATGGCGAACTGACCCACGGCATCGGTGCCGTAGGTGGGCACGTTGGTCACGGGAATGCCCCGCTCCCTGGCCGCCTCCACGTCCACCACGTTGTAGCCCGTGGCCAGTACCCCGATGAACCGGATGTTGGGGCATGCCTCCAGCGTCTGGCGGGTGATGGGTGTCTTGTTGGTGTATACGATGTCCGCGTCGCCGATGCGCGAAACGATCTGGTCCGCCGGGGTACGGTCGTAAACCGTCAGTTCTCCCAGGGCCTCCAGGCCGCCCCAGCTCAGGTCGCCGGGGTTTTCGGTATAGCCGTCCAGAACAACAATTTTTGTCATGTGTTACCTCCTAGTCTTCCAGCAGTGCCCAAGCCCGGTTGATGACACGCTTGGTATTGGCCAGTATGATGTCGCCGTCCTCGTCGCCCCAGGGCTTCACTTCCAATGAGAGAATATACGGATTTTCCGCATTGAAGAAGCCTTCCTGCTTCAGTACGCGGAAAAAATCCAAAAGCTCCGGCGTATCGTTGGCGCCGCTCGGGAAGCCGAAGCGCGGATGCATGTCCCCGTAGGCCTCCTTGCCCTGCTGTACCACCGCGTTGCCGATGTGAAGATGGGTGATGTAGGGACGCAGCGTACGCACGACGAACTGCGAGGTTTCATAAGTGGTGGGGAAATGGCTCAGGTCCACCAGCAGGCCGAAATTGTTGCAGACGCAGCGCATATCCGCGGCAAATCTGGCCGCCAGAGGAGCGGGACCGATCAGGGACGCCTTGTCCATATCAAAATCGAAAACCTCCAGCTCCACCATCAGACCCTTTTCGGCCGCGTAGGCGCACACGTTGGTGGTGGTTTTCAATAGCTGCGCGTAGGCTTCTTCCCGGGTCTCCTTCTGCCATTTGCCCGAGAGAAAGGCAACGCCGCCGGCGCCCAGGTACTGCGCCTCATCCACAGCCTCCAGAAGCGTGACCTCCGCCTTCTTGCGGCCCTCTTCGTCCAGATCGTTGGGATTCAGGCCGGTGCTCAACAGACGCGGCTGAGCGCCGTACCCGATGCGCAGATGGGACTGCTCCAAAATACGCTTGACTTTCCCGCGCGTCTCGTCATCGGCGATAGGGCCGATTTCAAGGGCGCCGAAATATTCGTCGCAGGCGATGGCCTTGACGGAGTCCACCACATCGTAGTCGGTGGGCGGATGGCTCATCCATTGGATCGTGCCGACATGAAAATACTTTTGAATAGGATCTTTCACTTGATTACCTCCTTTTTCTGCATCTGTTAAACTGCCTACATATGCTATTGTAATATACTGCCTATAAAATGGGAAGTGTTTCCGCGCCATAACGCAAGATGGGCGCCGTTCAATTTCGGCAGGCAAGGGCTCTTCCCTTGACCCGCTTAGAACCTTTTCTGGAGAAAAGGTTCTAAGAACTCCAAAAGACTTTTATACCGCTTCGCGGCAAATTTATCAAAGCTGCGTTGATTAAAACCCCGCAAATGCCCCAAGCGGGCATTTGCGCAAGGGGGTCCAGGGACAATGGTCCCTGGCGGAATCCAAAGGCGGAGCCTTTGGCCGCCGGAGGCATCAAGCCATCGCCGGGCTCCGCCCGGACCCGCTTAGAACCTTTTTCTGGAAGAAAAAGGTTCTAAGAACTCCAAAAAGACTTCTATACGCTTCGCGGAGGAGTATCCAAAATATAATATAAATCCATGGCCATGCCTGCATGCAGGTATGGCCATAAAT
>JBMNQS010000054.1:0-15909 GCA_050944255.1 Christensenellales bacterium | reverse complement strand
ACGATAACGGGCGTCAGGCCCGCTGCCCTGGCCGCCCCGCGCACCATCACCAGCGCCAGCGGATGCACGATGTAGACGGCCATGGAGAAGTCCCGCAGATGCGGCCGCGCCGTCCCGCGCACGGATACCAGCAGTGAAAACAGGAAGAACATCACTGGGGGGAGCATGACGTACATGCTGTCGTGCCGCTGCCAGCGCGCGGCTTTTAAAAGCAGGGCCTCCAGCGTCATCAAGGAGAAGCTGGCCGCCAGGCCGGCGCCCAGCGCCGCCCGGGACGGCCTTTTTTCCGCCGCGCCGAGAGATGCCCCCATCATTAAAAAGAGCGGCGCGTAGAACAGGCCGTTTCGGGTGTAGCCAAACAGATGGAATAATACGTTGTCGTACAGAAAGCGCACCGGAGGGATCATCTGCGCCAGGCCGTAGTAGCTGTCCCCCAGAAGCCCCAGCGCGTAGAGCAGGACCGCCGCCATCAGAGCTGTTTTCTTCCTGCATTTGGCAAGCAGCAGCGCGGCGATGGGCACCCCGATGAGAAGCGCCGGCAGGTACCACAGGTGATAGAATGTGCCGTCAAAGACGATGGCCTTCAGTACGTCCGCCGCCGTGGAGGCGCCGGTCAGGTGCCCGGCGTAGAGGTTCACCGGCAGATAGATGGCTGTGGCCGCCCCGTAGAGCAGCAGGGTCTTTTGAAAGAACTTTTTCAGCCGGTCGCCGAAAATGAAGTCCGTGCCCTTTGCGAAACCGGGCAGAAGGAAAAAACCGGTGGCCATCAAAAAGAAGGGCACCGCGATGCGGGCGATGATCCGGGTGAAGATGAAATCGACCGTCCCGCTGACGGAAGCCAGCGGGGAGATGTGGACCGCCACCACTAAAAACGCCGCGGCCAGGCGGAAAATATCCACCGCCGGATAGGATTTCTTCGTACTCATGCCTGCATTCTCCAGAGCGTCAGGATGAATCCGCTACAGTTGTCCCCCGAAATCTGGTAGGGTACGCCGGCGGGCACCTGAAGGGTGGTGCAGGGGCCCGGGTCCCTGCGGGCGTAGGCGATCTCGACTTTTGTACCGTTATGGTCAAACGCCATGTGCCGCTCGCGGTAGGGGAAATCCCTTAAGAACGCCGCGTACTCCTCCAGCGTCAGGCCCTTTTGCTCGATGATCTTGGAGTGGGGGAACCCTACGTACCTGAAATGCCACGGTTCGTGGGCGATGCCGGTGATGTGATGTTTGTCCTTTGGATAGCGCTCGATGAAGCCGTACCGGGCCGCCTTTTGCCGGAATAGATGGCCGGCGCCCCGGTCGGGAAAGTCCGGCCGTATGAAGTCGATGTTTTTGCGTTTAAGTGCCACGTCCACCGCAAGCCCCGTCTGGTGCTCGCTGCAGCCGGGCGGCGCTACGTAGGCGCTCGTAAAATCCGTACCGTTTACCCGCGCCGACTCCTCGTAAATGTCCGCCTGCTGCCGCCGGCAGCGGTACGCGCTCACCGGAACGATGTGCTGCCAGAGCTCCAGGCTGTTTATCAATTGCGTGTACATGGAAGCCGCGCGCATCTCCATTTTGACGTCCGGATACCGGTCGTCCGGCGCCACCAATTGCGCCTCGTCCACGGGCAGCACCACAGGCGCCTGCGCGTTGACCAGTACCTGGGGCCCGTAGTGGACGTTGCGGTTGTCCAGGCAAAGCGTCTTTGTCCTCATAGGCTCACACCTCCAGCGCCAAAAGGATCAGTTCGTCCACCATGCGTCCAAAGGGCATACCCGCCGCCGCCAGCATACTGGGGTACCGGCTGTGGCCGGTGCAGCCGGGGATGGTATTGATCTCATTGAATACGATCCGCCCGCTCTCTTGCACAAACATGTCCACCCGGGCAAACCCCCGGCACTCTAGCGCCCGGTAAAGCGCCAAGGCCGTCCGCTTGATCTCTTCGCGCCAAGGCGCGTCAAGTCTTGCCGGCAGGTGGATTTTACTGGTTTGCAGATTATATTTCTCATGGTAGTCGAAAAAGCCGTGGGCAAGCTCGATTTCGTCCACCTCGCCCACCATGAGAGACTCGTTGCCGATGACGGCGCAGCCCACCTCAAAGCCGTCCACCGCCTCCTCGATCACCAGCTTGTTATCGTGCAGAAACGCCTGGGCAATGGCGTCTTCCAGGCCGTTGGGACCGTCCACCCTGGATATGCCCAGAGACGAGCCCGAACGCGCCGGCTTGACGAACAGCGGATAGTCCAGCGCGCTTGCGCGAAGGATAATGGAAGCTACTTTCTGGTTTTTATACGCCGTCACCGACCGGGGCACAGGCACCCCAGCCAGCTCCGCCAGTTTGTGGGCGACGTCCTTATCCATGCACATGGCGCTTGAAAGCACGTCGCAGCCCACGTAGGGAATGCCCGCCAGCTCCAAAAGCCCCTGCATGGTGCCGTCCTCTCCGTTTTTGCCGTGCAGCACAGGAAAGGCCACGTCGATGGGAACGATCTTTACGCTGCCGTTCTCGTCCGTCTGAAGGAGCCCGTGCGTTTCGGTGCTGGGGGAGATCACCGCCCGCGTGCAGGACCCGCCCCGGTGCCACGTATCGTCCGCGATGCCCTCGATGGGACCGTCGTAGCGCAGCCATTCGCCGCTTCTTGTAATGCCCAGTTGGATCACCTCGTATTTTTCACGGTCCAGATGCGCAATCACGGAGGACGCCGACTGCAGCGATACGTCGTACTCCGTTGAGCGTCCGCCGAAAATGACGGCCACGGTCAATTTTTTAAACATGCTGACCTCCTTGAGTGTTCATGGAAAATGGCGCAGCCCAAATCCGATACGGTCTTTTGGGCCGCCCTTACCCGATATTGTAGAGGGCCGGCCTTAACATCCGGCGGACAAACTTTTAAGAAAACCTTAGGATAAACAGGTGTTTTATGGAACTTTTCCGCACGGTTTTTAAGAATTTGCATCGAAATTGTATATCGTAAAGGCGGCAGGCTCAAAAAAAGTGGTTTTTTGGCGCTCCCGGCGGCATATGCATGTGTTAGAAGCGTAAAGGGAGGGGAGGCACTTGCAGGAAATCACCGTCACGGTCAATAACCTGGTTGGCCTGCACGCCCGGCCTGCCGCGGTTTTCGTGCGCACGGCGGCGATGTTTGAATGTGAAGTGATCGTCTCGGGCAATAACCGCAGCGTCAACGGCAAAAGCATTCTGGGCGTACTGACCCTTGGCATTGACCACGGTCAGCGCATCACCATCCGTACCAATGGGCCCGACGAAAAGGAAGCCATCATCGAGCTGGTGCAGGTGCTCAGGCTCTGCGAGGACGACAGAACGCTCCAGAAACTTCTGAAGGAACGGGCCCGGAAAGCCTGAAGCCCGGAGAGGACCCGTATGCAGATCGGTTCAAGAACTTATATGGGCGGCGTGGCCGTCGGGTACGCCGCCGTGGATTCGGGTGAAAAGGGTTTCGCCTTGAAACAACTCGAACAAATCGAGCAGCGGCATCTGGACGAGGCCATTTTACGCACGGCCCGAAAGTATCTGGCCATGGCCGATTACGCCTCCCAGGAGCTGGACGAAGAGGACGCCACCGGCTTTGACCCGGTGCTGACGATTTTAAAGGACCGGGTATTCACCTGGGAGCTGACGGCGCTGGTCCGCTACGAGAAGTACCGCGCCGAGGATGCCCTGCGCGAGGTCTGCGACGGCTGGACGGAGCGTTTTGAGCGCATCAATACCGCCTTTTTCGGCGGGCGGGACATCGAGATGGACGAACTGAAAGAGGAACTGCTGAATGCCCTGCGGACAGTTCGGCGGCAGAGGCGGAGCATTTTTATCATGAAGAAGCTCGCCATCCATGAGCTTGAAAAGCTCGATGCCGCCGCCGCAGTGTCCGGCATCGCCGTAGAGAGGGCTATGCGCATCCCGCGCGATATGAAAACGCCCGTCATCGCCGGCGTCCGCAATATCCTGCGGCGCGTGAAAGACGGCGCCCTGGTGATCCTGGACGCCGATAACGGCTTTCTTATTGCGGAGCCCGGCGGGGAGGAACTGGATATTTATAAGAGTTATTTACAGGAGCTTTCTCTGGAAGAGACTGGAAAATAATCATGCATGGTTATTATTAACATACACAAATATACCGCTTCGCCTTCCCTTTCTTTTTGGGGCCCGGTATAATACAGCATATACGATCCGGGCGCGGCAACGCGCATTTACAGCGCCCGGCACCGTATGACGGTAGGGGGGCCTGCCCCCAAAAACAGCTTATTCTTGGAGGACACCATGCAAAAAAGATCATGCTGCGGCGTGGACTGCTCAAAGTGCCCCGCATACATTGCAGGAAGGGAGCGGGAAGCGCTGATCAAGGCGCTGTCAGAGGAAAAAGGGGACGCCAGAATGCTTGTGATCAAACGGGAAATGTGGTGCGACGGATGCCACAGCGACTCTCCCAGGACCAAAGCCGTGTGCGGCAACTGCCAAATCCGCGCCTGTGCCAAGGAGAAACAGCTGCACAGCTGCGGCCAGTGCTACAGGTATCCCTGCGACATGATCGAAAAAAAAGTGCCCAAAGACTACTTTAACCGCCAGGCGCTCGATGAGGTTTCCACCAAAGAGCAGCCGGTCTTTTCGGAATTATCGTAACGGGTCAATCATTGGATAAAAATACGTAATAATCAGATCCACCGCCGCGCCGTAGCTTTTTGTCCCCAGTTCCTGGCCGTGGCTCTTTAAAAGGTCATCGTACAGTTCTTCGGAGATTTCCGACAGCTTGCCCTGATAGCGCAGCCAGTAGACGTCGTTTTGATGAAGATCCCTGCGCACTTCGCGCGAGAGACTGTCGTACACCTCAAGATACAGGCCCGTATCCTGGCGAAGAAGGCTTGAGGCCAGCAGCCTGAAACCTAAAAGGTACCCGCTGTAGCGGTACGCGGCGTGCTCGCTGCGCACGCAGGCCAGCACCGCCAGAAAATTGCTCTCCTGCTCCGAGGCGATGTTTCTCTGGTGGGCCGTCTCGTGGGCGATGGCCGAGGGCAGAAAGACCTGGGGGCTGTCCACGTTCACGTTGGACTCCCCGGTGAAGGGAAACGCCACGCCGGTGGTGCGGGTCCGGCTCATGAACCGGGAAAACAGCACCGGCTTCGCCTTCAGCGCCCGCCCCTTCAGAAACGGGAATTCCTCTTCCAAGGTATCCCGGTACAGGTACTGCCCGTCGGCAAGGACCTGATCCAGCGGCTCGTTGTACAGCCCGGTTTCGTCCCGCGACACCAAGGATGCCGTTTCGTTGCATTTTTGGGCGAAGTACACGGTGGTTTCGTAGAGATGCTGCCGGGTAAAGCGGCCCGCCGTGATGCCGCTTCGCTGCTGGAACGTCTCGGCGTAGTAGTTGATGCCCCACAGCACATTAAAGCCGGAAAAGACGAAGAGCGCCATGCATACAAGCGCCGTCACGCGCCTGTATGCCACATGGGCCCTGCGGCCCTTGGACCGCACGATTTGGACGGTGCCGACCGCGATGAAGTACACGGCGAAAAGCACCGACGCCACCACCAGGATTTCCGCCACCGAGTAGGGATAGACAGAGCATATCCATGCGATAAACCGCTTGAAGGGTCCGGTGACGTGATCGGTGATCAGCGTCATGAGCCCCCTGTGGCGCCGCAGCAGAAAATACAGTAAATTCAGTACGAAGAGCGCGGCCAAAAGAATGTGGCGCGCTCTGTATTTCTTTAAAAACGATGCCGGCGTGTTCATAGCTTCTCCCTTATTCTACTGCTCATTATAGCCTTTTTCCGGCGCTGTAAACAATCATTTTTTACCGGCGCGTATTTTGCATCTTAAATTAAAATGAGAATAAAGGGAAGCGGCGCATGGCGGGGAGTATCCCTCTGAAAGGCCGGAAGCGGTGAAAGCGGCGTGCGGCATCTATGGACAAAGCCCGCCTCGCGGCGGGCTTTGTGATGCTGGAAATAAGGAGTCATCAAATTTATAGAATGATCAAATCACTGGTTTTTCGGGTGGGGCATGGGTTTGGCTCAGTCCGTCTGATTGGCGGCGGCATTTTCCGCCGCCTGGCGGTTTTGCCTCAGTGTATCAAAGAACTGCCTGTTGAGCTGCACCGCCGCGCTGCCGGGTTTGATCTTTGCCGCCTGCTCGTTGTGCCAGAGGGCCTTTTCGATATCGCCTTTCCGATAATGCAGCACGCACAGCTCAAGATGGGGCACATACCCCCAGTAATCCCAGAGCAGAAAGCCCGCGTTGCCCTGGGGCGGCTTCAGATCGGCGGCTATCTCGTACCAGGCGATGGCTAGGTCGTCCCGGCCCTGTCCCCGGAAGTACTGTGCCATCTCGCAGAGGACTTCCGCCCGCGGCGTCCCGTACTGGAAGCTTCTTGTCAGTGCCGGCAGCATCTTGTCGGGCTGCTTCAGCATCCTGTAGCAAACTCCTAGGCTGTGGCACGCGGCGATGGTATCCTCATGCCAGCCAAGGCCGGTATCCAAAAACATCCGGAATTTTTCCGCGGCGCGGTCATACAGCTGGTGGTCTTTCAGCTCACGGGCGTAATAGTAGAGCTGCCGGGGCGTCATGGGCTTTCCCTCGGCCTCCAGCTTCTCATAGATGCGCAGGTTGCGGAAGGATACCGGGGCGCCGGGCTCCACGATCTTGCGGTGGCTGACGGTAATGTCGCTGTAGTGGACGTTGCCGACCAAAGGGATGCACTCGTGCACCGGATCCTGCCACCTGTAGCGGCGCTCCCGGCGCAAAAGCCGCTCCCGGTTGCTGGTCAGAACGGGATTGCCGCGCTCGTCGAAGTGGGTGTTGTAGCGCATCGTAACGATGTCCACCTCTGGCGAAAGCGTCTGCTTCAGCCGGATCAGTTTTTCAAGCTCCCGGGGTTCCAGCACGTCGTCGGCGTCCAGCCACATCTGGTAGTCGCACGTGGCATAGGAAAAAGACGCGTTGCGCGCCGCGGAAAAATCCTCGATCCATGGGAAATCGTAAACCTTGTCTGTAAACCTGTAGGCGATTTCCTTCGTTTTGTCCTTGGAGCCGGTGTCCACGATGATGATCTCGTCCACCGCGGCCCTGACGCTTTCAAGGCACCGCGCAAGCACCTTCTCCTCATTTTTGACGATCATGCAAAGGCTGATGGTGATCATGCGTCTGTTCTCCTGAAATACAGCTTAAACCCGGCGTTCGCCGGGCTTAAGCGCTCTGGTTATTCCTCGGAATCGGCGGGGTCTGCAAACTCGGCATCCTCGTCGTCCGTATCGTAGGGCATGGTAAAGTACATGGGTGAATCCGGCGCGTCATCCTCAAATGTGTCCCACGATGAGGTGTCCCATGAGGAATCATCCGCGTCAAGCGCCACGGCCGAGCGGCGGGGAGGCCTGCATTTATCGGGCCTAACGGGCCAAATGGGCCCGCAGGGGTATACGGGCGGCTTGGGGCAGATGCGCAGGTATAGCGGCGGACAGCAGTTCACTGGGAATGGACATGGGCATATACGACGTTTGGACATACATTCATCCCTTTCTTTACAGATGAAATGTGGGTATTGAACCCTCTATGTTCATCCTATGCGCGTGCCGCCCGGTTGGCGCATCAAATCTTTGCACCCCAATAAGCCACCCTTGGCTTTGCGTGCTATAATGGATGAAAATGTCGCAGGTTTTATGAAAGGGGATTTACAGCATGAAAGTTTTACTGGTCAACGGCAGTCCCAGAAAACAGGGCTGCACTTTTACCGCGCTGTCCGAGGTGGCCCGGGTATTGAACCGCGAGGGCATCGAGACGCAGTTTTTTCAGATCGGCACAAAGCCGGTATACGGCTGCATCAACTGCCGCAAGTGCAGAGACGGCCTTGGCCGCTGCGCCTTGGAGGACGACGCGGCCAACGACATGCTTTCGGCCATGCAGCAGGCCGACGGCATTATCGTGGGATCGCCCGTTTATTACGCCGGGCCCAACGGCGCGCTGATGGCGCTTTTGGACCGCGCCTTTTTCAGCGGCGCGGCAAGCCTTGCCTATAAGCCGGCCGCCTGCGTCTTAAGCTGCCGCCGCGGCGGCGCCAGCGCTTCCTTCGACCGCCTGAACAAGTATTTCACCATCAACAACATGCCGCTGGTCTCCTCCCAGTATTGGAACGCCGTCCACGGCAATACCCCCGAGGAGGTCCGGCAGGATGCGGAGGGCCTGCAGGTTATGCGCACGCTGGGCCAAAACATGGCGTATCTGCTCAAGGCGCTCCAGGGCCGGGAAACGCCCCGGCGGGAAGAGCAGATCAGGACCAACTTCATCGGCTGAAAGAGCCATGCCCCCGGCACCGCCCAACAAATAGCTTGTACTGAAGGCCCGATCGTTTTATAATAGAGGCGACGTATTTTTTCGGGTGTACACATTTTATAAAACTTACTTAAAAAAGGAGTGGTTCAAATTGACCAGGACACAGGAATCTTTAGGCAAAATCGAAGCCGTGCGCAAAAAGCTCGCGGAGCTTGACGTAAAGGGCGTCGCCATTAACCATCAGAACAACTTTTCATGGATTACCTCCGGCGGCAGGGGGTTCATCGGCATCGCCTCCGAAGGCGCCTGCGGTACCGTTGTCATTACCCAGGATAAAGCCTACCTGTTCACCAACAACATTGAAGGGCCCCGCCTGATGGACGAGGAAATCCCCGAAGGCGTTTTGGAGCCGGTAATTGTCCCCTGGCAGCAGGCCCATACCATCGGCGATAAAATTGTCGAGGTCGTCGGCGGTCCGGTGGCCACCGATGCCGAACTGAATGATTTCTTCGTGCTGGAACGCAGCGTCTTCAATGAAAATGAAATCCAGCGCTTTAAGGTGCTCGGCGAAAAAGTCACCAGCCTCTTCGAGGGCATCTGCCTGAGCCTCGAGCGCGGCATGACGGAATTCGACGTGGCCGCGCAGATCGCCAAGAGCCACTGGGAAAACGGCATTGAGCCGGTGAACCACCTGATTGCCTGCGATTCCAGAAGCTATAAATACCGCCACTTTGTACCCACCATGGGCAAGATTGATAAGGGCGTCATCGTCTCCATGTGCGCCCGCGCCCAGGGACTTGTGGTCTCCATTACCCGCAATGTGGACTTCGACGGCGGCGCGTTCTCGGTCAACTACGAAAAGCTGGTCAAAGTGGAAGCCGATACGATCAACGCCATCGCGCAGGATGTCACCATGCAGGAGCTTTACGACATCACCACTGCCGCCTATACCCGCCATGGCCTGGACGGCGAGTTCAACAAGCACCATCAGGGCGGACCCATCGGCTATGCGCCCCGCGAAAGCCTGATTAAACCCGGCAACCCGCTGAAGGTCCGCACCAACTCCGCCTACGCTTTCAACCCCTCTGCCATCAGCGCCAAGTGCGAGGATTCCGTGCTGTGGGACGGTGAAAAATTGATCCATCTGACCTATCCCGGCGAGAACTGGCCGAAGATCGAGGTCGGCGGCATCATCCGTCCGGGCGTACTGTACAGGTAATGCGAATCCAAGGGCGCTGCCCTTGGAACCCGCTTAGAACCTTTTTCTGGAAGAAAAAGGTTCTAAGAACTCTCAAAAGACTTTCATACGCTTCGCGGGGGATGACATCATTTATTGTTACCCTGCCCGCAAGCGAGAGCTTGCGGTGGTGAAGTTTCTTGGGGGATTCCAAAGGGGGCCTTCTTTTCAAAGAAGGCCCCCTTTTGGCCGCCGGAGGCACCTTTCTCGTGCCTTCTTGAAAAAGAATGAAAAAAGGCCTTGACTATAACGCTGCGTTATAGTTTATCCTATGTTCGGGTGATGAATATGCGCTACACGGCAGGCCAATTGGCAAAGCTGGCGGGCGTCTCCAAGCGGACGCTCCATTACTACGACGAGATCGGCTTGCTGCGGCCGCAAAGAAACACGCAGTCAGGTTATCGCCTCTATGGCCGGCCGGAGGTGGACCGTCTGCAGCAGATCCTATTTTACCGGCACCTGGGCCTGCCGCTGGATGAAATCAAAGCCATCTTGTCGGACCCGTCCTTTGATGCCGGTCAGGCGCTTTTACGGCACATGTCGGCGCTTGAAGCGCGGCGCGCACAGCTGGACGGCCTGATTGAGACCCTGCGCAAAACCATTGCCTATGAGAAAGGAGAGATCGATATGCGTGATGACGAGAAGTTTGAGGGCTTTAAGGACAGAATGATTGCCGAAAATGAGGAGAAGTTCGGCAAGGAAGCGCGCAGCCTGTATGGAGACGATGCCGTAGACGCGGCGGGTGCCAGGATCAAAGGCGCTACAAAAGAGCAGATGGCGGCTGTGGAAGAACTGTCGAGGCAGTTCAATGAAACGCTTAAGGCCGCGGCGCGATCCGGCGATCCGGCGGGGGAGCTGGCCCAAAAGGCCTGTGATCTGCATCACCGCTGGCTCACCTTTTTCTGGGGAGGCTACAGCAAAGAGGCGCATAGGAACATCGGGCAGATGTACGTGGACGACGAGCGCTTTGCCGCCTACTACAACGATATCGTTCCCGGCGGCGCCGTATTTCTCAGGGACGCCCTTGCGATTTACTGCAAGTAATACCTGCTAATACCTGCGCCTATGACAAGAAGGACGTTTTAATCCGAATAAAACGTCCTTTTTTACGATTTCATGACAATTGTCTGCAGCCGAAGGAATAGAAATGCTATGTAGCGAATAAGATGGTCAGCCCAAATCCGGAAAGGGGATGCGCCCATTGGAATCCGTTGAAACAAAGTCCCTGTACGACAAGATATTTACCCGCAAGTCCGTGCGTGAATTTTCACAGCGCGCGCTGGAGCCGGCGATGCTGCGCAGCATAGAGGAACAGGTCAAAGCCTTTGAGGCCATAAGCCCCATCCTGCGCGTCAAAGTGGTGATCCTGGATCAAGACCAAGTGCGCGGCCTGTTTAAAATCAAAGCGCCGCACTACATGGCTCTCTATGGCCAAAGCGCGCCCGGCGCGCATCTGAACGCGGGCTTTATCCTTCAGCAGATGAGCCTGTGGCTTACCGCTAACGGTCTGGGCAGCGTCTATCAAGGCGCCTGCCGCCCCAAGGATGTCGTTATACTGCCCACGGAAGAGGAACTGCAATGTATGATGATTCTGGCCTTCGGCCGCCCGCAGGAGCCGCTGGAACGCTCTGCGGATGAATTTATTCGCAAAGATATGACCCAAATCCGTGATTTCTCCGGCGCGGACCACCTGCTGGAAGCCGTGCGCCTGGCCCCGTCGGCCATGAACGGCCAGCCGTGGTATTTTACCGGCACCGCGCAGCATATCCGCCTGTGGACCAGGAAAAAAGTCTTTCCGCATATGACCCAGGTGGATATGGGTATCGCGCTTTGCCATTTGGCCCTTGCCGCGGCGCACCACGGCGGCGCGGTGGAGTTCGAGGTGGAAGAAGCACTTTCTCAAAGACAGAAGCATTACGTCATTACGGCGCATATCCGCTGAAGAGGCGGTAACAGAAAAAACGGCGGCCCTTCGCATCGGTTCACGATGCGAGGGGCGCTTTGCTTGTGCTGATAAGGGCGGCTTACTGAGGTGCCGATAAGACAATGCCATACCTCAAAGGATGTGTTAGAATGGACATATCTTTTTTTTTGTGTTTATCTATGTGGGCCGGCGGGAGATCGCTGGAACAGCCTGCCTGAACGCGGGGAAGAACCGCTTTAAGCGTTTGACCGGTACCGCATAAAAAGACTTTTTCGGATTGTAACGGACAGGTGTTTCTGTTACAATAACTGCGTATATCCGATCAAAACCGCGAAGGAATCGTGTATGAACGAAAAGCAGAGTTATAAAAACTTCATCCTTTCTCTCGTTTCGCTGCTGATATGGGCCGCCATGATAGCGGGATGGGTCATTGCGTGGGAACTTTGCTACGCCGATTTCATCAGCCGGAGATTCTGGACCAAGGGCAATTTGCTGGTGCACTCGGTTTACGCTCTGGTGCTCTTTTTGTTCAACCGTGTCTACGGCGGCTACCGTGTGGGCACCAGCCGGCCGGGGGATTTGATTTTCTCGGGCACTTTGTCGGTCATTTTCACCAATTTATTCATCTGGATTCAGACAAGCCTGCTGACGGCCAAAGTGGTTTCTATCGTTCCTCTGTTTTATCTGACGCTGATCGATTTTGTCCTTCTGTGCGTCTGGGCGCCCTTTGCCAATAAAGTGTTCGAGCGGTTTTTTCCGCCCCACCGGATGCTGCTGGTCTACGAGGACCACAACAGCGCCGAGAGCCTCATCTACAAAATGGCCACCCGCGCCGAAAAGTACGATATCTGCGCGGTGCTGCACGTGCGTGAGGGTACCGAGGAAATCTGTAAAAGATCGGACGATTTTGAGTCGGTCATCCTCTGCGACCTGCCCGCGGCCATCCGAAACGAAATCCTGAAATACTGCTATAAGCGCTCCAAGCGCGTCTACCTGACCCCCAGCATTTCCGACGTCATCGTCCGCGGCGGCCGGGAGGTCAATCTGTTTGATACGCCGCTTCTGGTGCACCGCAATACGGGCCTTACCGTGCAGCGCCGCATCGTTAAGCGGGCCATAGACCTTGTTTTTGCCGTGCTGGGCATTATCGTCACGGCGCCTGTTATGGCCGCGCTGGCCATCGCCATCAAGAGCGGCGACGGCGGTCCGGTGATCTACAAGCAAAAGCGGCTGACCTGCGGCGCAAGGCAGTTTGACCTCTATAAGTTCCGCAGTATGATCGTGGGCGCCGAGAAAAACGGCGCGCAGCTCTCGTCCAAGCACGATGAGCGCATCACGCCGGTGGGCCGCTTTATGCGCAAAGTCCGCATGGACGAACTGCCGCAGCTGTTCAATATCCTAAAGGGCGATATGAGCCTGGTGGGTCCCCGGCCCGAGCGTCCGGAGATCGCCCGTAAATACGAGCGGAGCATGCCCGAGTTTTCCTTCCGGCTGAAAGTCAAGGCGGGGCTGACCGGCTACGCACAGGTGATGGGCCAGTACAACACCACGCCCTACGACAAGCTGAAGATGGACCTGACCTACATCGAAAACTACAGTGTGCTGATGGATATCCGGCTCATTTTAACGACGCTGAAGATCATCTTTTTCTCCCAGAGCACCGAGGGTATCGAGGATGGCCAGACCACCGCCATGTACCCGGTGGGAAGCCCGCTCAAAGAGGTCGGGGACATGCACCGGCGGGAGGGGGCGCCGCCGCTGGTCTCTGTGGTGGTGCCCGCGTACAATTCGGCGCCGACCATCGAGGAATCCATCCAAAGCGCGTTGGCCCAGACGGTGGATAACATCGAAGTGATCGTGGTGGACGACGGCTCCACGGACGGCACGCCGGAATTGGTGCGCGCACTGGCCGCGGCCGACGAGCGCGTCACGCTTCTTGAAAACCAGCGCAACGGCGGCGTGGGCTTCTCCCGCAACCGGGGCATCGCCGCCGCCAAAGGCCGCTATATCGCGCTTCTTGACGCGGACGATCTGTGGCGCGCCGATAAACTCCAGCGCCAGCTTTCGGTGATGGATGGCGCCGATATCTGCGCCACCAGCTACAGCTTTGTGGACTGGCGCGGGCATACCGTGCGCCGGCCGTATCTGGTGCCCTCGCAGATCACGTATAAACAGCTTTTGAAGGAGAATTTTATCGGCAATTCCACCGTGCTGATCAAAAGGGATATTCTGCCCGAAGAGCCCTTCAAACCCGACTTTTTCCATGAGGATTACGTGCTGTGGCTGCATCTGCTGCGAGGGGGAGCGAAAGCCGTTGGCCTCCGGGAAATTCTCACCGTGTACCGCACCGGCGGACGCTCCGCCGATAAGGTGAACGCCGCCAAAAACCGCTGGCGCGTATACCGCAAGGCGGAAAGGCTCTCCCTTTTGGTGTCGGTTTTCTGCTTCATGGCTTACATGGTTTCCGGTATCAAAAAGCACCTGTTTTAATGTGAATATTGGGCAAAGCCTTTATTGGCTGCCTATAACCTCCAAAAGTATTTTTAACGGGCCGCCTATGGCGGCCTGAGGCCGTCAAAAAACTTTGTTTTTTGACGGGCATGCCAGGGATTTTCCTGCTGCAAAAACGGATAGGTAGGTTTTTGCAGCGGCCGGAAAACCCTGAAAGGAGCACCCTAAAGGGCAGGCCTGTGCTGCGGCCGCGCATGTCGATCTGCGGCCAAGAGCCGCCTTCGGCGGTTGCCTTCGAAACGCTCGCTGCGGCTCGCAGCCTTGCCCACGGAATTTAGATTAGGGGGCTTCGGCCCCCTAATAACCCCCAAAAAGAACTTTTTTGACAGTCTGGGGCCACCTATGGCGGCCTTTTTGCAGATATTTATGATCGGGGAGGGGAATATAAACCGGCGCAGGCGGGCTGTTCGTGAAAAAGTGAGGCCGGCCGATTCTTTTTTAAAAAATATTTAGAGAGGCTCCGCAAATGTTTCAGAAGTTTTTACGGCTTTAGCCGGAGTTCCGAGGGCAGAGACTGTTGCGCGGTCCGTTTTTTAAATGGCGCTTGTGAAATGGCCGCAGGCCGCGGGCTTCACCGGATTTTTCCGTTTTGGGAAACAAACGGCGGCGAAGCGTCGCAGAGGAGATTTTGCGGCTGAGAACAGCCTGTCCGTTCCTTTTTTCGGAGGCGGAACCAAAAATTTTTTGCCGAATAAATATAAAATAAGTCTTGACATTCTTTATGCATCATGCTATAAATTAGAAAATTTCCTAAAAGGGGAATGGAACATACTTATGCCGTTTGCAAGCATTATCGCTATCCTTATTATCGTACTCGGACTGCTCCTTGTAGTCCGGGTTGATAGTGTGGATTGGCGAACTGCTGTAAATAGAGGGTGCATCTGATACAAAATCAGCGTAAGAAGCCCTGCAGTGAATGCCGATTCACTGCAGGGCTTTTTGTTTGAAGCGATGACTCGCCCGGCGGCGGGCGAAACCCGTATTGTCATGGCGGCGTAATACTTTGGACCTGTAGAGAGGAATCGAGACATGAAATTGACAGGATCGCAGATCATCATCGAGTGCCTGCTCGAACAGGGCGTGGATACGGTGTTTGGCTATCCGGGCGGCGCGGTGCTGAACATCTACGACGAACTGTTCAAGCACAGCGACCGGATTACCCACTACGTCACCTGCCATGAGCAGGGCGCCGCCCACGCGGCGGACGGCTATGCGCGGGTAAGCGGCAAGGTGGGCGTGGTGATGGCCACCTCCGGACCCGGCGCCACGAATCTTGTGACAGGCATTGCCGCGGCGTACCTGGACAGCACGCCGCTGGTGGCCATCACCGGCAACGTGGCCACCGGCCTTTTGGGACGCGACAGCTTCCAGGAGGTGGATATCGCCGGGGTCACCATGCCCATCACCAAGCACAACTACATCGTCAGGGATGTGGAAACGCTGGCCGACACCATCCGGGAGGCTTTCCACGTGGCCCGATCCGGCAGGCCCGGGCCCGTGCTCATCGACGTGCCCAAGGACGTGCAGACCGGGCAGGCTGAATATGAGCGCGCCGTCCCGGCGCCCAGGGAGGAGACCCCGGTCTGCTGCGAGCAGGTGCAGCGGGCGGTGGAAATGATCCAAAAGGCGAAGCGGCCCTTTATCTACTGCGGCGGCGGCGTGGTGATAGCAGGCGCGTCCAGCGAGCTGCAGGCGTTCGCCGAGAGGATCGACGCGCCGATCGGCGCCAGCATGATGGGGCTTTCCGCCGTGCCTTCCGCGCATCCCCGGTTCCTTGGCATGGTGGGCATGCACGGGCGCTACGCGGCCACCAAGGCCCTCTACGAAAGCGATCTTCTCATCGCGGTGGGCGCCCGGTTTTCCGACAGGGCCACCGGCAAGAAATCCGAGTTTTCCAGTGGACGGCAGGTGCTGCAGATCGACATCGATCCGGCGGAGATCAGCAAAAACATCCCGTCGAACAACTGCATCATAGGCGATG
>JBMNQS010000053.1:0-16011 GCA_050944255.1 Christensenellales bacterium | reverse complement strand
TCCGTGACGGCTGGATGCAGGGCTCCTGCGCGCAGCGCACCTATGTCATGGGTTATGAGGGCGTCATGCTTGCGGTCAAAGCCATCAAGGGCGAAGAGATCCCCGAGCTGTTCATTGACTCCGGCCTGCTGGAAGTAACTCCCGACATTATTGACAGCAAGGAAGTTCAGGATTACATCGCTCTGATCACCTCTGCTCAGAAATAATTAGGAACGGTTTCTTAAAGGGAATGGAGTGCATCCATTCCCTTTTTTCATAGCCTGTTCCGCCTTCCCCATACTTCCTGATTCTTCGTGTCCTCTTGACAAAATCACCCATACAGATTTATGATAGAGATAACATATAAATTCGGGAATCCTGCATATGACAGTGTATACGGCTGTCCCGGCAGAGGCGCATTTTCTTTTTTTGGTTGGAAGGTTGTGCGCTGAAAAGAAAGGTTCTGCCGCAAGCTTGCAGGCGGGTATGTTTGAAAGTTCGTTTATTTTTTATGATATAGTATCGTTTTGCAAGCCAGCCGGCTTTCAGATATTTAAATAAAAAGGAGAAAGATATGGAACGTAAAGTAGTGAAGATCGGATTTGCTCCAACCAAGCGCGTACCCTTTAACCATCCCCAGACCTTTGAAGTGCGCGATGAGATTCGCAAGGCTATCGCCGAGTGGGATCTGGACGGCATGATCCAGATCGTCGATATCGATGATGTTACGCCTAAAAACATTCTGGAAACCGAAGACGATGTGCTGGCCGTAGTGGAAAAATTCCAGAAGGAAAAAGTGGACGGCATTTTTGTTCCCCACTGCAATTTCGGCTGTGAAGCGGCCGTAGCCGGCGTAGCGCGCAAACTGGGCGTGCCCGTGCTCTTGTGGGGTCCCCGGGACGAGGATCCGGAAATTGCCGGCCAGCAGACCGGCGTGGGCCGTACCCGCGACACCCAGTGCGGCCTGTTCGCCACGGGCAAAGCCCTTCGCCGCTCCAACGTCACGTTCACCTACGTGCCCAACACCACCATTTCAGATCCCACTTTTGAGCGGGGCTACAAGGCCTTTGCCGCCGTTTGCGCCGCCGTACGGGATTTCAAGCAGACCCAGATCCTGCAAATCGGTCCCCGTCCCGAGCCTTTCTGGACGGTGATGATCAACGAAGGCGAGATCCTGGAGCGTTTCGGCATCCGGGTGCTTCCCATTACGCTGATCGATCTGATGAACACCGCCAACAACCTGCGTGAAAACGCCACGGACAGGATTGCCGAAGCCGTCAGCATGATCACCAAGACGGAAGAGCCGCGCGATCTGACCGACGACCACCTGGCCCGCCTGGCCGCCTACTATCTGGCCGTGCTCGACCTGAGCGCCGAATACCGCTGCAACGCGGTGGCCACCTCCTGCTGGGCTGCCTTCCACGACGCCATGGGCGTAGCCGCCTGCGGCATCAACGGATTCCTGCATGACGCGGGCATCCCCGTGGGATGTGAAACCGACATCCACGGCATGATCGGCACACGGCTGCTGCAGGGCGCCTCCCTGTACAACAGCGGCGTTTTCTTCGCCGACCTGACCATCCGCCATCCCTACAACGACAACGCGGAACTGCTGTGGCACTGCGGCAACTTCCCGCCCTCTGTGGCCGGAGGCGACCGCATCATATACAATCAGGGCCGCAGCCATTTCGAGGTCAGCCACGACGACATCACCCTTTGCCGCTTCGACGGAGACCACGGCGAATACAGCATGCTGATGGGCGAAGGAAAGGGCGTCTCCGGACCCAAGACCGGCGGCACCTATTCCTGGTTCGAGGTGGACGACTGGGTAGCCTGGGAGCACAAGATCGTCACGGGACCGTACATCCATCACAGCTCCTGCACATTCGGAAAGCACGTGCCCGTACTGGCCGAAGCCTGCCGCTACCTGGGCATCAAGCCCGATCTGGCCGACCGCGACGAGAAGGAACTCAAATACTTCTGGTTTGGCCGCTAAAATTAAAAATCATAAAAAGAACCGCCGTACGGCGGTTCTTTTTTGTGTGGATCCGGTCTATATTTTTGTAAACGAATATATCTTGTTTTTACTGGAGGGAGCCGGATCCCCGTCAGTTCAAGCCGGGCGCGGCTTATATAAGGCCCGCGCCCTTATTTGAACAGCTCCAGACCAGCGGCAACGCAATCGGCCGCGGGCCGGCTCTGAAAACAAATGCTGGCGCCTGCCCAATCAATAGGTATCCCCCAGCATGGGACGGATGTTGATCTCCTCCACCACGGCCTGCGGGCTCAGGCTCAGTATCGCCGAAACCGCCCCGGCAATATCCTCTGTCTCCAGCAGCCGGCCTTCCGGGATGCTTTCACTGAGCACGCGTTTTTGCGTAAACGTGCCTCCGGGATTCAGCAGCGTAACGCCTATGCCCATATCCTTAAGCTCGCTTCTGAGAAAATAAGCGTAGGACCTCAGCGCCCATTTGGATATGCCGTAGAGCGAGCCGTCGTCCACGCGGGTGCCGGCTGTGGAGCCGATCAATACGATGCGCGGATGCGCGCTGGCCTTAAGCGAGTCGATGAAGCCCTGTACCAGGCGGTAATTGGCCAGCAGGTTGACCCGCAGCAATTGCTCCAGCTCTTGCGCCGGCGGCTCCAGCACCGAGCGGGGCGATTTTCCGAATATGGCCGCATTGAGGATCAGCACATCGGGGAAAAAACGTCGCTTCCGCGTTTCGGCGATCAATGCTTCAATCTCCTCGGGCCTTCCCAGATCGCACGCGAATCCCGTGACGCCCGCATCAAAGCCCTGGGCGGCGCCGGCAAGCCTCGCGGCATCCCGGGCGGTCAGGAACAGCTCATATCCCGATTGATGCAGCCGCCTGGCAACGGCAAGCCCGATCCCCTGGCTTCCTCCCGTAATCAGCGCCTTCATCGATTCAGACATTGGCGATGACGGCTTCATCCAGCGTCAGCCGCTGCGGCGCGTAGGGCGTCTGGGTGGGATAGCCGATATCCACATAGGTCACGATCTTGACGTGCTCCGGCAGATCAAAGTGCTTGCCGATGCGCTGGATCATCGCGTCGTTAAACGTCAGCCAGACGCCGGCAAGCCCCAGCGCGTGCGTGGCTAAAACGATGTTCTGCGCCGCGGCGCCCGCGTCGATGAGCCTGTTGCGCACGGGATTGAAGGGATTGGCCCTGTAGACGCGCTCATCCTGCAGCACCACCAGATGCACCGGCCCGCCGGGGACGTCGCTTCCCTTAAAGAGCCCGGGCACGTTCTTTTCGCGGATCACCAGGTAGCGTATAGACTGCAGGTTGCAGGAATGGGCGGCCCACAGACCGCTTTGCAGTATCTTGTCGATCAGCTCATCCGCAACGTCCTCATCGGTGAAGTGCCGCACGGACCTTCTTTCAAAGACGACCTTGAAAAAGGCGTCCTTTTCGGCTTGGGTCAATGGATACGGAGCGAATTCATCCAGATCCGGCTTTTCTCCGGCCACCAGCTTTTCGGAAAAGCCGATCAGCTTCTGCGCGTACACGTACTCCGGCAGATCCTCTGGCAGGTTGCGCTCTTTCCAGAGGCGGATGAACTTTTTCGCCGTTTCGCTCTGCCTTTGGCTCAAGGTCCCCTCGCCGTTGGCGGCGGCATAGGTCTGTATCTCCAGCGTGTGGTGGATGCGTTCGCGGAACCTGGCTCTAAATTCGATCTCATCCAGCGCCAGATATTCCTCGTCGCTTAGATTGAACTGTTTCAATAACTCTTCGGACATGATTGACACCTCCATAACTAGATTAAATATTCGATCTTATTTTCTGTCTGCTCCGGATTGTTCAGGCACATGTAGATCTTTTCGATGATCTCGATGAACCCGATGTCATTGCGGTTGCGCGGCCGGTCAAAGGGCACCTCGAATATCTTCTGTATCCTGCCGGGACGCGGCGTAAGCACCACGATGCGGCTGGCAAGATAGACCGCTTCGGACACATCGTGAGTAATGAACACGATGGTTTTCTTCTGTTTCTGCCATATCCGGACAATCTCATCCTGCAGCGTCAGGCGCGTCAGATGGTCAACGGCGCTGAAGGGTTCATCCATCAGGATGCAGGCGGGATCATTCACCAGCGTACGGGCCAGACCCACGCGCTGGCGCATGCCCCCGGAGAGCTGGTGCGGGTATTTGTTCTCAAACCCGTTGAGCCCCACCAGCTCGATGGCCTGCTTGATTTTCCGTGCGCGGACGCTCTTGTCGATCCTGGCTATCTCCAGGCCGAACTCCAGGTTTTTACGCACGCTGCGCCAGGGAAAGAGCGATGAGTCCTGAAATACCACGCCTATATCCCGGCTGGTGCCGGACTGCGGCGTACCGTCCAATAAAATCTCGCCTTGGCTGTAGGCCAAGAGGCCCGCCGCAATCTCCAGAAGCGTGCTCTTGCCGCAGCCGCTGGGACCCAGTATGCAGACAAACTCACCGTCTTTCACCGTCAGGTCGATATTTTCAAGTGCGGTCATTTCCTCGCCTTCCAAATTGGCATACGTTTTGGATATGTGGCGAAATTCAATGGTCGGCATGTCTCTTCCCCCCTCATTCCGGCTGATTACTCGGCATATTGGCCCAGCTTCAATTGCTGCGCGATCTTCTCTGCGAACTGGTTATCCACAACGCCCTCGCTCACATCGTAGGACTCCTTCTGCATGCCGTATTTGAACAGCAGGTCCTCCGTCACCTGAAGGCGCGAGGTATCCACGATGGGATCGTTCTCCCAAAGCACGATCTCGGCTTCAATGGCTTCCCTGGCGGTAGCCTCATCCATATTCAGGTACGTGGCCGCCCAGGGGATAAATACATCGAAGTTGTTTTTGCAAAACTCGTTGACATAGTAGTAGACTTCCAGCACCCTTTCCACCGCTTCGGGCTGTTCGTCGATCAGCTTCTGCGTGGCCACCAGCACGCCCGTGTGGTAATCGGGAAGGTATTCCCACGTCTTTGCAAGCACGCGCCCGGTGCCATCCTTTTCGGCAATGGTGGCAAAGGGCTGATGGATGATGGTGGCGTCCACCTCACCGGAGGTAAAGGTGGCGTATGCGGGCTGGTAGAAATTGTTGGCGATCAGTTCCACGTCATTTTCGGGATCGATGCCGTTTTGCGTCAGCACTTCCATCAGTGTCAGCTTCATGCCGCCCGTAGCCTGCGCGCTGCCCACTTTCTTGCCTTTCAGGTCTTCCCAGCTCTCGATTTCCGTATTGGCAATGATCCAGTAAGCGCCCTTGTTGCGCCACATGTTGCCGATAATCTTCATGGGCACCTCGTTGACGATGGCGGGCACGTAAGTGCCGGGATCGCCGTCGGCGATGTCCACCTCGCCGGCGCCGAAGGCCGCCACGGGGTTGGGTATATCGATGAGCGTCAGCTCGATGCCGGCTTCCTCATACCAGCCGTTCTCAACGGCGAACTGGTTGGCGATGCCCGTCATGCCCTTCAAGAATCCGGCGTTGAGCTGAATCGTCTCGTTTTCGCGCCCTTTCCACGGGGCATCGTCAGGGGAAGCAACCGCACCTTCAAGCGGAGCGCTCGCAGAGGGCGAAGCATCCGCCGGGGCCTGCGATCCGCCGGGGCCGGCCGGTGCGGCGCAGGCCGTCAGGGCAAGCATCAGCACAAGTGCCAGCAATAAGGCCGTTAAACGCAGCGTTTTGCTGCTCTGTTTCTGTCTTTTCATCTTTTACACCTCTTTGAAAGATTTTTATATTATGGCGCAGCCGCTTTGGACGGCAGATACGCTAAATACCGCAGGATTTACGCCGCTTTCCAGTTGCGGCAGACCACGAACTCGATAAAATTGACCAGCCCCACAAACAAAACGGACAGCACCGTCACAATGATCACCACCAGGTAGAGCCCCGGGGTATTGAGCACCGACTGCGCCTGATTGAGAAGGTATCCGGCGCCGCCTTTGGACGCCGTCATCTCCGCGAATATGACGCCTGTGATGGCGGTGGCCGCGGTGACCCGAAGCCCCGTGAATATGCTTGGAAGCGCAGAGGGCAGCATGACCTTAAAGACAATCTGCGTGCGGGTGGCCTTGAAAACCCTCGAGACTTTCAAGTGTTCCACCCGCGTCTGCTTCGCGCCCGATACGGTATTGAACAGCACCGTGAACATGCAGAACAGGACCACCATCACCACCTTGCTCTGGAAACCGATGCCGAACCATACGATCAAAAGCGGCATGATCGCCGTCTTGGGCACAGCCATCACGGCGGAGAAGAAGGGCGAGAATACGGCCTCAACCTTCGGGAAGGTAACAAACAGCACGCCGATGGTGACGCCCGCCGCGGCGGATATGAGATAGCCCACCAGGGCCTGCTGTATCGTCAGCAAAAGCTGGGGCAGCAGCGTGTTCTGCCGCAGCATGTAGAAAAGCTCGTTTACGATCTGCGTAGGGGCGGCCAGGAAAATTTTATTCACGAACCCGCGCGTCACCGCAAACTCTATGTAGAAAAGCAGCGCGGCAATCATGCCGATTTGCGTCAGCGTCACCCACAGGGGCTGTTTGTGTTTAGGCTTCTTCAGGTTTTTCGCCATAGCTGTAAACTCCTTTTTTCACCGCTTCGCTTTCAAAGTACTCCCTTTCGCAGCTCTCGCCGCTGATGAGCACATTCTGCGTGATCCTGTGGGACAGACACCGCGTGAAATTTTCGGCATTGGTGGTATCGATCACATCGCAGTAAAACGGCGCGATCTGCTTAAACCACGGATAATCGTCAAAGTACTGCCTCCAGACTTCCGCGTACGGACAGTGGTCGCGCCCCAGTTCCTTCACCCAGCCCAGGAAAGGCACGTCGATCACCTTCATGAAGCTCTCCACGCTATCGCATTTAAGCCCCTGTTCTTCCGCCTTTTCCCGGAGCCGGCCGGAGCGATCCAGCGCCAGCTGGAATACGGCCTTTTGTATCAGCGGCCTGGCCGCGTCCTCTCCCAACTCCTCCACCAGAGCCCTGGCGAAGGTCTCCCGATGATACGCCAGCGCGGACAGACCCAGAGACGCCGCGTTCAAGGCGTTGATTCCCTGCTCGGGCTGCGCGGCGGCGTGGGCCTCCCGGCCGATATAGCGTATCACCTTGGATACGAAGCCGTTGGAGGTGCCGCTTCCCACATGGATGCCGCCGCCGGGATACAGGTGATGCACGATGGACAGATCGATATCGTCGAAGGCGCCGATGCGGATCAATTCGCTTTTGCCGCCCCCGAAGAGTATCTTCCCTTCTTCTTTAAGCCGGTTTTTGAAATCGATCTCGCCATATTCCTCCGCTGGCACTGCGAAAAACACGATATCCCCGCCCAGGGCCCGGGAAACTTCTTCATCAGAAAGCGCCACGGCCGCGCCGACGACGCCGGCAAGCTGCGCGTGATGGCCGCAGCAATGCGCCGCCTGCGTCTCGGGGTTGGCGTAAGGATGGTCGGGAATGCGCAGCGCATCCAGTTCGCCGATCAGCGACAGCACGATATCGTGCCGGTTTCCCTTCAGGTAGCCCTTCACGCCCGTGATGGCCAGCCCTTCCCTGACCTCCAGATGCAGGTCTCTCAAAAACGCGGCGAATTTTTCCGCCGTTCTGTGCTCCTTATAGCCCAGTTCCGCGTTGGCGTAGATATCCCGCGCGAAATCGATGACGGCCTCTCTGTTTGAATCGATAAGATCAATGATTTTCTTTTCGATAGAGTCCATAGAATTTACCCCATGCCAAAACATAGTATTATTATATGTTTAGTATACTATCTGTTGACCATTATAATGCATTGGACGCGTTTGTCAAGAGCATAAAAATGAATTGATCCGCTTTTTTTCGTTTAAAATCCAAAGTCGTTCAGAAAAATACAACTTTGCGGCATCCACTTAAAATGAAAAAAGCCCGCCGTCCGTTCGTCAGGTACCGGCGCAAAAAACCAACCTGGCTAAAACATAAGCCCAGATGCATACGCGGGTAAATTACGCTATAATAAAATATCGGGTTTACGGAGCAGAAACGGCATGGCGCCGCGGATTTGTAGCGGCGGCAAAAGAAATTTTTATTCATGGTGACGGGGAGGATACGGCATGGCGGCTTTTGAGAAGATACGCTCGGGGGTTCCGGGATTGGACGGCGCGCTGGATCATATACGGCTGGGCGACAACGTGGTCTGGCAGGTCTCATCGCTGGATGAGTACAAATTTTTCGCCGAGCCGTTCATCCGGCAAGCAATCGCTGATGGGCGAAATCTCAATTACATCCATTTTGCCGGAGACGAGCCTCTCTTTCAGCAGACGGAAGGCCTCAAAATCCATCGCCTTGACGCGTCGGCGGGGTTTGAGAGCTTTACCGTCTGCGTGCATGACATCATCACCCGGGAGGGCCCTGATGCCTTTTATGTGTTTGACCCGCTTTCGGACCTCCAGTCCGCCTGGTCCACTGATCTGATGATGGGCAACTTCTTTCGGGTGACCTGCCCGTACCTGTTCAAGCTCGATACGGTGGCCTACTTCCCGGTCCTTCGGGCGCACCACAGTTTTGAAACGCTGGCCAGGATACGCGAGACAACGCAGCTTCTGCTGGACGTGTATTCGGACGACAAGGCGCGGTACCTGCACCCCATCAAGGTGTGGAACCGCTATTCCCCCGAGATGTTCCTGCCGCACCGCGTGGAGGAGGACGGCACTTTTTCGGCGCTGACAAACGGCGTCGACGTCAGCACGTTTTATTCGCTTCTGCACGAGAAGAGCACCTTTCAGGGCCGGCAGAACCTGGACAGCTACGAACGGTTCTTCCTGTCGGCCAAGGACAGTTTTTTAAGCGGCAGCTTCGGCAGGCATACGTCCAGAAAAATCGTCCGGAGCATGATGACCCGCGACGCCAAGATGTCGGCCCTGATTTTAAATCACTTTGAGCCGGAGGACTATTTCTTCATCAAGGACCGCATGATCGGCACCGGCACCATAGGCGGCAAGGCCTGCGGCATGGTGCTGGCCAGAAAACTATTAAGAAAATACCTGCCCCATTACCGGGGCAGGTTGGAGCCTCACGATTCCTTTTTCATCGGCACGGACGTATTTTATTCCTACATTGTGGACAACGGCTACTGGTCCCTGCGCATTGAACAGCAGCGGGAGAACGCCTATTTCTCCGCCGGTGAAAAACTGCGCAAGCACATGCTGAAGGGCCGTTTCTCAGAGGCGATACGCGGCCAGTTCCGGCGTATGCTCGAATACTTCGGGCAAAGCCCCATCATCGTGCGTTCCAGCAGCTTTCTTGAGGATGGTTTCGGCAACGCCTTTGCGGGGAAGTACGAATCGATTTTCTGCGTCAACGCCGGTTCGCCGGAAGAGCGTCTGGAACATTTTGAAAACGCCGTAAGGGCGGTATACGCCAGCACCATGGACAAATCGGCCCTTGAGTACCGCAGAGGCCGGGGGCTGGATCAAAACGAAGAGCAGATGGCCATTTTGGTGCAGCGCGTTTCCGGCACCAGGTTCGGCGATTACTTCATGCCCTGCGCGGCGGGCATCGGCTTTTCCTACAGCGTGTACAGGTGGAGCGACGATCTGGACCCGGAGGCGGGCATGCTTCGCCTGGTGGCGGGCATGGGCACCAGGGCGGTGGATCGGACGGGCAACGATTACCCGCGCCTGGTCAATCTCGACAAGCCCGAACGCACCACGCTGACTAGCCCGGAGCAGCGGCACAGCTTCTCGCAGCGGAAGCTGGACGTGATAGAGTTTTCCACCAATACGTTCGGCGGCAAAAGCGCCTATGAGCTGCTGCCCAAGCTGCCGGCATGGTACAGGACGCTTATCGCCGAGCACGACTTGGAGGCCGAGGAGCGGCTTTCCCAGCGCGGCGAGGCCCGGGAGGTCCTTTTCGTATCCTACGCCGGCATCGTTAAAAATGCGGCCTTCATCACCATGATGCAGGATATTCTAAAAACGCTGCAGACCCGGTACGGCGTGCCCATTGACATCGAATACACGGTGAATTTCAACCGCGACGGCGATTTTGCCGTCAATCTTCTGCAGTGCCGTCCGCTGTCGATATGGAAGGCGGCGGAGGCCGTCGAGCTGCCGGAGCTCCGGCCGGAGGACACGCTCTTTAAGATCAGGAACACTTTTATGGGCAACACGGCCAAAAAGAAGATCGACAGCGTTATCTGGGTGGACTCAGGCGCGTACTACGCCTACCCCTACGCCAAAAAGAGGCAGGTGGTGCAGGCCATCGATCAAATCAATACGCATTACAAGGGCACGGATAAGACGCTCCTCTTGGCGGTACCGGGCAGAATCGGCACCTCCTCGCCGGAATTGGGCGTTCCCGTACGCTTTTCAAACATTTCGGCCTTCGGGGTCATCTGCGAGTATTCCGACGGCAAAACGGGCTACATGCCGGAGCTCTCCTACGGAAGCCACATGTTCCAGGATCTGGTGGAGTCGGATATCTTTTACGCCGCCATATTTGAAAACGAGAATACGCTCTTATTCAATAAGGATTTCTGGAAAGAAAAAAAGAGCCTGCTGCCGGACATCTGCCCGGAACTGGAGGCTCTGTTTGAAATGGTCAAGGTCTATGAGACCGATGGTCTTATGCTTTATGCCGACATAAAAAGCCGCACCGCGCTGTGCGGAAACGTGAAGTAGCGCGCGCTGCCGCCGGGATTATTGATATCGTGGCCGCGCGGCCGAAAAACCGCTAATCTCTCTCGTCTTACGCCGTATGGTCCGCAAGGCAGGATTGGCCTGCCCATGGCACGTTCACTCGCCTTTGGCCTCCGCGCCCGGCCCGGGAAACACCACCGTCAAAAACATTTTGAAGCGTTCGGCCGCAAATACCGAGTGGGGCTTTTTCGCGGGCATAATCAGCGATTCCCCGGCCTTTACCAGGTATTTCTTCCCATCCACGGTAAACTCCCCTGCGCCTTCCAGAACGGTGACCAACGCATCGCCGGAGGAGTCGTGGGTGCCGATTTCCTCCCCCTTGTCAAATGCGAAAATGGTCAGGCTGACGAACTTATTCTGCGCAAGCGTTTTGCTGACGATCTGCCCGGGCAGGATATCGACTTCCTGCGACAGCCGCAGCACCGTCTCATGATCAAGATTTTTAATGTATGGATAGCTCATCATGTTTCTCCTCTTAACATCTTACTTTTTGCAGCTCAGATGCTCCTATTCCCCGGGCCGGTTCACTGCGAATCAATCGTCATTTAGAACCGATCCGCCCACGGCGTCCGCAAGGGCCAAAAGCTCCTGCATCTGGGAAGCCTTCAGTGCGGAGCGGATGACAACGGGCGACGCCACCAGCTCCATGCCCTTCATCTGGCAAAGCAGTTTCTGCATGACGGTATGCGCATTGGGCGCCCAGGAACCGTTGCCCACCAGCGCGACCTTCCTGTTTTGCAGGTTCAGCACGGCCATATCCCGGATAAGGGCCTCCATGCCGAAATAGAGCCCCGCGTTGTAGGTGGGCGAGGCAAGTACCAGGTGACTGTATTTAAACGCGTCGGCTATGATGCCGGAGGCGTGGGTTTTGGAAACGTCGTGGACGCGCATATCCTGTACGCCTTTTTCGGCCAGCCGCCCGGCAATGATGTTCACCGCGTTCTCCGTATTGCCGTACATGGAGGCGTAGGCTAAAACGACGCCTCTTTTTTCCGGCTCGTACCGGCTCCACAGGTCGTACCTGGAAAGAATATAGTCCAGGTTCTCACGCCAGACGGGCCCGTGCAGCGGGCAGATCATCTCTATGGAGACGTCCGATACCTTTTTCAATGCCGCCTGCACCTGCGGGCCGTACCGGCCCACAATATTGGTATAGTAGCGGCGCGCCTCGTCGAGGAACAGGCCCTCGAAGTCCAGTTCATCGCTGAAAATATTGCCCGAAAGCGCCCCGAAGGAACCGAACGCGTCGGCGCTGAAGAGGATTTTCCGCGTCTGTTCATAAGTGAACATCACCTCTGGCCAATGCACCATGGGCGCCATATAGAAGCGCAGGCTGTGCGCTCCCAATTCCAGCGTCTCCCCTTCCTTCACCTCATGGATGCGCAGCTCGATATCGAAATCATAGAACTGGCGGATCATCTGGAAGGTTTTTGGGTTGCCCACGATCTTCATATCGGGGTACCGGCGGCAAAGCTCCTCAATATTGGCGCAATGGTCCGGCTCCATATGGTTGACCACCAGATAGTCGATGGCCCGGCCATCGAGCACATGCTCAATATTCTCGAAAAACTGCTGGGTGATGGCGGAGTCCACCGTATCGAGCAGCGCCACTTTTTCATCCATGATCAAATAGGCGTTGTAGGCGACGCCGTTTGGCAGAGGGAACATATTCTCAAACAGCGCAAGCCGCCTGTCGTTCCCGCCCACCCAGAATATGCGGGGAGCTATTTGCCTGGTGCAGTGCATGGGTTCACTTCCTAACCTTTTGATTTTGCGGTCCTTACCGATGCGCCCTCAGGCCGCCTGAAAAGGCGGCCCGGCGTGACGCTTGAAACAGCTTATTTGCCGATGGCGGCCAATCCCGGATACACGGCGCGGCTGCCCAGCTCCTCCTCGATGCGCAGCAGCTGGTTGTACTTGGCCACGCGGTCCGAGCGCGCCGGGGCGCCGGTTTTGATCTGCCCGGCACCCACGGCCACGGCGATATCGGCGATGGTGTTGTCCTCGGTTTCGCCCGAGCGGTGGGAGATGACGGAGGTATAGCCCTTGCTACCCGCCAGAGCGATGGCATCCAGCGTTTCAGTCAGAGAGCCGATCTGGTTGAGCTTGATCAGTATGGAGTTGCCCACGCCCAGATCGATCCCCCTTTGCAGCCGCTGCGTATTGGTGACGAACAGGTCGTCCCCCACCAACTGGAGCTTGGCACCCAGGCGGTCGGTGAGGATCTTCCAGCCTTCCCAGTCCTCCTCGGCCAGTCCGTCCTCCAGTGAAATGATGGGGTATTTGCCGGCCAGCATCTCCCAGTAGTCCACCATTTCCTCGCGGGTCTTGAGCTCGCCGGTCTTCCAGAACAGGTATTTGCCGGCTTGTCCGGCTTCCTTGGCGGCTTCAAACAGCTCCGTGGAGGCCGGGTCCATGGCAATGTGGAACTCTGTGCCCGGCACATAGCCGGCCTTGTCGATGGCGTCGGTCAAGAACTGCAGCGCCTGCTCGTCACTCTTGAAGTCGGGGGCAAAGCCGCCCTCATCGCCGATGGCCGTGGCGTAGCTCTGGTCCTTAAGCATCTTTTTGAGCACCTGGTAGACCCCGGCGCAGTCGGCCAGCGCCTGACTGAAGCTCTTGGCGCCGGTGGGCATGATCATGAATTCCTGCAGGTTGATGCTGTTGTCGGCGTGACGGCCGCCGTTGATGATGTTCATCATCGGCACCGGCAGCGTGTTGGCGTTGATGCCCCCGATGTAGCGGTACAGGCTCACGCCCTGAGCCGCGGCCGCCGCCTTGGCGGCGGCCAGCGATACGCCCAAGATGGCGTTGGCGCCCAGCCTGCCCTTGTTGTCGGTGCCGTCCAGCGACAGCATGCGCGCGTCCAGTTCGCCCTGCTCAAATACGTTGGCGCCGGCAAGCTCCGGCGCAATGATCCGGTTGACGTTTTCCACGGCCTTGCGCACGCCCTTGCCGCCGTAGCGGGCCTTGTCGTCGTCGCGCAGTTCAATGGCTTCAAATGCACCGGTGGACGCGCCCGATGGCACGGCAGCCCTGCCCATATCCCCGGTTTCAAGGATGACATCCACCTCAACGGTGGGCATTCCACGGGAGTCCATGATTTCCCTGGCGATGATTTTTTCAATGTTGATCTGTACGCTCATAGTTTTATTCTCTCCTTTTCAAGTCTGGCATTTCAATGCGGAAGTCTCCGGCACCTTCCCCCGATAGGCAAAAGATGCGGCTTGTCCATTTGACATACGCCGTCTTTGCTGTCTACCGGGCATACGGTCCGTCTTTCTGTAAAAAAATCCCAATCGAACCCATTATATTATTTTTGGGTATATAGTGCAAGATTATGCGCCGCCTTGCGGCAGATAAAGCATCCGGCTAGGGCAAAAACAGCGGGTCAGCTCCTGAACCGCTGTTTTGCATGTTTATACTCCCCATCGTCACCGTCTACGCCAGCGCTTCACCCAGCGCCCTGCAGGCCCGGTCCGCCTCATCGTCAGGCGCTTCGTTGCATATGACGCTGCCTGAGGCAAGCACCGCCCCGTCGGAAGTGCAAACTTCTTCCCAGTTTCTCATCCACTCGCCGTCACCCCAGCCATAGGAGCCGAAAAGCCCGATCTTTTTACCCTTCAATTTGCTGCGGCACGAAGAGAACATGGGTTCAAATTCGCCGTCCTCCAGTTCCTCGGCGCCCATGGAGGGACATCCGAACGCAACGGCGTCATAATCGTCCATTAAATCGGCGGAAAACTCAGATGCCGTATACACCGTCACTTCGGCTCCCGCCGTCTTTGCGCCTTCGGCCACCAGGTCCGCCATCTGCTGGGTATTGCCCGTGCCGCTCCAGTAAACCACCGCTATTTTACTCATAGAAAAACCCTCTTTTCTGTAAATCATTCTCCAAAGGATAATGATGTTAAAAGTATCCTCTCACTGCGCTTGGCCGCTTATTCTTTGTAATTAAACAAATCTTGGCGGCCATGATGTTAGAACATTCTAACATCATGGCCATTTTACCAGAAACCACTATATTTGTCAAATGAGCGCGCAGCATCCAGCGCGGAGCAAAACAGCATCGCAGTGTACCTTATCGCCCATGCGCATCAGAGGCATAACCGCCTTTACAATGATGCTCCGGCAGGCATCGGCGCTTGACAATGCCTCCGCCTGCATATAGAATATGAATATGAAAACCATTTTCATATTTTAATTTTCGGAGGCGGCAAAAGCCTATGAGCGGCCGAAAAAGTTACAACACAAAGCAAAAGAACCTTATATTATCCTGCCTGCGGGAAAACGGGGATCGTCACGTAACGGTGGAAACCATCATGGACTACCTGAAAAACAGGGGCGAGACCGTAGGCCAGACGACCGTATACCGCAATCTGGACAAGCTGGTCAGGGACGGCGCGGTGATTAAGTTTACGGCGCCGCAGGGCATGCACGCCTGCTATCAGTACCTGGAGCCCGGAGAGCACCCGGACTGTTATCATCTGATATGCACCAGCTGCGGACACATGACCCACCTGGACTGCCGTCATATAAATGTGTTTACCGCGCATATGCAGCAGGAACACGGCTTTCATCTGGACAGCGCCAGGACCGTCCTGTATGGGCGCTGCGAAAGGTGCAACGTATGAAAAACACCGCCGGACAAAAAAGCAGCCGTGCCATGCGCATAGACCGTGACCGCTTAAAAAGACTGACGGTTTTATCCGTCTGCGTCTGCATGGCCGCGGCGCTTCTTCTTTCCGTATGGTTTGCAGCGTCCCACGCCGATCACGACTGTCCCGGCCAGCACTGCCGCACCTGTGCACAGCTTCAAACCGGAGAAAACCTGCGCAGGCTGCTTCACATGGACGGCCTGGCTGCTCTGGCGGCGTGTTTATATCTGGCGGCCGCACTGGCGCCGACCCGCCGCATCTATGCCCAGGCGGCCACCACAACCCCTGTCACGCTGAAGGTCAGAATGGATCATTGATATCACCTCCTCAAGGCAATGCGTCGCCCTTTAAAAAAGGGCAGGTATTTCCTTGTGTTTTTTCACCAAAACTAAGTATAAACGGAGGTTTTTATCCATATGAAACGATTGATTTCCATCATGCTCATGGTCTTGCTTTTAACCGCTGTACTGGCAGGCTGCGGGCAGAGCTACGATACGGACGACAGCGGCAAGATCAGCGTCGTCGCCACCATTTTCCCGCCGTACGATTTCGTCAGAGAAATTGCCGGGGATCACGTCCAACTGACGATGCTTCTTCCCCCCGGCTCGGAGAGCCATTCCTACGAGCCCACGCCGCAGGACATCATCCGAATCCAGAACTGCGATGTGTTCATCCATGTGGGCGGCGAGTCCGACGCATGGAT
>JBMNQS010000052.1:0-16795 GCA_050944255.1 Christensenellales bacterium | reverse complement strand
GCCCCCCCCCCCCCCCCCCCCCCCCCCCCCCCCCCCCCCCCCCCCCCCCCCCCCCCCCCCCCCGCCGGAGGCATCGACTTTTCGGCATGGAACCTGCCGGGCTCCGCCCGGACCCGCTTAAGGCTCCGCCTTAAGAATCCGCTTAGAACCTTTTTCTGAAGAAAAAGGTTCTAAGAACTCCAAAAAGACTTTGTTTCGCTTTGCGGAGGGTTTTTCAGGGTTTTGTTTGATGATTCCCCGCAAATGGCCGCTTGCGGACATTTGCGTGAATGGGTCCAGGGGCAATGGTCCCTGGCGGGATCCAAGGGCGGAGCCCTTGGCCGCCGGAGGCAAATCGGATAAAAGGAGGGTTTCTCCTTGGGTTTTTCGCTGATTGGAACGATATTGGCGCTTTTGATCATACTGCCCAGCATACTGTACTGGCTGCTGTTTCCGCCCAGAAATGTACCCGAGGCGGCCGGGACCGGCGCCGGGCATTTGTTTGGCGTATTGGAAAAGACCGGGCAGATGGCCTGCATTGCGCTGGCCGTCCTGAGCGGCGGGAATTTTTTAGCGCATGGTTTTGGGCTCTGGGCGGCATTGACGGCGGCGTGCATGATCCTTTATTACGCGCTGTGGGTACGCTACATAGCCGCAGGCCGCGCTTACGCGCTACTTTACAAGAGCTTATGGGGCATACCGATCCCCATGGCGGTGTTTCCCGTACTGGCGTTCTTCTTCATGGCGCTCTGGAGCCGCCAATTGTGGCTGGGTGCGGCGGCCGCGGTGCTGGCCGCGGGACACTGGCCCGTCAACTGGCATGACATGAAATCGCTTAAAGATAAAGACATTTAAAAGGCAGAAAGCGGGGGAAAGGCATGGGATGGATCGCTTTGATTGTGCCGGTGGTACTGGCCGCGCTGGCGCTGGCCGTGGGAAACTACTATTATAACCTGTCGCTGAACCCGCATCGGGACAAGAGCGAAGTGTTTTCCGCCGAACATAACCGCGTCAAGGCCCAGGAAGCGGCTTTGGGGGAGGACGCCTTTGAAGCGTGGTTTGAAAACGCGCCCAGAAGGGAAATGATCATCAGGTCCTATGATCATCTGAACCTGTGCGCCTACGTGATGGAGCATGAGGACACCTCAGGCAACTGGTGCGTGCTGTGCCATGGGTATACGGCCGGCGCATCCTCCATGGCCTGGGCGGCCATGGAATTTCACAAGCGGGGCTACAACCTTCTTTTGCCCTACTTCAGGGGCCACGGCAAGAGCCAGGGCAGATACATCGGCATGGGCTGGCATGACCGGCTGGATATCGTGGAGTGGATCGGCGAGATCAACGCGCGGTACCGGCCCAAAAACGTGGCGCTGTTCGGCGTGTCCATGGGCGGCGCCGCGGTGATGATGGCCTCCGGCGAGAAATTGCCGGACAACGTGCGGGTGATTGTGGAGGACTGCGGGTATTCGTCGGTCAGGCAGGAGTTTATCTACCAGGCGAAAATGTTCCTGAAAAAGATACCGGCGGCGCCGGTAGTGGCCTGCGGCAGCCTTGTGACCCAGCTTCGGGCCGGATACTGGCTGGGGGAAGCCTCCAGCGTGCGTCAACTGAAAAAATCGGTGACGCCCACGCTGTTTATCCACGGCAGCCGCGATACATTCGTTCCGCCCCATATGCTCGATGAGGTGTACGAGGCCTGCGCGGCGCCCAAGAAAAAGCTCCTGGTGGAAGGGGCGGGCCACGCCGGTTCGGCGGCGGCGCTGGGGGATGCCTACTGGCGTCAGGTGTTTGATTTTATCTCCGCGTACATGCAGTGAAAAAAGAATGGAGACGCGCGGCGGGCATGCGATTGCCGCCGCGCGTTTTTTTAATTTTCCGGCCGCCGCGGGCGCTAGGGCTTTAACGCCACGCCGACCATCTCAATGCCCGTCAAAAGCTCCTCTTGCGAAACCATTCCCTGCTTGTAGGCAATGAGATAACCCTCCGCGTCGATGAAAAAGGTCTGCGGTATGGAATTGATCCCATAGACGGACGAGGCCTGCGAATCGATATCGTAGTATACGGGGAAATTGTACCCCTGCCCGTCAATAAACGCGCGGGCCGTCTCTTTGGTTTCACGGGCGCCGTCGGTCAGGTTGATCATCATAAGGGCCACGTCCTGCCCGTAGATGTCGTAAAGTTCCTGGAAGTCCGGCATTTCGCCGACGCACGGCGGGCACCAGCTGGCCCAGAAATTGATGATGACAGGCTTTCCCAACTGGTCGGACAGCGTGACGCCGTCGCCGTTTTCATCCTGGACGGTGAAGTCCGGCGCCATCTGCTTCTGCGGCTGGGAAGGCGACGGGGAAGCGGGCGGACCGTCCGCGGAAGCGCTGGGCGCCGCATCCGCCGTGGGCGTGGTCGCGGCCGGGGGTGTGGACAGGCCCGCAGCGCCGTACCGGCCCGAAAGGGCCGTGTAGATCAGGTAGCTCCCGGCAATGACCACCAGAATGATCAGCACGACCGGCAGCGTGCCGGATTTTTTCGGCGGGGTGTTTTGGTTTGCCTCAGGTGGATGATTGGTTTGCATACGGCCTCCTTATGCCAACAGTGCCAGCCAGCGTCCCAGCTGGCCGGTCATCATCAGGATGCCCACGAGAATCAAAAATGCGCCGCAGACAATGTTGATGATGCGGTAGTGGCGTTTGATAAAGTCAAAAGAACCCTTGAGCCTGGACAGGAGCAGGGCCGATAAAATAAAGGGGACGCCCAGGCCGAGACTGTAGAACAGCAGCATCACAATACCGGCCAGCACCGAGCCCTGCTGGGATGCCAGCATCAGCGCCGAGCCTAAAAACGCGCCTACGCAGGGCGTCCAGCTGATGGAAAACACCATCCCGAAGGCCAGGCTTGAGAAAAAGCCCATGTTCCTGCCCTCGGCGGCCGCGCTCTTTGGCCCGGAGAATAAGCTGAATTTGAATACGCCGAGAAAATTCAGCCCGAAGAAGATGACGATCAGGCCCGTTACGATGTTCACGGCGGTCCGGTGCCGCGCAAGCAGGCCGCCGATGGCGCCGGCAAAGGCGCCCAGCAGCGTGAAGACAACGGTGAACCCTGCGATGAAGCCCAGGGCGTTACGCGCCGTCTTTTTGTCCGTGCCTGCGCCGCCGCCGGCAAAATAGGATATGTACACCGGCAGCATCGGCAAAAGGCACGGCGATATAAACGTAATGATGCCTTCTAGAAACGAGATCAGGTACTGCATCGAGCGGCTCCTTCATAGCTTGAATTTTGCTTTAGTATATCATAAATCCGGCGCTCCTTCTGTGACTTGGTTACAGATTAAAGTGCTCCGCATCGGGTATACTGATACCGTAAAAAGGCGAAATGCCCTTTAAATAAGGAGGTCTTGACCATGGCGGTTATAGAATTCACGAGTAATAATTTCGATCAGGAAGTGCTTCAATCTAAGGACGCGGTGCTGGTGGACTTCTGGGCCGAGTGGTGCGGGCCATGCCGCATGCTGGCGCCCACCATCCAAGAGATCGCGCAGGAAGAAATGGAGCATGTCAAAGTGGGCAAGGTCAATGTGGACGATCAGATGCAGCTGGCTTCCAGCTACAATGTGATGAGCATCCCCACCGTGATCCTGTTCAAAGATGGCAAAGAGGTGGCGCGCAGCATCGGCGTGAAGCCGAAACAGCATTTCATGGACCTGATTGACCGTTCCTGAGTCCGTGGCTGTGCCTCCCTATGAGATATGCGCGAAGGCGCAACCCTTATGACGCAACTGAGTTTTGACGGAAAACGGCCGCGCAAAAAAAACGGCCGTTTCCTTTTTTTGCGCCGCTTATGCGGGGAAAATTTATATAGGGCCTCGCCGGGGCATGCCGCCTCCGGCCCGCCTGAACGGAAAAGAAGTCCGGCCGTGCAGGATTTTTGCGCAAAAATCCTGCACGCAAACGCCCGCATGAACCGGCCGCCGCGGAAAAAGCCCGCCTGAAAAAATTTTCAGGATGAAAAATAAAAAAGCTCCGGATAAAATAAAGCCGATGTATACAGCCGAAAATGCCAACACTATATTTTCTCAATCAATATTATATTTTTTAAAAAAATCTTGCAATTGTGCACATTTGTGTTTAAAATATACGTAATGGGGGGGCGAGATCTTTTTATTTGCAGATTATTCATAAGGGGTTGGTGAAGATGATCGAGCAGCTTGATGTAGCGACGTTTGCCCCCTATTTGCCGTTTTGGGATATCCTGAGTGAAGACCAAAAGGAACTGCTGGCCGACCAGGCCTCCATTGCAACATACAGTAAAGGAGCCAATATCCATCATGGGCAGGCCGAGTGCATCGGTACCCTGCTGGTGGTTTCGGGCAGATTGGTTATTTCACTGCTCTCCCATGAGGGCAGGCAGATCGTGCTCTATCGTATGGCGCAGGGGGATATGTGTATTTTGTCGGCGTCCTGCATCCTCAAGCAAATTACTTTTGATGTCAATATCGACGCGGAGGAAGATGCCGTGGTGCTGCGAATTGCCACGCAGGTGTTCGCAAAACTCCAGAATGATAACCTGGAACTGGAAAACTTTGTGTATAAAATCACCACCGAGCGGTTCTCGGACGTCATGTGGACCATTCAGCAGGTGCTCTTTGCCGGTACGGACAAACGCATAGCCATGTATCTGCTGGATGAATGCGCCAGGACAAACGGCGATATTATCCACTGTACCCACGAGCAGATTGCCCGCTATATCGGCAGCGCCAGGGAAGTGGTCACCAGGATGCTCCACCGGTTTTCCCAGGAGGGGATCGTGTCCTTGTCCAGGGGGAAGATCACCATCACGGATAAGGCCGCATTGCGTAAAATTGTTCATTAAAATATTGAGCGGGAACACATTTTTATGGTAAAATGGGAATCATTGTAAATTCATAGTGCAATTTGTATAATTTAAGCCTGTATTGGCCTGCATGCCACGCTTTATCACGGCAAGCGCCCGCGCGATAAAATAAACGGGCGCAGAACGCCGCAAGCCTTATGACGCCTCCCGCCGGCAAACCGTACGCCGGAGGAAGCGGCGTAAATCCCTGAAGCGGATCTTCCAGATCTTCGCCGCTGTGTCAAGCGCGGCGGGAAGCTGTGAAATTAAGTTGAACGAGGAGGAAAACGGTCATGAAGTGCGAACAGAAATTTTTACGCTGTGAGGTGTGCGGCAACCTGGTGGGCCTGCTGATAGACGGCGGCGTGCCCATGGAGTGCTGCGGACAGGAAATGGTGGAGATCGTTCCCAATACCGTGGATGCCAAGTATGAAGCCCATGTGCCGGCTATCAGCGTCGACGGCGATACGGTAGTGGTCAATGTGGGCTCGATAGACCATCCCATGCTTGCCGAGCATTACATCCAATGGGTCTATATCAAGACCAAAAACGGCGGACAGCGCAAGTGCCTGCTGCCCGGTGAAAAGCCCGTGGCCAAGTTCCAATTGGTGGACGACGAGCTTTTGGGCGCCTTTGGATACTGCAATCTGCATGGCCTGTGGTATGCCGACGCGTAAAATTGGATAGTCCAAAAGTTTTTTGGGGGGTCGTTAGGGGGCCAAAGCCCCCTAATCTAATTCCGTGGGCAAGGGCGACATGTGCGGCCGCAGCCCACTCCTTTCAGGGTTTTCCGGCCGCTGCAAAAACCTGCCTATCCGTTTTTGCAGCAGGAAAATCCCTGACATGCTCGCCAAAAAACAAAGTTTTTGACGGCCTAAAAGGGAGGCGCGGCGCGCCTCCCTTTTATTGCGGCTGAAGACCGGCGGGGAACTGTGAGGGCGGCCTCGTTCGGCCGGGTATGGCGGATGAAATGTCCGGAAATTTACGCCGCGTTAAAATGTATTACAAGCAGTAATTTTGCAACGATTTTGCAAATGATGGCGTTTTGGGGAAAAAGAGTTAAAAAAATGGGAAATAATCGTGCCGGAGGCTATTGACAAACGGAAAATTTCGGTATAAATTTAGAGAAAGGTTGTGACATGTTTCTATACATTGGCTGCATGCCGCATCCGTGAATTGGCTAACTACTCTCCCCTATCCCATATACACAGGCAGTAATACGGCGCATATTTTGTGCGCCGTATTACTATTTCAGGAAAACGGCATAATATGGAGGATTGAAGGAATGCTTATGCAAAAGTTATCGGATATGCCCAATATCGGTAGCGTGGCGGAGCGGGAACTGATGGCCGTGGGTATCTGCACGCCGCAGGAATTAAAGGCGACAGGCAGCCGGCAGGCGTGGCTTCGCCTGCGTGCGGTGGACGCTTCCGCCTGCGTCCATAAACTGATGGCGCTGGAGGGCGCCGTGCGCGGCGTGCGCCGGCATCTTTTGCCTCCGGAAGTCAAGGACGAGCTGCGCGCCTTTGCAAAGGCGCACAAGCAATAAGGTTTCCCGCCCGGAGAGCCGCCGCTTTACGGAAGATTCTTGCGGGCCCGCCTCGTGCCGGGCCCCGCGCGTGCGAGGTGGCGGGAAGAAGCGGCGCGGGCGGAAGAAAAGACGAATATTAGGAATAGATATTCTTGTTAAAGTTCGGGATTTTAGCGTAAAAAGAGAAGAATGACGGGTAAATTGCACGAAAAACGGTTGCTAAAGCGTACGATTTGTAGTATGATAGGAAAGTCTTAGAAAATGCGAACAGAGGACTTTGAATGGAACTTTTGAAGCAGAAAATCAGGCGCGACGGCATCGTGCGGCCGGGCAATGTGCTCAAAGTCGACAGCTTTTTGAACCACCAGGTGGATATCGGGCTGCTTCAGGAGATCGGCAAGGAGTTTTTCGTAAGGTTCCATGGGTGTCCCATTAATAAGATCCTCACCATCGAGGCCTCCGGCATCGGCGTGGCTTGCATGACGGCCCAGTACTTCAATGTGCCGGTGGTCTTTGCCAAAAAGTCCAAGGTTTCCGCCAACGTGGGCACCGACGTCTACCAGACCCAAGTGGACAGCTTCACCCATCACGTGACCAGCCGGGTGGTGGTCTCCAAACGCTACCTGACAAAAGACGACCGCGTGCTGATCATCGACGACTTCCTGGCCAACGGACAAGCCCTGGAGGGGCTGATCAAGATCATCGGCCAAGCCGGCGCCACGCTGGAGGGCATCGGCATCGTCATCGAAAAGGGCTTCCAGAAGGGCGGCCGGCTGATCCGCGAAAAGGGCATCCGCCTGGAATCGCTGGTGATCGTGGACGCCATGGACCATGAGACCGGAAGTATCACCTTCCGGCAATAATCCGGTTATCCGGGCAGGGCAGCGCCCCGCCCCGTATAATAAATTTACATTATTAAAAGATGGAGGCATATCATGAAGAAAGTATTTGCAGCGCTTCTGGCATTGACGCTGGCTATGGCTCTTTTGACAGGCTGCGCCGCGCCCGGCGGAGCGGATGGCAGTCCCTCGGCTTCTCCCGGCGGCACCGACGCTTCCCCCACGCAGGGCGGCGATGCGCCCTCCGGCGGGCTGTTTGATCCCATCCCCAAAGACGAGATTAAAGTGGGCGTGATCCACATCACCGATCCCGCCGAAGGCAGCGGCTACACCTATGCCCACGATCAGGGCATCGTCGGCATGCAGAAGGCCCTGGGCCTTGACGACAGCCAGATCATCCGCAAAAACAACGTCAACGACCAGGATGCCACGGCCATCGAAAACGCCATGAGAGAGTGCGTCGAGGCCGGTGCCAACATCATCTTTGCCACCAGCTGGGGCTATCGCGATATCTGCGAAGCGCTTGCCAAGGAGTTCCCCGATGTGGTGTTCTCCCACGGCTCCGGCGATAAATCCAACGGTACCAACTTCAATAACTACTTCGGCCGCATCTATCAGGCCCGTTACCTTACCGGCATCGCCGCCGGACTGAAGACCGAAACCAATAAGATCGGTTACGTGGCGGCCTGGGGAGAGGACAACGCCGAAGTCACCGGCGGCCTCAATGCCTTTGCCATGGGCGCCTACAGCGTGAATCCCGACTGCGAAGTCTACGTCAAGACCACCAACAGCTGGTTTGATCCCGAAGGCGAAAAACAGGCCGCCATGGCGCTGATCGACCTTGGCTGCGACGTCATCGGCCAGCACTGCGACACCCCCAACCCGCAGCTTGCCGCCGAGGAGAGAGGCGTCTTTGGCGTGGGCTACAACTCCAATATGAGCAGCGACGCCCCCGATGCGGTACTGACCTCCACCGTATGGGACTGGTCGGCCTACTACACGTTTGCCGTGGAGGCCATGATCAGCGGCACCTGGACCGGCGAGAACTATTTCGGCGGCATGGCCGAAGGCATGGTGGGCTACTCCCCGCTGTCGGACCTGTGCGAGGAAGGCACCCAGGAGAAGATCGACGAGGCCCAGGCCAAGATCATCGACGGCAGCTGGGACGTGTTTGACGGCGAGATCGAGACCAACACCGGCGAAACCATCGGCGCCGCGGGTCAGCGTATGAGCGACGAAGAAATTACCACGGGCATCCACTGGTATTTTAAGAACGTCGTCAAGAAATAATAACAAGTACGGTGAAGGGCGATTTGGGGTTTCCCGAACCGCCCTTTTTCACCTTTCAAGGAGGCATTCTGTGGGCGAGAGCTACGCGATTGAATTGAAAAAGCTGAGTAAAGCCTTCGGCAGCGTCGTTGCGGTGGATGAGGTGGATTTGAACGTGCGCCACGGCGAGATCCTGGCGCTTCTGGGCGAAAACGGCAGCGGTAAAACCACGCTGATGAATATGCTCTCGGGCATCTACTATCCCGATGGCGGCAGCATCTTCATAGAGGGTGACCAGGTGGCCATCCACTCCCCGGCGGACGCTTCAAGCCTGGGCATCGGCATGATCCACCAGCACTTTAAACTGGTGGACGTCTTTTCGGCGATGGATTCCATCGCGCTGGGCACCCCGGGCAGGCGCCTTCCCCCAAAGGAAATGCACCAGAAGGTGCTGGATATCTGCGAGTCGGTGGGCCTTAGCATCGACCCGCAGATGAGCGTGCATGAGATGTCCGTTTCCCAGAAGCAGACGGTGGAAATTTTAAAGGTGCTCTACCGCGGCGCGAAAATACTGATCCTGGACGAGCCTACGGCGGTGCTGACGCCCCAGGAGACGGACAAGCTGTTTGAAATCCTGCGGAAAATGCGCGACAAGGGCGCGGCCATCATCATCATTACCCATAAGCTGCAGGAGGTCATGCGCATCAGCGACCGGGTGACGATCCTTCGGCGCGGCAAGAGCGTGGGCACGGTGGAAACGGCCGAAACCAATATGCGTGAATTGACCGAGTTGATGGTGGGCCACCCTGTGAGCCTGTCCATCCAGAGGCCCCGGCCGCAGGGTCCCAAACCCATCCTGAAAGTGGTGGACCTGACGGTGGACCGCCCCGACGGCACCCGCGCGCTGGACAGCGTGTCCTTTGATATCCGCTCCGGCGAGATTTTGGGGGTGGCCGGCGTTGCCGGCAGCGGCCAGAAGGAGCTGTGCGAAACCATAGCCGGCCTGATGCAGCACCACCGCGGCGCCATTTTATACCACGGGGAAAATATCCTGGGGAAAAGTCCCGCCGAGATCATACAGATGGGCATCTCCATGAGCTTTGTGCCGGAGGACCGACTGGGCATGGGTCTGGTGGCGGCTATGGACATCGTGGACAATATGCTCCTGAAAAGCTACCACATGGGCCAGGGGCCCTTTGTGGACAAGAAGCCGGCCCGGGAGATGGCCGAAATGCTGGTGGAAAAGCTGGACATCACCACCCCCAGCGTCCATACCCCGGTGCGCAGGCTCTCCGGCGGCAACGTGCAGAAGGTGCTTTTAGGCCGGGAAATCCAGTCGAATCCCAACGTGCTGATCACCGCCTACCCGGTGCGGGGCCTTGACATCAACTCCTCCTACACGGTGTACGACCTTTTGAACGAGCAAAAGAAGAAAAATGTGGCCGTGATGTACATCGGCGAGGACCTGGACGTGCTTTTGGAGCTTTCCGACCGCCTGATGGTTATCTTCCAGGGCCGTATCGCCGGCATGCTGGACGCCGCGGCGGTCACCAAGGAACAGGTGGGCCTTCTGATGACCGGCGCCAAGTACGAGGAGGTGATCGCATGAATACCCAGCTTCGGCAAAAGCGGGTGCAGGAGCCCTTCCTGCGCATTGCGTCCAAGAATGAAATGTCCGCCCAGGCGGCCGTGCTGCTGCGCCTTGGCGTATTCCTCCTGTCCCTTGCCGCCGGCGGGCTGTTCCTGCTTGCGGTGGGCTACAACCCCTTTGAAATCTACGGGGCCATCCTGGACGGCTCCTTCCGCAGCGCCATGGCCATACAGGCCACGGTGAAGGTGGCGGTGCCCCTTGTCATCTCCGCACTGGCGGCGACGCTGGCCTTTAAAATGCGCTTCTGGAACATCGGCGTGGAGGGCCAGATCATCATAGGCGCCGTGTTCACCACGTTCTTCGCGCTGTTTTATCCCCACTGGAACCACTGGGTTCTGGTGATCGTCATGTTCATCGCGGGCGCCCTGGGCGGCGGCCTGTGGGGACTGATCCCGGCCTGGTTCAAAACCAGATACGGCACCAACGAGACGCTGTTGACGCTGATGCTCAACTACATCGCGCTGCACATGGTGGCGCTCCTGCGCGACGGCCCGTGGCGCGACCGGTCCAGCCAGGGCTATTCCGCCATCGCCCGGTTTGGCGACAACGCGGCGCTGGATAAGGTATTCGGCGTGCATTTCGGCTGGATCATTGCCCTTTTACTGGTGGCGCTCATCTACGTGTATCTGGGCTACACCAAGCAGGGCTACGAGATCAGCGTGGTGGGCGAGAGCCAGGATACCGCCCGGTACGCCGGCATGGACGTCAAAAAGATCGTCCTTCGCACCATGTTCCTCTCCGGCGCCGTAGCCGGCATCGGCGGCACGGTGCAGGCCGCGGGCGCCGATGTGACGCTCACCACCTCGGTGGCCGGCGGCGTGGGCTTTACCGGCATCATCATCGCGTGGCTCTCAAGGCTCAACGCCGCCATGATCCTGGTGATCTCCTGCCTGTTCGCCATACTTGAAAAGGGCTTTAGCGTGGTGCAGAGCGATTTTGGGCTCTCCACCGACAGCGCCGATATCCTGCAGGGCATTATCCTGTTTTTCGTGCTGGGCTGCGAGTTCTTTATCCGCTACAAATTCGTGCTGCGTAAAAAGAGAGGGGTGAGCTGATGGACCTGTTCATTAAATTCCTTGTGGCCGCCATCATGGCCGGAACCCCGCTGCTGTTGGGCACGCTGGGCGAAATCCTCAACGAGCGGGTGGGCCACCTGAACCTGGGGGTGGAGGGCATGATGTCCATCGGCGCCTGCTCCGGCTTCATGGTGGGCCTTTATACCGACAATTTCCTTCTGGCGCTTTTGGCCGCGTTTTTAGGCGGGCTGCTGGGCGCGCTGATCTACGCGCTCCTGACGGTCACCCTGCGCGCCAACCAGAACGTCACCGGACTGGCGCTGACCATCTTCGGGATCGGCCTTGCCAATTTCATAGGCGTCTACGTGCTGGGACGCTCCGAGACAGGCACGCTGAAACTGCCTGAAACCATTACGGCCCACATGCGCAGCATCTATATCCCCGGCCTGTCGGACATACCCGTATTGGGCGAACTGTTTTTTTCCTACAATCCGTTTGTGTACATCGCGCTGGCGCTGGTGATCGTCCTGACATATTACCTTTTCAAGACCAAGGTGGGACTGTCCGCATCGGCCATCGGAGAAAACCCGGCGGCGGCCGACGCCGCCGGCATCCACGTAACGCGGCTCAAATACATGAATATCCTCCTGGGCGGCGGTATCTGCGGCATCGGCGGCGCCTACTGCTCCATGATCATCAACGGCGGCGTCTGGATCTCCAACAACGTGGGCGGCCTGGGCTGGATTGCCGTGGCGTTGGTGATCTTCGCCAACTGGAAGCCCGGCATCGCCGTGTTTGGCTCCTTCGTGTTCGGCGCGCTGCGGGTGCTCAAATACTACGTACCGCAGCAGTGGGTGGCCCCGGCCTTCTACGATATGCTGCCGTTTTTGATCACGGCGCTGGTGCTGGTCGTCAACTCCATGAACAAGAGGCGCCGGCAGCACATTCCCGCGCACCTGGGCGTCAACTACTTCCGCGAGGAGCGCTAGCGCAGGCCTTCCATCTTCTAAAAAATGTACTGCACCGTCTCCGGGAACGGAAGCGGTGCTTTTTTTCCGTGGGCAGACGGCCGGCACAGGTCCTTTTTTTACAAAAGATTTTTGGTAATGGGCCTGTGCAAGTTGACTTTAGCGCAGTAGTGGAGTAAAATACCGGATGGCGTCGAATTACGCTAATTTTATCGGGGGAAAAAAGGATTATGAAAAAGACACTGTCACTTGTACTGGCCCTGATGCTGCTGGCACTGGCCGTCACCGGATGCGCCCGGAACAAGGCGCAGGAGGAGCGCACGTCGCTGACCGTCGGCTTTGACGCGGATTTCCCGCCCTACGGTTTCAAGGGCGACGACGGGCAGTACACCGGGTTTGACCTGGAGATGGCCCAGGAACTCTGCAATCGCCGCGGCTGGGAGCTGAAGCTGCAGCCCATCGACTGGGACTCCAAGGACATGGAGCTGGAGTCGGGCACCATCGATTGCGTGTGGAACGGCTTTACCATCAACGGCCGTGAGGAGAAGTACACCTGGACCATACCCTACATGAACAACAAGCAGATCTTCATCGCCGCCAAGGATTCGGGCATTGCCAGCTTTGACGACCTTGCGGGCAGGATCGTCACCGCGCAGGCCGACTCGGCGGCGCTGCACGCGCTGGAGGATGAGGACAACGCAGAGCTTCTTAACTCCTTTAAAGAGCTGGTGGTTTCCAGCCAGTACAACGCCGCCTTCATGGACCTGGAAGCCGGAGCGGTGGACGCCATCGCCATGGATATCGGCGTGGCCGAATACCAGATCGCCGGCAAGGAGGACCAGTACGTCATTTTGGACGAGCCCCTCTTGAACGAGCAGTACGGCATCGGCTTCAAGCTGGGCAATACCGAGCTGCGCGACCTGGTGCAGGAGACCCTTATCGAAATGGCCGAGGACGGCACCTTCAAGGCAATCTCCGAGAAGTGGTTCGACGGCCGCGATGTGGGGATCATCGGCAAATAGGAGGCGTTCATAGGAAGGGATGGGACGTGTTCCTTTGGTGGGCGCTCGAGGGCAAAGCCCTCGAGAAAGTTTATTGACGGCCTGTAAGGAGGCGGCAGCCTCCTTATTCGGGTTTTTGCTTCGGAAAGTGGGTTTTTTATGTCGCTGGGCACCATGATCGCCGAACTGGGCGTGGGGATGATCACGTCCTTTGAAATCTTTATCCTCACGCTGATTTTTTCGCTGCCGCTGGGCCTTCTGGTGGCCTTGGGACGCATGAGCAAAAATCCTCTCCTGCGCAATGCCCTGCGCGTGTACATCTCCATCATGCGCGGCACGCCGCTGATGCTGCAGCTACTGGTGGTCTATTTCGGCCCCTTCTACATGTTCGGCATCCAAATTTCCAACGCCTACCGCTTCGTGGCGGTGATCATTGCCTTCGCGCTGAACTATGCCGCCTACTTCGCCGAAATCTACCGCGGCGGCATCGAATCCATGCCCGCGGGCCAGTACGAGGCGGCCCGGGTATTGGGCTACTCCAGAAGGCAGACGTTCTTTAAGATCATACTGCCGCAGGTGATCAAGCGGATTCTCCCGCCGGTGACCAACGAGGTCATCACCCTGATCAAGGATACGTCGCTGGCCTTCGCCATCGCCGTTTCGGAAATGTTTACCGTGGCCAAGGCCATCGCCGCGTCCCAGCGGGCCATGACCGCCTTCCTGGCGGCGGGCATCTTCTACTATGTGTTCAATCTCATTGTGGCCTTCGTCATGGAGCGCATTGAGAAAAAACTTGCCTACTACCAATAAGGGAGCGTGCCATGCGGATACTGAGCATGAAGGATATCCATAAACAGTTCGACGCCATGGGCGTGCTCAAGGGCATCAGCCTGGATGTGCGGCAGGGAGAAGTGGTGGCCGTCCTGGGGCCCTCCGGCTCGGGCAAATCCACGCTACTTCGCTGCGCCACGCTGCTGGAGGAGATAGACAGCGGGTTTCTGGGCTATATGGACATGGCCGTGGCGCAAAACGACCAGAGCGGCAGAGCCCGCTACGCCGACGCGCCGACGCTGAAAAAGGCCCGCAGCATGTTCGGGCTGGTGTTTCAGAACTTCAACCTGTTTCCCCACTACTCGGTGATCAGGAACATCACCGACGCGCCCCTGTCCGTCCAGAAGAGGGGAAGGGACCAGGTGATGGCCGAGGCCAGGGAACTTTTAAAGAAAATGGGGCTTTCCGACCGGGAGGACGCCTATCCCTACCAGCTCTCAGGCGGACAGCAGCAGCGGGTGTCCATCGCCCGGGCGCTGGCCATGAACCCGAAGATACTGTTTTTTGACGAGCCCACCTCGGCGCTGGACCCGGAGCTGACCGGCGACATACTCCATACCATCCGCGCCCTTGCCGCCGAGCGGATGACCATGGTCATCGTCACCCACGAGATCGGCTTTGCAAAGAACGTGGCCGACCGCGTGGTATTCATGGACGACGGGGTCATTCTGGAGGAAGGCACGCCCGCTCAGGTGATCGACCATCCCTCCAATGACCGCACCCGGATTTTTTTAAGCCGATTGCAGAAGTGAAAAGGCGCGGGCCGGGCGCGTAAAATTCTTGGGCATAAAAAGCGGCCGTCCGCGGACGGCCGCTTTTTATTTCCCCTTCAGTCGCTCATTTCCTGGTGCGCCTGCACAAACCGGCGCACATCCTCCTCGCTGTGGAAGGTAACGCCGCTTTGCAGCACGCTCTCCTGTACCAGCGTGGGAAGAGAATTGAAATACTGGGAATTCCTGGGATCAAAATCCATTTCTATCACCTCGGTGATAGAATGGCCCGCAGGCGGATTTCTATTCAGACAGCCGCCTGCCCGGAGGCGGCAATGTGAAAGTGTCTTGACGCAAAATGCGCCTGCCCTCATACTAAAGAGGTAAGTTTTTCACTTTTGCGGACCATGAGTAAAGGAGCGATCCATGAACACTTTGCAGTTGCCCGAAGGTTATCAGAGGATATACGCTATCGACCTGCAGCGCGACAAAAAGACCGCGTGGCTGCTCAACGGCCTGGCGCTGATCATACTCGTGCTGATGATCGGATTGGGTTTTATTTTGCGCCGGTCGTTTACCGTTGACATAACGCAAATGATCGTGTTTTTCGTGGCCATGGTGGTTTACACCGTGCTGCACGAGGTGGTCCACGGCGTGTTCATCCGCCTCTACAGCGGCGAGAAGCCCAAGTTCGGCTTTACGGGCCTGTACGCCTACGCCGGCAACGACAGGGCCTACTTCGACAAGAAAAGCTATATCGTCATCGCCCTGTCGCCGGTGATCATACTGGGCGCGGTCCTGCTTCTGCTGCAGTTTCTGATCCCTTCTTATTTCTGGGTCATCTACTTCCTTCAGGCGCTGAACATTGCCGGGGCGTCGGGGGATTATCTGGTGGTCTACCTGTGCGGCCGGATGCCGCGGGACCTTTTGATCAACGATACCGGGGTGGCCATGTACTTTTATTCCAGGCAGCCGCTTAAAAGAAGCGGGGAGTATGAGGCTTGATGGATGCAGCCGCCGGAAAATATTTTTGTCCGCCGGCGGCGCTTTGCCTGGGCCGGAAAGCGCGGCGCGCCTTGAACCGGACGCCGGTTCCGATTGAAAAAACTTCAAAAATTTGATACATTTAAAAGTGGATTTTTGTCAAAGGGGAGGGAATATGCTGAGTACCATTTTGTTTGACCTGGACGGCACGCTGCTGCCCATGGACCAGGATCATTTTATCGGCGCCTACATGGGGGAGGTGACCAAACGTTTCGCTTCCTCCCGGGAGGAGGGCGAACGCCTGGTGAAGGCCCTGTGGAAGGGCATCGACGCCATGCTTAATAACGACGGGAGGGCCTATAACAGCGAGGTTTTCTGGGATACTTTCGCCGGGATACTGGGCCAGGAGATCCGCGAAAAAGAGGGCGAATTCGACGACTTCTACGCCGGGGAGTTTGAACGGGCCCGCGCCGTATGCGGGGAAAACCCGCTGGCCCGCGCGTGCATCGATGAGCTGCGGCAAAAGGGCTATATGCTGGTATGCGCCACCAATCCGGTGTTCCCCGCTGTCGCCACAAAGACCCGTATGGCGTGGGTGGGCCTTGCCTACGAAGATTTCGTATACGTCACCGACTACGCCAACAGCCGCTACTGCAAACCTTCGCCGGGCTATTACCTGGAACTGCTTGACGTGATCGGCAAAACCCCGCAGGAGTGCCTCCTGGTGGGCAACAGCCTGAAGGAGGACATGCCCGCGGCGGCCCTGGGTATGGATACCTACCTGATTACCGACTGCCTCATCGACGGCGACGGGTCTATTAACGACCATAAAAACGGCAGCTTTGAGGATTTTGTGCGGTACGCCCGCAGCCTGCCGGCGGTGAAATGATGTATACACTCTATCTGTTTGATTTTGACCTGACGCTGGCGGATACCTCCAAAGCCATACTGGCCTGCTATCGTTCGGTGCTTCGTGATTACGGGTACGAAGGCATCTGCGACGAGGATATCGTGCGCACCATCGGCACGTCGCTGGAAAAGTCCTTCGGCCTTTTGACCGGCGTGACCGATGGCGCTCTTCTGCGGCAGTACCGCAGGGAATACAGCCTGGTGGCCGACGAGGTCATGACCCGCGATACGGTGATCTTTCCCG